>CAJMEC010000016.1 GCA_905212345.1 uncultured Sutterella sp. | reverse complement strand
CGCAGGAAGCCGCTACAAAAGAAGAATAAAACGTGATGCTGTTATCCCCTGAGAAAAAATACTATGTTTATCGGCTGGGCTTGAGTTTGGCAAGCGGTGCGTCGCTTGCGAGCGCCTTTGCGCCGGCCAACACGCCCTTATTTGCGTTAGCCGCCCTCATTTTGATTTTCTATATCGTGGGCGTTACGGAAAAAGTCTCGCATGCCGTGCTTTGGGGGATGGCTTTCGGTTTCGGTTGGTTTGTGACCGGCATCAGCTGGGTCTATTACAGCATGTACCACTATGGCTATATGCCACTGGAATGGACCTATGTAACCACTTGCGTCTTTTCTTTAGCCCTGGCGCTATTTCCAACCTTTGCTTTTGTGTTAGTGGTTAAATTTGTCTCTAATCCTATTGTTCGTATGGCGCTGGCTCTTCCTGCGGCCTTTACATTATTGGAGTGGGTGCGCGGGTGGTTGCTCACGGGTTTCCCGTGGCTCAATCCCGCCTATGCGATCGTCGATTGGCCGCTTGCTGGTTTAGCTCCTTTTATCGGAAGCTTTGGTGTGCTCCAGGGCCTTGTGTGGATCGCTGGCTTAATTGGAGCTATTTGGGCGCTTAAAGGGAAGTGGATTTATGTGGCAGCCTGCGGCATCACGATTTTCTCTGTATTGCTTTTGTCGATGGCAGGCAAACAAATCGTTTGGAGCGAGCCTTCGGGAGAGATGACCGTTCGCTTGGTGCAACCCAATTTAGAGCCGCGCCTTTTGCAGCAGTCAATGAGTGAACGCTTTGACGAAATGTATTTTTACTTGGATAACGTCAAAGTGGAAAAGGCTTCGGTAGACGCGGTGATTCTCCCTGAGTCTGCCTATCCGTTAGCGTGGCAGCAGTTTCCGAATGATCAAAAAGAAAGACTTCTTCAATGGGTGAAGTCAGAGAAAAAGTCCCTGCTTTTTAACGCGTTTTGGCTCTCTGACGGACAATACAGCAATGCGGCGATTGCGCTGGATGAAAAGGGGGATCTATCCCTTTATCAAAAGCATCATTTAGTTCCGTTTGGTGAGTTCGTGCCATGGGGATTCCGTTGGTTTATTGATGCAATGCGCATCCCGATGACGGATTTGCAACCGGGTAATGAATTACAAACGGCAATGAATTTCGCAGGCCACAGCGTGGCGGTAAACCTTTGCTACGAAAACTTATTTGGCAGCGAATGGATTCGGGCTTGGGATCATGCTTCCCCCGAACTTCTCATTAACCTTTCGAATTTGAAGTGGTTTGGACCGGTAAAGGCCGCCAGTCAGCATTTACAGATTTCTCAGATGCGTGCGCTTGAAACCGCGCGACCACTTTTGAGCGTGACCAATAGCGGCGAAACCGCTTATGTGGATGCGCATGGCGTTGTTGTGAAGCGCTTGGCGACGGACATTGATGCCACGATGGACGTAACCGTGACAACGATGAAGGGAGAAGCCACTCCCTATGTTAAATGGGGCGACTGGCCGGCTGTCATTCTCGCCTTTTTGATGTTAATTGCCGCTTTTATCTGTACGTTCGCCGAAAAACGGCTTCAAAAGGGCTAAAATTAAAAAATTTTCGGGATTGGATAATCCCTTAACCGATTTCTCAATTTTTGGATTGGACCGATGATTACATTTCAGGAAGTCATCCTGCGTTTGCAGCAGTATTGGAATCAACAAGGTTGCGCGCTTTTGCAACCGATTGATATGGAAGTGGGTGCCGGTACTTCGCACACGGCGACCTTTTTAAGGGCTTTGGGACCGGAGCCGTGGCGCGCCGCTTATGTGCAGCCCTCCCGTCGTCCGAAAGATGCTCGTTACGGCGAAAACCCCAACCGCTTGCACCAACACCATCAATTCCAAGTGGTGTTAAAGCCTGCTCCTACGAATATTGTGGATTTGTATTTGGGCAGTCTCCGCGCTTTGGGTGTCGACACTGAAATCAACGATATCCGTTTTGTGGAAGACAACTGGGAAAACCCGACGCTCGGTGCCTGGGGTCTGGGTTGGGAAATCTGGATGAACGGTATGGAAGTGACGCAATTTACGTACTTCCAACAAGTGGGCGGTTTGGAATGTAAGCCTATCACCGGTGAAATCACTTACGGGCTTGAACGCTTGACGATGTATTTGCAAAACTGCGACAACGTCTTCGATTTGGTTTATACCCGTTGGCAAGACGCGGACGGCTCAACCCGCACGCTGACCTATGGTGACGTGTTCCATCAAAACGAAGTGGAACAAAGCCACTACAACTTTGAAGCGAGTGACCCTGAAAAGCTTTTGAAGCAGTTCGATTATTTCGAAGGCGAAGCCAAGCGCATGATGGATTTGAATTTGGCGCTGCCTGCCTATGAAATGGTGCTTAAAGCCGGCCACACCTTTAACCTGTTGGATGCCCGCGGCGCCATCAGCGTGACCGAACGCGCAGCCTACATTGCTCGTATTCGCACAATCAGCCGTGCCGTGGCTCAGAGCTATTACGATGCCCGCGAACGTTTGGGCTTCCCGATGTTGAAAAAGAATTCCTAAGAGGCAAGTAAAAAATGACCAGTTTGTTAGTGGAATTGCAAACCGAAGAGTTGCCGCCGAAGGCACTCAAGAAACTCTCCGAAGCGTTTGCGCAAAACTTAACGAAGAGCTTAGCCTCTCAGCACTTTTTGGAAGAGGGGAGTCAAACGACCGTTTACGGTTCTCCGCGCCGTTTGGCCGCGTTGGTGACAGGAGTTTTAGCCAAGTCGCCCGATGAGGCTTTTAAACAAAAGCTCGTTCCCGTAAAGGTGGGTTTGGATGCTGACGGCAATCCAACTCCGGCTCTTGAAAAGAAGATGAAGGCGTTGGGAATCGTTGCCGATGTAAAGAGCTTAAAGCGCGTCAATGACGGCAAAAACGAACAACTCTTTTACGAAGGCATCCGTCCCGGAGTGGAATTGGTTCACGGTTTGCAAGCGGCATTAGAAGCCGCAGCCTTTAATCTTCCGATTCCGAAGGTGATGCACTATCAGTTGGCCGATGGCACGACAACGGTTTCTTTCGTTCGCCCGGCTAAGCACCTGGTTGCTCTTTATGGAGAAGATGTGGTGCCTGTAACGCTTTTGGGTTTAAAGGCGGATCGTTTGACAAGCGGTCACCGCTTCCATACCCATGAGCTCATTTCTTTGCGCTCGGCCGACGGCTACGAAGCTCAGATGATGACCGAAGCCAAGGTGATGCCTTCTTTTGCCAAGCGTCGTGAAAAGATTGTTCACGATGTGGTCGAAGGGGCCCGCGCTATCGGTGGCGAAGCAATCATGCCTGAAGATTTGATCGATGAGGTGACGGCATTGACCGAATGGCCGGTTATCTACCAGTCCACCTTTGAAGAAGAATTTTTGAAGGTACCTCAAGAATGCTTGATTCTTACCATGCAGCAAAATCAAAAGTATTTTGCTGTGCAGGATGAAAAGGGCCGCTTGATGAACCGTTTCTTCTTGGTTTCTCAATTGGAAGCCAAGGATGGCGGTGTGGAAATCAGCGCCGGCAATGCCCGTGTGGTGCGCGCCCGCTTGGCCGATGCGAAGTTCTTCTATGATCAAGACCGCTTGCAAACGTTAGAAAGTCGAATTCCGCTTCTAAAGAACGTGGTCTATCACAATAAGTTGGGCACGCAAGCCGAACGTGTCGAACGTGTTAAGGCCATTGCCGCGAAGGTTGCGGATCTGATCGGCGCCAACCGTGAAGAAGCGGTGCGTGCCGCTCAATTGGCCAAAGTTGACCTTTTAACGCAAATGGTGGGCGAATTCCCGGAACTTCAGGGCATTATGGGTGAATACTATGCCTTGCATGACGGAGAATCTAAAGATGTGGCGCTTGCCATTCGTGAACACTACCAGCCGCGCTTTGCCGGCGACGCTCTGCCGTCAACGCCTGTGAGCTTGGCCGTGGCCTTGGCCGATAAATTGGAAACTCTTTCCGGTCTTTTCGGTATTGGTCAAATGCCCACCGGTGACAAGGATCCGTTTGCCCTGCGCCGTCATGCCTTGGGTGTGCTTCGCATGCTCATCGAAAAACGCTTGAATGTGGCGATTACGGATTTAGTCGATATTGGCTACAACGCAATGAAGTCTGTCGCCAACATTCAAGACGCAAGAAGCGATTTGTTGGCCTTCTTTGAAGACCGAATCCGCGTGATGTTTAAAGATAAGGGTTACAGCGCTCAGGAAGTCGACGCCGTGTTGGCAACGCATCCTACGATGGTGTTGGATGTTCCGGCCCGCTTGGAAGCTGTCCGTGCATTTGCTCAATTGCCTGAAGCAGAAGCGCTGGCTGCGGCCAATAAGCGAATCGGCAACATTATTAAAAAGAGTGCTCCGCAAACCGATGTGGTCGATAGCGCGCTTTTTGACTCCGATGCTGAAAAAGCGCTTTATGCCGCGCTTTGCGAAGCCGAACCGCGCGCCAAGGCTGATTATGAAGCCTGCCGCTACACCGAGCTTTTGAAGAGCTTGGCTCCGATGAAGGCACCGGTTGACCGCTTCTTTGAAGATGTCATGGTCAATGTAGAGGATGCTCAGGTACGAGCCAATCGTTTGGCCCTCTTGTTGCGTTTGCATCGTACAATGAACATGGTGGCCGAGCTTTCTCGTTTGGCAAAGTAGTGCATTCTGAAGTGTCATAAGGCGAAAGGCTCCGTAAGCGGGGCCTTTCTCTGTATTGGGGAAGAAATATGTCAACAGTCCGCGGTTGGATTTATTACATTGTTTTGGCGATTACGCTGATTCCTTTAGCGATCGCTTTAATTATTTTGTATCCGGCCTCCGTTTCCCTGCGCTATCGGTTAGCTGTCGGTTGGGCGCGATTTATGCTCAAAATGGGAGAAGTGATTTGTGGGATGCGCTATCAATTCAAAGGAACGGAAAACTTCCCCACAGACGGCACATCTGTCTTGATCCTCTCTAAGCACCAATCGGCTTGGGATATCTTTGCATTGGCCTCCTTAATTCCCCATCAGGCGAGTTTCGTTTATAAAAAAGAGCTGCATTACGTGCCCGTTTTCGGTCAGGCTCTAGCCACTTTGCACATGATGGCGATTGACCGTAAAAAGGGTTCTCGGGCTTACGAGCAATTTATGAATCAAGGAAAAGATTTCATGAAGCGGGGCTGGTGGTTGGCGATGTTTCCGGAAGGCACTCGCACGGCGCCCGGTGTCAAGACACACTATAAGTCAGGAGGTGCTCGCTTTGCCGTAGCCACTTCAACACCGATTATTCCGATTGCTTTAAATTCCGGCGAATGCTGGCCGCGCAATTCAATTTCGAAAACACCCGGCTTAATCACGGTCTCCGTGGGCCCCATGATTAAGACCGAAGGACGTAGCTTTGAAGATGTGCAGGCAGAGCTTGTCAATTGGATCGAGGGTGAAATGCATGTGATTTCACCGCTGGTTTACGGGAATAAAGAAACCAGTGAATTTAGTGGGAAAACACAAGCCTAATTGGCTATTGGGACGAGCATTGTGAGACAGCTTTCATTTGACTTTTTTACGAGTAATGATGAGGCAGAAAAGGACTCGCAATCGATTGACACGCTTAAAACGCAGCCGAGTATTCCCGATGTTCTTTCTCAAATGCGTACCCAACCCACCCGTGAGAAAAAGGGTTTCGATCTGACGCCCGTTTTTTCTTACCACTTAGAGCGTGCCAAAAGAAAAACAGTGGGCTTTATTGTGGATGAACGTGGTGTAACAGTTCGGGCGCCAAGATGGGTATCGGTGGCCGAAATTGAAAGAATGCTTCAGGAAAAAGAGGGTTGGATTCAGAAGAAACTCAGCGAATTCGGTAATTGGCAAAAAGAGTTGGGGATGCAAACCGTGCGTTTTGTTGATGGGGCCCAATTGCCTTATTTGGGAGAGCCTTTGAAGTTGCGCCTTGAGCCCGCAGCACGAAGTGTCTTTTTGACTGAAGGAAAGAACGGGCGAGAGCTGATTGTGAATGCTCCGAAAGACACGGAACAGGACCGGGTCAGGGATTGGGTTCAGGTGTGGTTTAAAAAGGAAGCTGAGCGCTATCTGGGAGGTCGGATAAAAGATATTGCCGATCAAGCTTTGGTCAGTTTTAGCGGTTGGGGGTTGTCGAGCGCCAAAGGGCGTTGGGGCTCTTGCAGCTCGGATCGCCGCATTAGACTTAACTGGCGGTTGATTCATTTGGCGCCGACGTTAATTGATTATGTGATTGCGCACGAGTTGGCTCATTTGGATGAAATGAATCACAGCGCACGGTTTTGGAAGCGAGTCGGAGAGATTTACCCGAACTATGAAAATGCTCGCCGGGCTTTAAAGGGCGTCTATATGCCGACACTGCCCTTTTAAGCATTGATGCGAGCTAATCTCACAAAAGCTTCAACATCAAGCGCTTCGGCTCGAAGGGCAGGATCGACGCCTGCCTTTTTTATATCTTCTTCGGTCAGAAGTTTCGCCAACGCATTGCGAAGTGTTTTTCTGCGCTGATTAAAGGCCGCGGCCACAATGACAGAAAAGCGCTCGAGGTCCACCGGCAAGAGTTCGTCTACTTTTTTAGGAATCATGCGCACAATGGAACTGGTCACTTTGGGGGCAGGGGTAAAGGCGCCGGGTGGCACATCAAACATCTTTTGCATGCGGTAGCGGTACTGCAGCATAACTGACAGTCGGCCGTAAACCTTGCTGCCGGACGTGGCCACCATTCGATCAACTACTTCTTTTTGAAGCATGAAATGTTGGTCAATGACACGATCGGCCACCGTCATCAGGTGAAAAAGCAGGGGGCTGGAAATGTTGTAAGGGAGATTGCCGACAATGCGCAGAGCCTTACCCGAATGAACTTCATTCCAGTCCAATTTCAAAGCATCCGCTTCAATCAATGTCAGCGTTTCAGGGAAAGTTTCTTTTAACCAGGCCGCTAAATCACGGTCAATTTCAATAGCCGTGGCATGTCCGGCATCAGCAATCATTTTGCGGGTAAGCGCAGCCTGGCCCGGACCAATTTCGACAACGGTTTCGCCGGGCTTGGCATCAATGGTGCGCGCAATACGCTCGATCCAATGCTCATCGTGCAGGAAATTCTGTCCGAAGCGTTTACGAGCGCGATGCCCGGCTAATCCGTTTTGCATGCTTTCCCAGTCCTTTAGAGTTCGTCGCGGCGAATTTCAACGTAGGCGCGGTCACGCAATTCGCGCTGCCAGGTGGCCGTGGCTTCAGCCAATTTTCTTTGACGAAGAATTTGACGGGCCATGTAACGCATGCGTTCTGCGTTCATCGCTTCTTCACGGCGATCGATCACTTGAATAATGTGATAACCGTATTGAGTCTTAATCGGTTGGCTGATTTCGCCGGGCTGCAAACGATTCATGGCTTCTTCAAAAGCCGGAACCGTATCACCGGGTTGCACCCAACCCAAGTCACCGCCGCGCGTGGCCGAACCGTCCACGGAATGTAAGCGGGCGAGAGTGGCAAAGTCTTCTTTGTTTTGCACCAAACGCTTACGAATGTCGTTTAAGCGGTTTAAAACGGTTGCTTCATCGGTCACCGGAGTTACGGCCATCAGAATGTGGCGAACGTGAGTCTGGGTAACCGGGCCGCCAGCGAGTTTTGTTTGAACGCCATCGCGGCGGTCATTGACTTTGACGATGTAGTAGCCGTCAGAGCTGACATTCATTGCAATCTTAGACGGATTCTGTCGGGCTTCGCGAACCGCGGTAGACAGGGCTGTCGGCATTTGCGACAGCGTTCTCCAACCGAGGTTGCCGCCATCCAAGGCATCCGGCGCTCTCGAGAAAGAGGCGGCGAGTTGTCCGAAGTCTTCTCCGTCACGGGCACGATCCAAAATATCTTCGGCCGTGTCGCGGGCGTTGTTGAGTTCTTCGGTGCTCATGCCGTCAGAGGTCGGAATCCAGATATGCGAGATGTTGTACTCAATCGTATCGTTAATGTTGAAGCCCGCCTGGTCGGCTAAGAACGCATCAATTTCACTTTCTGGAATCTTGATTTCTTCATCCACTTCGCGTTCGCGCAAGCGTTGAGCCACAATTTGGGAGCGAATTTCTTCTCGAAATTGCGGGAATGTCACGCCATCAAGCGACAGGCGGCGACGCAATTCAGCAACGGTAATTTTGTTTTGAGCGGCGATTTGCTCAATGGTGGCATTGACAACACCGTCATCAACACGAATGCCGGTTTCACGGGCACGCTGGGAGATGGCGCGCTCCAAAATAAGCTGCTCGAGAACTTGAGCCCGCAGTTGCGGCATCGGAGGCAATTGAATCTTTTGGCGTCTAAGGTTCAAAGCGGCCGAGTGAGCGCGCTCGGCAAGTTCCCCCGTGGTGATCACGTCATTATTTACAACCGCGACCACGGCATTGAGAACCTGCGGCTCAGAGGCAGCCGTCTTAGTGCCTGCGGTTTGAGCCATACATACGCTTGCGGAAAAGGCGGCAAGCAACGCCAAGTATTTCATCTTATTCATAGTAGTCATAAAGTCCGGCTGCACCGGGTTGGTCTGTCGTAGGCCGATAGCCCGGGATGGCACGGCGCAATTCTTCGATCGGGTCAGAGCCGATAGAGCCCAAGCCCGTCAATTCTAATTGGATGAAGAAGGTTGTATCGTACCTGTCTTCACTATCGAGTGAGCGTTGGCCGACCAGGCGCAAGGCCCAGCAATCGGCGACATACTCAACACCGGCTAGCATTTCAACGGGCTTACTTTCATCAAGCGCGTAATTGTAGCGTGCAAGACCGTAGAGTGAATTGGTAAGCGGCCATTGAACACCCAAGTCGATTTGTTTAATGCGGTCTTCTTCGAGAGTGGTCGGAAGATCGTCGTAGCGGTAATAAAGTCCCACCACCGCAGATGGTTTCGGTTGCCAACGGATGCCGGCATTAATGCGCGTGAAGCGATCTTCGCTCGTTGAGTATTGAGCCGTTGTCGAAGCCACAATATTCTTCGTTAAATGAGCCGTGATATTGCCGAGGTAGTCACTGCGGCTTTCTTTGTTGATACCTTCAATACTGCGCGTGCCGCTGCGATACTCGTACCAGTCATCAATGGTGTAGCGATTTAAAGCGACGTCCTGATCGGAGAAGTAGTAACGCTGGCCGATAGAGGCGCTAAATAACTCTTGACCGGACTTGCGATCCAAGTAACGCGATGTCAGGATAAGCGAAACCTGATTGGCTTCAGAGACTCGGTCATGGCCTGTGAAGGCATTTTCCATGAAAAAGCTGCCGAAACTTAAATCCATGTAAGAGCTGTCAAACACCGGCATCTTGCTTTGGTCGCGATACGGTGTGTAGACGTAAAAGAGTCTCGGCTCAAACGTTTGGGTAGCGTCCTGACCAAACCATGAAGCTTCGCGCTCAAAGATCAAGCCCGTATCCAAACTAAATGTCGGCACCACAAAGTGGGAATTCTTTTCATAACCCACCGTGTTCCGGAAATCGGGGTCAAGATTATTGAGTCCCGTGAGGTTATAAGAAACACCGGTCAACATGGCCTTGGGCGTAAAGAACCAATAAGAGCCTCTCATCGGATAAGCGATGGAGTGGTTCATGTAGAAACGATCGCCCTCAGGTTTAAAGTCTTTATCGCGGTGCTTAAAGCGTGTGGCTTCCAAGGTGCTCGAAATTTCAAAGCCGTAGAAGTCCGCGTAGTAGGCGCTCCAGCTAAATTCCGGAACTTTCTCATACGGACGGTCGACCGGATCGTGATGATCACGTTCGAGGACTTGGTTTTTACGCACACTCAAAGAGGCAGTCCAGAAATCCTTGCTGTACTTGGCGGAAAAGTCCTGCGGCAAGATGGCGTTGTCGCCTTCGCTGAGGTTGCTGGAGAAGTCGCTTAAGAAGTCACCGTCGCTTGCTCGGTTGTAATCCACATCAAAGTGGAAGTCATTCCATTTGGCCCAAGCGTCCACTCTGGCCCCATAGCGGCTTCTGTCTTCATGGCGGTCGTCAGGTACCCAATCATAGGTGAGGGTGCCGCCCATGTTTTCCGTTAAGAATCGGAATTCATTGCCAAGCATAATGCCGCGCTTGCCCATAATGCGAGGCGTGAACGTGTAGTCATAGTTGGGTGCGATGTTCCAATAGATGGGCTGAGCATAGTCAAAACCCAAATCAGAACTCATGCCGATAGTGGGAGTCAGAAGACCGCTTTGACGGTCAGTGCCCACCGGGAAAAAGGCATAAGGCGTGCCTAAGACGGGAAGCCCCGCCAAGTGAAAACTCACATCATGGGCAGTGGCCATGTTGCTAGTTTCATCAATGGTGAGCGTGTCGGCTTCTATCCACCAGGCTTTGCTGCCGGGTTTGCAGGTTGAAAGCGTAGCTTCTCGCAACTGAGTGGACTGACCGCTTTCAAATCGTGCGTACTTTGTTTTCCCTTGGATGCGGCGGGCGGCGTACTCATAGGTCGCGTCTTGCATTTCACCCGTTTCAGTCTCAATTTGGTAATTGAGTTCGGGGCCGGCAAAACGGGCGCCGGCTCGAGTGACCACGGCGTTTCCTTTCACATCCACCGTGTCAGTCGACTGGGTGTAGGTAATGTTGTCGCCTCGAATGACTGTCCCGGCACGACGAACTTCCGCGTCGCCCGAGAGCACAATCTGGTCATCAGTGGTTTCCATTCGGTCAGCCGAAATGAAACTGGCGCTGTTTTCGTTAACAACTTGTGGGGAGTCATCGAGTGAACCTGCCGTTCTCAGGCGAACGCCATCGGAGGTTTGAGCATGAGCGTAAGTTGCGCAGGCAAGCGCGCACGCCACACTCAGAATTTTGAGTGCGGGCAGCCCTTTCGAAGGGTTTTTGGAAAAATCCGACATGAAATGAATGAATTAGGTTCGTCAAACAGTACCCGCCCATTATAGCCGAAGCGCTTGGCGCTCTTCGCTCTCCGTGTCATAATTTCGCCCATCAAAGTGAAAGAAAAATGGGGAAAGACATGACGGATCGTCAAAATGAGCGCCACGAATGGTTATCTGGTATCGCTTCCAAGTACGCTTTAGACGTCGAAAGCGAGGCTCCGGCCAGTTCAGACGCAGGCTTTAGAAGCTATTTTCGTGTAACCGATCAAAACGGCAAAACCTTCATTGTGATGGATGCGCCGCCTGCTCATGAAGACGTTCGTCCCTTCATCCAAGTGACCTCTCTTTTTGAAAAGGCGTCGCTCACTGTGCCGCATATTTACGAGCAAAGTCCCGAGCAAGGTTTCTTATTATTAAGCGACTTGGGCCGCGAGACTTACTTGGATGTCCTCAATGAAGACAATGCGCGAGAATTGATGACAGAAGCAATTGATGCGCTTGTGAAATGGCAAAGTATTTCAGAGCCAGGCGTTTTGCCCGAGTATGACCGGGCAACGCTGACGCGTGAATTGAATTTGTTCCCCGAGTGGTACATCGCTAAGCACCGCAATAAGACTTTAGATGAACGTCAAAGCGCTTTGCTGAAAGTTTGTTTCGAGCGAATTTTGCAAAATAATCTGTCTCAAGCCAAAGTGTTTGTGCACCGCGACTATATGCCCCGCAACTTAATGGTGGTGCCGCAAGGCGGTCCGGGTATCCTTGATTACCAGGATGCACTCTATGGGCCTGTTTCTTACGACATCGCTTCTCTTTTACGAGACGCTTTCATCAGTTGGGGCGAAACCTTTGTCATTGACATGACTATTCGCTACTGGGAAAAAGCTCGTCAGGCCGGCATTCCCGTGCCGCAGGATTTTGGTATTTTCTGGAAAGATGTCGAATGGATGGGCTTGCAGCGTCATTTGAAGATTTTGGGCATTTTTGCGCGATTAAATTACCGTGATAATAAGCCTAAGTACTTGGCCGATACGCCGCGTTTCATTAATTACGTCCGTCAAACGGCCCACCGTTATGACGAATTAAAGGCGCTTCTTTTCCTGGTTGACCAGATTGAAGACAGTGTGCCGCAGTACGGCTACACGTTCTAGGAGCCGGTTGTGCGAGCGATGATTTTGGCCGCAGGCCGCGGCAAGCGCATGCGGCCTTTAACTGATCAGTTGCCTAAACCTTTGTTAAAAGCCGGTGACAGACGTCTGATCGATTGGTCCATTGATGGTTTGGTTCGCGCCGGCGTTAACCAAATAGTGATCAATACGGCTCATTTGTCGGAAACGTTTTTGCCGGCCTTGGGGACGCATTATCGTGGGGCCGATATTCACTATTCCGTTGAAGGAAAAACATATGATGAGTCGCTCGAAACGCTCGGAGGCATCGCCAAGGCTCTTCCTCTTTTAAGTGAAGGGGATGAACCATTTATTGTGGTGGCAGGCGATATTGCGACGCATTTTGATTTTTCCGCTCTAACAGGGAAAAACGCTCAACGAATCCGCCAAGGGCAATTGGACGCACATTTGATTTTGGTGCCCAACCCGGATTTTCATCCCGAAGGCGATATGGGATTGGTCAACGGTCTTGTGACGAGAAACTCTCGGACGTATACCTATTCGAGCATCGGTCTTTTTTCGCCTCGAATTTTCCGCAACGTGCCGATTGTTTTTGCCAAACTTTTCCCCTGGTTGGATCAATTCATTGAAGCCGGCCGCGTGAGCGGGGAGGTTTTTACCGGTTTTTGGGAAAATGTCGGAACTCCTCAGGCGCTCATGGCTTTGGGACAGAAATTCTCCAAATAGAGAATTTATATTCTCAAAACACAATATGTTGACTTCTGATGACTATTTTTCTACGGATAGTTTGTTTTGAATCAGAAAAAGCAGAAATGTTGCTCAAAAAATGGGCAGCATTATTAAAATAACTCCATTGCTGGCTACTCCTTCGGTGGCGTTTTCGTGGGCGAAATTTCCTGATGAGTTTTAATTTAGGACCGTACCGTATTGACGGCGGGCTTTTTCTGGCACCAATGGCCGGGGTGACGGACGCGCCTTTTAGGCGTTTGTGTCGCCAATTCGGCGCCGATTATGCGGTGGGTGAAATGCTCGCCAGTGCACCGCAATTGCGAAATAGCCGCAAAACCTTAGCCAGATTGAAATTTTTTGACGAGGAATGCCCCCGGGTTGTGCAGCTCTTGGGAGCTGATCCGCTTGCGCTTACCGAAGCATTTCGTTGGGCTGTTGATGCGGGCGCTGAGGTCATTGATTTCAATATGGGGTGTCCGGCCAAAAAGGTCTGTAATGTGGCCTGTGGCTCTGCCCTTATGCGCGAAGAAGCGCTGGCTCGCCGAATTTTAGAGGCGCTTGGCGACGTATCCCAGAAGTGTGCGGTTCCTGTGACCTTAAAATGTCGAACGGGGTGGGACGAGGAGCATAAAAATGCGCTTCAAGTGGGACGCTGGGCTGAGAAAGCCGGTTTTGCGATGTTGACCGTCCATGGCAGAACAAGGGCAGGGGCGTTTGACAGTTCGGTGGAGTACGACACCATTGCCCAAGTAGCCTCGGAACTGACGATTCCGGTGGTGGCTAACGGCGATATTACCGATGCCAATCGAGCCTTGGCCGTTTTGCGTTATACCGGCGCTCAGGCCGTGATGATCGGCCGCGCAGCGTTGGGCCGCCCATGGCTTTTTAAAGAAATAAAAGAAACGCTTCAAAGAGGTGTGCCTTTTGAGCTTTCCTGTGAGGAGAAAGTGCGGGCGATACTGATGCACAGGCAGTGGCACTTTGAGTGCTATCCTGAGCCGGTCGCCGTGATGACTTTTAGAAAGCACCTTTTATGGTATCTGACGGGCTGGTCCGGATTTGAAGAAGTCCGCTCGGATCTCTGTCAGGCACCGGACGCTCTTATTCAGGGCAAATGCCTGCTTGACTATTTCAAGCGGCAAGGTTGGTTATAAGTTATAAATAACAATTTTTTCTCTCTTTTGTGTTCATTGATATGGTTTCCGATACAATCAAAAAACAAGAAGTGATGGCCGAAAACCCGTTGATGATGAAGCCGGCGACAATCGAACAAGATGAGTCGCTCGAGGCGGCTGTTCTTCGTAATTTGCAAAGTTACTTCAAAGCGCTCAACGGGATGCGTCCGCAGCACGAACTCTATCCGATGGTTATTCAAGCGGTGGAAAAACCCTTGCTTGAATTTGCAATGAAACGCACCGGACACAATAAATGTGCGGCAGCGCAGCTTCTCGGTATAAACAGAAACACGTTGCACAAGAAGTTACAGTTTTACAAGCTCATCTGATGGCTGAGGATGAGTCGGAAGGTTTTGTTTTTTGTTTTTTAATTTTTAAGGACAGCAATTATGCGTAAACAAGCTTTGTTGAGTGTGTCTGATAAGACCGGAGTCGTGGAATTCGCTCGCGAACTCGCTGCTTTGGGTTATCACCTGCTCTCCACGGGCGGTACAGCCAAACTGATCGCTCAGGCGGGAATTGAAGTTCAGGAGGTGGCCGATTACACGGGTTTTCCTGAAATGCTCGACGGTCGTGTCAAAACACTCAATCCGAAGATTCACGCGGGTATTTTGGCTCGTCGCCCCGATCCTGCTCATATGAAGGCCTTGGCTGAGCACAACATTGATCCGATCGACATCATTGTTGTGAACCTCTATCCGTTCGAGGCAACGATTGCCAAACCGGATTGTACATTTGAAGAAGCCATTGAAAATATCGATATCGGCGGTCCGACCATGATCCGCGCTGCGGCCAAAAACCATGAGAGCGTGGCTGTCGTTGTGGATCCGGCCGATTACACAGCGGTGCTGGAAGAATTAAAACAAAAAGGCGAAGTGACAGCTCAAACCCGTTTGCGTTTAGCTAAGAAGGTGTTCTGCCATACCGCCCGCTACGATGCCATGATTTCCAATTACCTCACGGCTTTGGACGAAGACAAACAAAAGAAGGATTTCCCGGAAAGCTTCACTCGTCAATTCGTGAAGGTTCAGGATATGCGTTACGGTGAAAATCCTCATCAAAAGGCGGCTTTCTACCGTGAAGTGCATGTGGGTAAGGGCCTTTTGGCAAGTTATAAGCAATTGCACGGCAAGGCTTTGTCCTACAACAATATTGCCGACAGCGATGCAGCTTGGGAAGCCGTTCGTCAATTCGCCGAACCCGCTTGCGTCATCATCAAACACGCCAATCCTTGCGGTGTAGCCGTAGGCGCCGATAGCGCAGAAGCTTATGCCAAGGCCTTTAAGACCGACTCTAAGAGTGCCTTCGGTGGCATTTTGGCTTTCAATACGCCGGTAACGGCCGCTTGCGCAGAAATGATTTCCAAGCAATTTGCCGAGGTGATCATGGCGCCGGCTTTTGATGCAGAAGCCTTGGCTATTCTTGAAAAGAAGCCCAATTTACGTCTTTTGACGATCGAAATGGGTGACGATCACAACGACTTTGACTTCAAGCGCGTGGGCGGTGGTCTTCTCGTTCAAACCCCTGACTTGCAAGTGGTCTCTGAAGAGGCTTTGCGCGTGGTCACGAAGAAGCAACCGACGGCTCAACAGCTCAAGGACATGCTCTTTGCCTGGCGTGTCGCAAAATTTGTGAAGTCCAACACGATTGTCTTTGCCAAAGACGGCATGACGATGGGCGTGGGCGCCGGTCAGATGAGCCGCGTGGACTCTGCCCGTATCGCTTCCATTAAGGCCGAAGAAGCTGGACTAAGTTTGAAGGATACAGCTGTTGCCAGCGACGCTTTTTTCCCGTTTAGAGACGGTTTGGATGTCGTGGTGGATGCCGGTGCAAGTTGCGTGATTCAACCGGGTGGTTCGATCCGCGACCAAGAGGTTATTGACGCTGCCGACGAACGCGGCATCGTTATGGTCTTTACCGGTGAACGTCATTTCCGCCACTAATTCGGCTGTTTGGTTACATCAATCGTAACCAATCGAAAAAAAGGGCGCCAATCGCTCAGACTGGCGCCTCTTTTGCTTTAAAATCAAAGCACTTTAGTTGACTTTTTGTGATATCCGTTTTAAGGGATTGATCATGCAGATTAACCGTCGAACGTTGCTTGCTGCCGGTGCCGGTTTGGTGTCCGGGGCGAGTTTGCCCGCTTGGGCTCAGCTTCGCATTGAAATTACGGGGGTGGGTGCCAATCAAATGCCGATTGCCATCCCCCAATTTCAGGGAACCAATAACGCACCGTTGGACTTGTCAACGGTTGTCACCGCGGACCTCGAAAGAAGCGGAGCCTTTCGCGCGCTTAAAGTAATGGGCGAGTTGCCGGCCGAGGATATTGAAAAGCCCCGCGCCAAGTTTTGGCGCACGATGGGGGCAACCGCATTGGTGATGGGCACGATTGAAAAGTTGCCTGACACTCGCTATCGCGTTGATTACAGACTGTTCGGTACGGTTGAAGATAAAGTTATTGACGAAAAGCGGTTCATGGTCAGTAGCGGCGATCTTCGTTTAACGGCTCACCGCATTGCTGACGCTATCTATGAACGGCTGACAGGCGAGTCGGGCATTTTTGCTTCGCGCTTGGCCTATGTTTTGCAACGGGGACCCGCGTCATACGAATTGGTTGTCAGCGATAGTGACGGCGCCAATCCTCAGACCGCACTCAAGAGTAATCAGTCCATTATTTCTCCGATGTGGTCTCCCAACGGACTGCTGCTTACCTACGTATCCTTTGAGGCCAATAAGCCCGTTATCTATTTGCATGATGTTCGATCCGGCGAACGCCGTCTAATTGCTAGTTTCAAGGGCAATAACTCGGCTCCGGCTTTTAGCCCAGACGGCAAAACAATGGCCGTAGCTTTGTCCATGGGTGGTGGCACGCACATCTACCTGATGAGCACAAACGGTACGAATGTCAGACGTTTCACCAATAGTCAGGGTATTGACACCGAACCGGTTTTCAGCCCTGATGGTCAGTACGTCTATTTCACATCCGATCGCGGCGGCTCGCCTCAAATCTACCGCCAGGCTGTAGCCGGAGGCGCTGCTGAGCGAATCACCTACAGTGCCGAGTACGCTATTAGTCCGGCCATCAGCCCCAAGGGAGATAAACTCGCTTTCATCTCTCGATTCAATGGGGCTTTCCGTGTGACGTTGTTGGATTTGCTGACAGGAACACAGTTGGTCTTAACCGATACGATGCGCGATGAGTCTCCCACCTTCGCTCCAAATGGCAAAATTTTGGTTTACGCCACCGAAGAAGGGGGACGTGGAGTGTTGGCCACGGTAAGCCTTGACGGCCGTGTCAGGACACGCCTAACCGGTCCTAACGGTGATATCCGTGAACCCTCTTGGGGACCGCTTTTACAGTAAAACTTAATTTTTAGTTATTGGATGGAGTTTTAAATGCAATTGAAAAGCAAAATTTTGTTGGTCAGTTTAGGTCTGGCCGGTGCTCTTTTGACCGGGTGCTCGTCCGTTGATTTAAACCCTAACGGTCCTGACGCTCAGTACGCCGGCGACCCGTTTTCTAACCCCAATTCACCTTTGAGCCAACAGAGCATCTATTTCGCCTTTGACAGCTACACTGTGCCGGCTGAATCCCAAGCAATGATTGAAGCTCACGCTCAGTATCTTGCGACGCACCCGAGCGCCACGGTTGTTTTGGAAGGCAACACGGACGAACGAGGCGGTCGTGAGTACAACTTGGCTCTTGGTCAAAAAAGAAGCGACAGCGTTGAAAATCGTCTGCAGCTTTTAGGCGTTCCTTCTGATCGTATGGAAAGCGTGAGTTTCGGTAAAGAACGTCCGCGTGCCATGGGTCACGATGAAGAATCCTATCAACAAAATCGTCGTGTTGATATTATCTATCGCACCAAATAAGAATTTGTTTGAAACAGGCGCCCGTTGATCGGACGCGCTCTGTTTTCGGTCCGATTAGAAATTAAGGATAGTATGCGTAAAACTTTATTGGCAGTTATGATGTTGGCGGTGGCCGCTCAGACGGGAACGGCTTGGGCCTTCGCCGATGATGAGGCCAGAACAGCCATTTTGGAATTGCGTGAACAATTAAAGGCCAGTCAGCGCGCACAGGTTGATTTGATGGGACAGGTTGAAGCCCTTCGTGCGGAAAACCAGCGCATGATTGGTCAAATGCAGGAGCTCACCCGTCAGGTTGAAACGATGGATAAGCGATTGGTGGAGGTGGAGCCGGCCCGTGTTGAATTAAACGGTCGGGTCATTAGCGTGAAGCCTGCCGAGCGTCGAGACTTTGAAAAGGCGGTGGAACTTTTCAGAAATCGTGATTTTTCCAATTGCCTGAAAGCCTTGAATACCTTTAAAAAGACGTGGCCAAAGTCTGCCTATATGGCCGATGTGGATTACTGGCGCGCAAGCTCCTACTATGCGCTCAACAATTTCAAGAGCACGATCACGGTAACCAATAATTTGTATCGGGTTTATCCGAGCTCGCCCAAAGCCCCCGAGGCTTTGTTGCTAAAAGCTTCCGCGGAATTAAGTGACGGTGCGATTGATGAGGCTAAAAAGACTCTCAATACCCTGATCAAACGTTATCCGAAATCGGACTCTGCCAAAACAGCTAAGAGCCGTTTGGCACAAATTGAAAAACTTGGTTGACAAGAAAAGTCTAAAATTAAACTTTGTATTTTCCTGAGGAGTGATCCTCGTTTTTTCTTTTGAGATACTTGAAAATGACTTGCTCTCGCTGCGGACAGGATATCCTGCGTAATCCGCTTCAAAATCGCGGTTCGGCTTTCACCGAAGAAGAAAGAGATCAACTGGGTGTTCGAGGCCTTCTGCCCTCCCGAGTGGAAACGCTTGAAGAACAGGCACGCCGTTCAGTGGCCTTCATGCGCACCTTCCCTTTGCCCATCCAACGCTATTTCTACCTCGATGCCCTGCACAACACCAATGAAACGCTTTTCTTCAAAGTGGTGTGCGATAACATCGAAGAAGTGATGCCGATTATCTACACGCCGACGGTTGGTGAAGCGTGCCAGAAGTTTAGCCATAATTTCCTGCAAGCCAGAGGGCTTTTCATTTCCATCAAAGACAAGGGGCAAATCCTCAAGATTTTGGATAACGTCAAACAAGATGATGTTGAAGTCATCGTTGTGACGGATGGCCAGCGCATTTTGGGCTTAGGCGATCAAGGCGTCAACGGCATGGGTATTCCGGTCGGCAAGCTTGCGCTGTACACGGCTTGTGCTGGCGTTGCCCCGGAAAAAACATTGCCGGTGATGATTGATGTCGGCACCAACAACCCTGCCTATCTCGCCGATCCCCTTTATATGGGCTTGCGTCAGGAACGTGTGGCCGGTGCCTGCTATGACGAATTGATTGATGAATTTATGATGGCCGCACGCAAGCGTTGGCCCAATGTGCTCATTCAGTTTGAAGACTTCGGCAACGCTAACGCTTTCCGTTTACTCGGGCGTTGGAAGGATAAGAGCCTGTGTTTTAACGACGATATTCAAGGGACAGCCTGTGTGGCCTTGACCGGCTTTTATTCCGCTTTGCGCGTAACGGGCGGTAAATTAGCCGATCAACGAGTGCTTTTCTTAGGGGCGGGCGAAGCCGCAACCGGTATTGCTAATTTGATTGCTGAAGCCATTGCCGACGAGGAAGGCATTTCTATTGAAGAAGCTCGCACACGTTGCTTCCTTTTTGACTCCAAGGGATTGGTCGTTGCGCAAAGAACCGACTTGTCGGCTCACAAGCGTCAATTTGCTCATGATGCTCAACCCGCAGAAAGCTTCTTGCAAGCCATTCAGCAGTTGCGTCCGACCGCCATCGTTGGTGTTGCCGCTCAGCAAAATGCCTTCAACTCAATGGTGATTGGTGAAATGAGTGCTATTAACGAACGCCCGATCGTATTCGCGCTCTCTAATCCGACCTCAAAGGCTGAATGCACGGCTGAGATGGCCTACCAATTTTCTGAAGGTCGTGCCCTCTTTGCTTCGGGCTCTCCCTTTGACACGGTCAACTACAACGGTCAAACCTTTGTGCCGCGCCAAGGTAACAATTCCTACGTGTTCCCGGCTTTGGGACGCGCCGCCACGTTTGTGAAGGCAAAGACGATGCCTACAGGTATGTTCTTGGCTGCTGCCCGTAAATTGGCAGAACTTGTCAGTGAAGACGATCTCAAGCGCGGTAGCCTCTATCCGTCGCTCAATGACATTCGCCCGATTTCTGAGGCAATTGCTGTTGCGGTAGCTGAATATGCCTTTGAAAAGGGACTTGCCGGTATCGAAAGACCGCAAGATTTGCATGCTGCGATTAAAGCGAGCATGTACACGCCCACTTACTAAGCTGCTTATAGGTTGCTGATATCGGGGCGGGGATAAATCCCCGCCTCCTATTTTCAACAGAATAACTGTGAATCCGAACGCTCTGATTGACGTCGCCCCTGAATTAATTCCAGACACAACTCCGGCCGTTGAGGACGTGGTGGCGGTTGCTCGCCTAAAAGGTGAGCCGTTACTGCATTTTCCGGATGATTTGTACATTCCGCCTGAAGCTTTGCGGCTTTTTTTGGAGTCATTTGAGGGACCGTTTGACTTACTGCTGTACCTGATCCGCAAACAACGCTTGGACTTAAATGAAATTTCAGTGGCTGCGGTGACAGATCAATACATGGAGTATGTTGAGCAAATCCGCGCTCAGAATATGGAATTGGCAAGCGATTACCTTGTTATGGCGGCCGATCTCATGATGATTAAAAGCAGGCTTCTTTTGCCGGTGCCGGTGAGTGACGATGATGAAGAAGAGGAGGATCCAACCGCTCGCATTTTAAGAGAAGTCGCTGAATACGAAAAAATCCAAGTCGCCGCTCAATTACTCAACGCTTTGCCAACCATGGGTGATGGTTTCTGGCGTGGTTACGTCGCCATTGAGGAAGATGAGGCGCCGGAACCGGAGGTTTTACCGCAGGAATTGGCAAGAGTCTGGTTAAGCGTTGTTAAGAATGCCAATTTAAAAATCAATCACACTGTATCGCGACAGGAGCTCTCAATTCATGAATTTATGTCGGCGATTATTAAGCGGGTCGAGCAAGAGCGATTTGTCAGTTTTGATGAACTGGTGCAAGATCACGGCACAATGCAGGAAAGAGTTGTGAGTTTCTTAGCTATTCTTGAACTCTCTCGTGAAGGCTTGATTTCTATCACTCAGGCTGCGCCCTATGCGCCGATCTATTGTGCGAAGAAATTTTTGAGTTTGTCTTCGCAAGAAGGTGAAAACGTAGCCTAACTCAATATTTTTTTCAAAATTTAATTCTCTGTTCATACAAATTCATTAAACTGTAAAAAATCAATTTTTTTTATAAGGAAACAAGACGTTATGGAATGGTTGACCGAGCTGATTACAACGATGCACTGGGGTGCCGTGGCTCAGATCATCATGATTGATATTTTGTTGGGGGGTGACAACGCGGTGGTAATTGCCTTAGCTTGCCGCAATTTGGATCCGCATCAACGTCGACAGGGAATTTTCTGGGGTGTATTTGGCGCGATCGCCTTGCGTGTCATCCTGATTACTTGTGCCGTTTATCTCCTGCAGTTGCCGCTTTTGAAAGTGGTGGCCGGTCTCCTTTTGATTTGGATTGGTGTGAAATTGCTGATTCCTCACGATGAGGAAGATAAGCACATCGAAGCAAGCACAAAAGTGCTCTCCGCAATTAAGACGATCATTGTGGCCGACCTTGTGATGAGTATCGATAATGTGATCGGCATTGCCGGAGCCGCCCAAGCGGCTCATGAACATCATCAAACGTTATTGATTATTTTCGGTTTGATTGTCAGTGTGCCTTTTATTGTGTTCGGCAGCCAGATTATCTTGAAGGTGTTTGACCGTTTCCCAATCATCATAACCTTGGGCGGAGCCCTTTTAGGTTGGATCGGCGGCGGTTTGGTTGTAAGTGATATCTTCATGGTTGAACACATTCCGCAAACGAATGCTGTTCATTATGGGGCTTGTATTATCGGAGCCGCGCTAGTAGTACTTCTGGCCAGAATGTGGGTGAAGCGGCAAAAAGCTAAAAAGGCAGCTGGTTAAAAACTTCACCACCTAAAATAAAAGCGATCTATCGGTGCACGGCTGATAGATCGCTTTGCTTTAAGGACTAAAAAACAGGGATCTGAGAAAGATCCCTGAAGTCTGAATTAGACGATATCTTTTAATTCTCGGCGCAGAATCTTACCGACAGCCGTCTTGGGCAAAGAGTCCACAAAGATGATTTGTTTAGGAATCTTGTAGCCGGTTAACTGCGTACGGCAATATTTCACGATGTCTTCTTTGGTGATAGAGGGGTCTTTCAAAACGATAACGGCCTTAACAGTTTCACCGGATCGTTCATGAGGCACCCCCACCACACCGCATTCTAAAACACCGGGCATCGAGGCAATGACGCTTTCCACTTCATTGGGATAGACGTTAAAGCCTGACACTAAAATCATGTCTTTCTTGCGGTCCGTAATGCTGATCTTACCGTCAGCGGCCATAAAGCCCACATCGCCCGTGCGAAGCCAGCCGTCTCTGAAGACGCCGGCCGTTTCCTCGGGTCTGTTCCAGTAGCCTTTCATAATTTGCGGGCCCTTTACGCAAATTTCACCGGTGTGAGAGTCAATTTCTTCAGGATTGCTACATAATCCCAAATCTTTAAAACCGTCACCGCGAATGCTCACTTCGGTATTGGGGAGAGGATAACCTACCGAGCCATCCCAGGGAGCGTCGGGTAAGTTGCCGCAGACACCGGGAGAAGCTTCCGTTAAGCCGTATGCCTCCAAAATGCCGACGCCGGTGGTTTGTTTCCAGCGTTCAGCTACTACTTTCTGAACTTGCGTGCCGCCGGCAACAGCCATCTTCAATCGAGAGAAATCGATAGAAGCGAACTCGGGATTGTTCAAAAGGGCGTTATAGAGCGTATTAACACCGGTATAGACGGAAAACTTCCAGTGTTTGCATTCTTTAACCAATCCTTTGATATCACGGGGATTGGTGATGAGAACACTACGCGCCGTCCAATTGAGGAAAGCAAGTGTCGCCGTAAAGGCAAAGATGTGATAAAGCGGCAGAGCGCACATAGCCACTTCTTCACATTCTTTAAAGGAAACACTGATCCAGCTGCCGGTTTGTTCAACGTTGGCCAGAACATTTCGGTGCGTGAGCATGGCGCCTTTGGACACACCGGTCGTGCCACCTGTGTACTGTAAGAGCGCAACGTCTTCATTGGAGAGTTCAACCGGGGAGAAACCCTTGCCATGACCAATGGATAACGCATCACGGAAGCTGACCGCGCCGGGAAGGTTCCACTCAGGGACCATCTTTTTGACGTACTTCACAGCAGTGTTGACGATGGCGCGCTTCATGAAGGGGAATAAGTCACCGACTTGTGTAGTGATGATGTGCTTGACCGGTGAGCGAGGCAAAACTCTTTCAAGAGTCTTGGCAAAGTTTTCAATGATAATGATGGCTTTGGCGCCGGAATCTTTTAATTGATGCTCAAGTTCTCGCGCAGTATACAGCGGATTGACATTCACAACAATGAAGCCTGCCCGCAAAATAGCAAATAGGGCGACCGGGTACTGCAAAAGGTTAGGCATCATCACGGCAACGCGATCGCCTTTTTGCATGTCAGGCAGCGACTGAAGGTAGCCGGCCAGATCAAAGGAAAGCGCTTGAGCCTCTTTGGTCGTAAGGGTAACGCCCATATTCGTGAACGCGGGAGCATTGGGATGCTTTTCGGCAATACCGTCAAGCAGAGCGGGAATATTGGCGACGCGATCCGGATTAATTTGTGCGGGAACACCTTTAGGATACTTCGCGAGCCAGGGAAAATCGGTCATTGTTGTAAATCCTGTTTTCTTATACACAAACTATTATTGTAAACAAAAGAAGTCGCCCGCAGAGGGGCGACTTTTGGTGATTTTGTGTCTTGCAATGAGAAAAAAGACTATGCAAGCGTCAAGCAATGACGGGCATAGCTCTTAACATCTTCCCAGTCCGTGTAGTCAATCACGGCATCCATAGAGGTCGGCCCCTTTGTCATCTTCATGATGAGCTGAATCATCTTGGCATCAAGCCAACCCCAGTTCGGATAGTCCACTTTACCGGCGATGCATTTGACATCGCGGGGCTTCCAAGGAGAATTTTGCAGGAATTTCTGCATGTAGCGGTTGCCTTCAGGTGTCGCCTTAATGGGGGTGCGAGCGACCACAGAGACGTTAAAGAAGCTGTGGGGCTTGGCATCGAGTTCATTTTTGTGTTTGGCAAGGAAGCTGTAGAACACTTTGGGGTAGGTACCGTACAACACCGGGCAGCCCACAATAAAGAGATCGTACTTGTCCCATTGCACGCCTTCACGGTCGGCTTCCATAACACTCATCATGTCGGCTTGGTTACCCTCGGCAATAACCGTTTCCCAAATACGGCGGGCGACACGAGCCGTATGTCCGCTTCGGCTGTGATAGAGCACGAGCACAGATTTCATTTTTTTCTCCTATTCTCCCGTCCGAGTTCTTTTTAGGCGGGAAAAACACAAATACAAAGCTTAAAGAGAGAAGCGATAAGTTAAGAGCGAAGATTTTATCGTTTTCCCCGTTTTTCCGTCTTTACCCTTAATTCTTTCGGGTACGTCGGCCATTGTAGTGCAGAAATATTGTTTCAATCTTAAGTTATTTAGCTTGTAAGACTTTTAGCCAGCCGATAAGCTCCCGCGGGTGATGCGCAACAAGATGAGTACGCCATTCATCGATTGGAAAATCTTGTCTGAGGTAACCCCAAGTGGCCGCGGCAAAAGGCATTCCCAGGGTTTGAGCGACTTTGGAATCACGAATGTCATCGCCAACGTAGGGTGTTTCTTGCGGCAAGGCGTGCATTTTATGTAAGGCGACCAACATGTTGTCGGGATGAGGTTTGAGTTTCCCGGTTTGATCCCCACAGATAATGACGCAGGCACGATCGTACAAGCCTAGCTTTTTCATAATGGGAATAGTGAAATTGCTGAATTTATTGGTAACGACGCCCCATTGCCAGCCGGCCTTTTCTATCTCTTCGAGTGTTTGTTCGATACCATCGAAGCAGCAAACTTTTTCTGCACAATGGTTTTGGTAGTCTGACAAAAATCGTTCTTTCAGTTCAGAAAAGCGAGGATCCTGGTCGGTAATGCCAAAGCCAATCTTAAGAAGCCCTCTAGCTCCGGAGCCTGCGAATTCTCTGAGTACGTTGTATGGAAGGGGGGCCAGATTTTCCGATTGACGGATACGGTTTAAGGAGGCGCAAAGATCAGGGGCACTATCAACGAGTGTGCCATCCAAATCAAACAGAACCAGAGGCATTATTAATCCCATTACAAAACGTTCACTAAAAAAGGCGCTCCGAAGCGGAGCGCCTTTTAATTCAAATCAACGAGACTGTCTCATCAATTATTGGGCGCGGGTGCCAACCACTTCAACGACAGCGCGGCGGTTCGGGGCCAAGCAGGCAACCAAGTCAGCCTTAGAGCCGGTGTCTTCGCAGGTCACGACAGGATCAGCGGAGGCCTTACCTTCGGTTTGGATCTTGTCAGCCGGAACGCCTTGGGCAACCATGTAGGACTTAACGGCAGCAGCGCGGCGTTCGCTCAACGTTTGGTTGAAGGAAGCCGGACCCGTCACGTCGGTGTAACCGGTAGCCATCACGACGTCAACGTTCAAGCCGGACATACGAGCGACCAATTCGTTGAGCATCTTGACGCCTTCGGGCTTAACCTTGGCGGAGTTCAAGTCAAAGAGCGTGTCAGCGGCCAAAACGATCTTGCCGCTGTTGGCG
Source organism: uncultured Sutterella sp. (assembly GCA_905212345.1). Classification (GTDB taxonomy): domain Bacteria; phylum Pseudomonadota; class Gammaproteobacteria; order Burkholderiales; family Burkholderiaceae_F; genus Aphodousia. The sequence goes on along the minus strand of CAJMEC010000016.1, from coordinate 5,042 downwards.
ATGTCAGCGTCGCATTCGATGCCTTCGGCAAGAGCGGGCGTCCAGAAGCCGGTACGCCAGCAGAGGTCGTAGTTGCTCATCACGGTTTGACCGGTCGTGGACTTAACATACGGGAAAACGTCGGCAGCGCTGGCCATACCGCTCGTAGCGAGCAAAGCGGCCAAGGCGGCGCTCAAAGCTAATGTTTTTTTCATAATTATTTTCTCCAATTGGATTTACTGCGGTAAACAACAGACGACCGCACACGTCCGGCTCGCATCCCACCGCCCTCGCGAGTGGCCTTTTGGGGACACTTACCTAAACTAAATTCTATTCTGCCACGTTTTTGTTAGTTTCTGTGCATTTTCTCGGCTCAAAGGTCGGAGAGCTTCCTGTTGTTGCTTTTTGACAACAATTTTGCCATTAACCCAAACGTGACTGATATCTTCGCGTCCCGCACTATACAAAAGCTGCGAGGCAGGATCGAAAACAGGCAAAGCATCAATGTTGCCAAGGTCAACAGCGATCAAATCAGCGTCTTTGCCTTTTTCCAACGAGCCGATCCGGTCATCCCAGCCCAAAGCTTTAGCTCCTCCCATGGTGGCCGCATAAAGCATATCGGCCACTTTCATCTGAGTGGTGTCTTGGCAAACAGCTTTACCTAACATGGCCGCCAAGCGTGTTTCGCCTAAAAGGTCCACCTTGTCATTGCTGGCGACCCCGTCGGTGCCCATTGAAACATTGATGCCAAGAGCCATCATTTTGGCAACAGGGGAAAAACCGCTGGCTAATTTCAAATTTGAACACGGGCAGTGAACGACGCTTGCTCGGGCGCGTGCAAGAAGTTCTAATTCAGCGTCATCGGCACAAACCGTATGCACAGAAATAAATCGTTCATCCAAAAGTCCCAAATTTTGAAGGCGCTGCAATGGACGCACGCCATATTGCTTGAGTGAGCCTTCGATTTCGTTTTGCGTTTCGTCCACATGCATGTGGACCCGTGCGTTGTGTTTGTGAGCCAAATCACGCACTTTGGTGAGCGCATCATCATCGACTGTGTAGGGCGCGTGAGGACCAACGGTTACTCTGATATTGGGATCGTTGGCAAAACGTTCAAAGAGTGCTTCGGCACACCGGATGTATTCATCTGTGTTTTTGGCCATAGCCGAAGGAAAACCGATCACAATTCCTGAGACGGAACATTTAATGCCGGTTTCTGTAAGACCGCGGGCTACATCCTCACTGAAAAAATAGTGGTCGCTTGCACACGTGATGCCGGATTCAACCATCTCTGCCCCGGCAATAAGAGAGCCTTCATAGCAAAATTCTGGACTCATGAGTTTGCCTTCCGCAGGCCAAATTTTTGTTTGAAGCCAGTCCATTAAGGGAAGATCCGCTCCCATTCCACGCAATAAGTGCATGGGGGCGTGGGTATGGGCGTTTACAAAACCGGGTAAAACGATGTGATCCGGCAGACGGATAATTTCTTTGGCTTCGATCCCTTGAGTTTCTTGGGTGGGAACAACCGCCACAATTTTCCCTTCGTCAATCAGAACACTGTGACGGGTTAAAAGAGCGCCTTTAGGGGCCATGGGCATTACCCAGCCCGCTTCGATGATGGTGTGAACGTGCATAAACAGCCTTTTCTAACCTATAGAAATCGTATGACGAATTGTATGTCAGACTGACAAAATCTGTCCTTTTTGGTTTTTTTTCGTTATTTTGAACATTTCGATGTTATCTAACTCATTGAAAATAAAAAGAAAAATAACTTTTTGGATGCAGGCATTTTTGAGAAAATCCTGATAAAATCAACAGGTTAAAAATTTCAAATGATGGATAGTTAATCGATGTCTGACAACGAAGATATTAAGAATAACGAAGAGAACGCAACTGCCGAAGAATCGAACGATTCCAACATTCCGGGTTCCATGCTCAATATTGCACAAGAGTTATTGCCTGTTTCTTTGGAAACCGAGATGAAGCGTGCCTATTTGGATTACGCGATGAGCGTGATTGTGGGTCGTGCTTTGCCGGACGTTCGGGACGGTTTGAAGCCTGTTCATCGTCGCGTGCTTTATGCGATGGAGCAAATGGGTAACACTTACTCTCGTCCCACAAAGAAATCCGCCCGTGTGGTCGGTGATGTGATCGGTAAATATCACCCCCATGGTGATACGGCCGCCTACGATACGATCGTTCGTATGGCTCAACCGTTCTCGCTTCGCTATCCGTTGGTTTACGGCCAAGGTAACTTCGGCAGCCTTGACGGAGACTCTGCTGCGGCCATGCGTTACACCGAAGTCAAGCTTCAAAAGCTTGCTGGTGAAATGCTCGCCGATATTCGTAAAGACACGGTTGACTTTATCCCTAACTATGACAATACCGAAAAAGAGCCGACGGTTTTGCCAACCCGCTTGCCGCACTTACTCATTAATGGTAGCGCGGGTATCGCTGTCGGCATGGCCACCAACATTCCCCCGCACAATTTGCGTGAATCAATTGACGCCTGTGTGCATTTACTCAATCATCCGGATGCTACGGTAGATGATTTAATTAAATTTGTGCCGGCACCGGACTTCCCCACCGGGGGCATCATCTTCGGTCTCAAGGGAGTGATTGAAGGCTATCGCACGGGACGAGGCCGTGTTCTGATGCGTGCGAAAACACACTATGAAGAATTTGATCATGGCCGTCGCACCCGTATTGTTGTCGATGAAATTCCGTATCAGGTTAATAAGCGAGTCTTAGTTGAAAGCATCGCTCATCTTATCAACGAAAAGAGAATTGAAGGTATCTCTGACTTGCGTGATGAAACCGACAAGGACGGCGTGCGTGTGGTGATCGATCTGAAGGCCGGGGTTGTGGCCGATGTGGTTTTAAATAACCTCTATAAGCTCACTCAACTTCAAGATTCCTTTGGCATCAACATGGTGGCCTTGGTTGACGGCCAGCCGCAGCTGCTTAATCTCAAGCAAATTATTGAAGCCTTCCTGATGCATCGCCGTGAGGTGGTGACTCGTCGTTGCTTGTTTGATTTGCGTGAAAACCGTGCACGCGGTCATGTTTTGGAAGGCTTGGCGGTGGCTTTGGCCAATATTGATGACTTTTTGGCAATTATTCGCGCGGCTCCGACGCCGGACGTTGCCAAGGCCGGTTTGATGGGGCGTGGTTGGAATTCTGCCTTGGTCGGTGAGTTGCTTGACCGCGCCGGCGACCATAAGAATGACTACCGTCCCGATGGGCTTGATCCGCTTTACGGACGCCGTCCCGACGGTTTGTACTATTTAAGTGAAATCCAGGCCGATAGTATTTTGCAGATGCGTCTGCAGCGCCTGACGGGTTTGGAGCAAGACAAGATCATTCAGGAATATAAGAGCGTTGTAGATACCATCGCTGATCTTCTCGATATTCTTGATAAACCCGATCGCGTTCGTCAGATTATTGAAGACGACTTAATTGAAATTAAGAATGAATATGGAGATGACCGCCGCTCTGAAATTGATCCAACCGGAGACCCCAATTTCAACCCGCGCGATTTAATCCCGCGCCGTGAAATGGTGGTGACAATGACGCGCGACGGCTACATCAAGAGTCAACAGCTCTCGGACTATCAGGCTCAGCGCCGTGGCGGTCAAGGTAAGAAAGCGGCGACAATGAAAGAAGGCGATATGATTGATCAGCTCTTTATCGCCAATTCTCACGACCGAATTCTTTGCTTCTCCGACTTCGGTCGTATGTATTGTTTGGATGTGTATGCGTTACCTGAAGGTTCAAGAACATCTAAAGGACGGCCGATTATTAACTCTGTACCTTTGTCTGAAGGGGAACGCATTACGGTGGTGCTACCCATTGAAGATTTCGATGACAAACATTTCGTCTTTATGGCCACAGCAAACGGTGTAGTCAAAAAGACGCGTTTGAAGGATTTCGCCAATGTGCGCCGCTCCGGGATCAATGCCGCAGGACTGGATGATGGTGATCACCTGATCGGGGTGGCTATCACCGATGGTGAGCACGATGTCATGCTCTTTTCCGATGCAGGCAAGGCCGTTCGTTTTAGCGAAGCAGATGTTCGTCCGATGGGACGTGGCGCCCGAGGCGTTAAAGGGATGGCGCTTGAAGACGGTCAAAAAGTGATTGCCATGCTGGTGGCCGATAGTGAAGATCAGACTGTCTTGACGGCTACGGAAAATGGGTTCGGCAAGCGCACGTTAGTGAGTGAATACACTCGTCATGGTCGTGGCACCAAGGGCATGATTGCTATTCAAACCAGTGATAGAAACGGTAAAGTGGTGGCAGCAACGCTTGTTAATGACGCCGATGAAGTGATGCTTTTGACTCAAAAGGGCAAGATTGTTCGCACTCCCGTTTCGGATATCTCTGTTTTGAAACGGGCCACACAGGGTGTGACGCTGATCGGTTTGAAAGATGACAGCTTGGTTGCTGTTCAGCGTATTGCAGAGGAAGATGTCGAGGAAGAAAAATCTGAAGAGGCTCAAACAGCCGCTCAGCCTGTCGTTTCTTCCGAAGCAGATCCTGTTCAAACCATTTAATAAATGATTGATGGGCCCGACCGAAAGGCGGGCCCTTTTATGCAAAATGATTCCAGTAATTACGATTGATGGGCCGACGGCTTCCGGTAAAGGAACCGTGGCGGCTAGGGTGGCTCGGGCTTTGGGTTTCCATTACCTCGATAGCGGAGCCCTTTACAGACTTTGCGCCTATAAAGCCTTAAAGGACAAAATAGATTTGACCGATGAATCGGCCTTAGCTCAGACGGCTGCCAATTTGGCGCCTTTGTTTGAAGAAGGAAAGATCTATTTAGACAGTGAAGAAGTAACCGATAAAATTCGGGCCGAAGAAGTCGGCGTGGCTGCCAGTAAGGTGGCCTCTTTGCCGGCAGTGCGCCAAGCGCTTTTGGATGTACAAAAGCGAGCTCGTCGTCTTCCAGGTTTGGTAGCCGATGGGCGTGACATGGGCAGTGTGATTTTCCCGGATGCTCCGCTTAAAGTGTTTTTAACGGCAAGTGCCCAAGCCCGTGCGCAAAGACGCTTTAATCA
>CAJMEC010000015.1 GCA_905212345.1 uncultured Sutterella sp. | reverse complement strand
CCTGCGCTGCTTTGAGCGCTTCTTCTGCAATCGGTTTATCCCGTACCGCTTTCTCTTTTAGTTGTGCGGTTTGCTTCAAAGTCTCACGAATCGTTTTAAGTGCCTCATAACTTGGATCTACTTTTTGTGCTTGAAGAGCCACTTGAAGTTTTTGAGCGCTGGGCTTAAACGCTTCTTTTTCGTTTTGTAAAGCTTTATCTTTTTCTGCAAGAGCTTGAGCTGTCTCTTCCAATCCTTTGACGGTTTTCTTCCAGGTTAAAGCTTCTTGAATGACGTTTTGCGACCGCTTTAATTGCGTCTCTTTTTGAGTAAGGACTTCTCTTTGGCTTTCCTTTTCTTTACGGACATCATCTGCTAGCACTTCAATACCGCCCAACTGGCTCTCTAAAGCCTTCAGCGCCTTACTTTCCTCATCCATTCGGCGATACACCTTTTCAGAAATTTCAGAATAAATTTCCATACCGGTGATTTTTTCCAAAATCACTGCCCGGTCATCAGATGAGGCTTTTAAAAACGCTGCGAAATCACCCTGAGCCAAGAGCATGGAACGTGTAAAACGCTTGAAATCGAGCCCCGTGAGCTCATTAATCTTATCGGCGATCCCCTTTTTGAGATTCACCATCTCATTGGTATCCAAATTCACAAGCTCTTGCTTAGCAGGCTGCAACGCCCCCTCGGGTTTATTTCTGGCGTGTCTTTGACTCCAGTGACTTCTGTAACGCCCCTTGCCTGTTGAAAATACCACTTCAGCAAAGCAATCCCCCGTCTGACGGGTCATGATTTCGTTGGTGGATTTAGAGATGGTGGCTAGTCTCGGTGTTTGGCCGTAAAGCGCGAGACATATGGCATCCAGCACCGTGCTTTTCCCGGCCCCCGTTGGACCGGTGATCGCAAAAATACCGTCTTCCCGATAACGCTCGTTTGTGAAATCAATACTCCAGGTACCGGCCAGTGAATTGAGATTTTTAAAGGTGACTTTTTCAATGCGCATGATGTTTTCTGCCCTTATTCTTTCTGATTATCCGCTTCACTGATTTGACGACAGACTTCTGAAAAAAGTCCCTTTAACACGATTTTTTGATCATCGGGTATACCATAGTCAATCAGACATTGGTCAAAAACATCCGTGGGATTCAAATCCTGAAGTTCCACTTCCTTTTCATACTGCTTCATCACGGCATTAAAAAGCATGGCGTTTTGAATCTTAAGCACTTCGATGGAGGTATTCTCCACGAGTTTATAGACTCGCTCTCGAAGGTTTCCGATCGCTTCCTGTCCTTCATAAATCACTTCAACCCAACCGGCAAAGGACTCCTCTTTTAATCGCCTAAGACTTGCCTCAATGCTGTCCCAATCACCTTTAATTTGATCAAAGTGTCTGAATGCCGGAACCGGCACGGTTTGAATGTCCACGTTTTGATCATGGATATCAACAATCACAACAGATTTTTGTTGATGAATTTCATCGAAGTTCATCGCCATGGGTGAACCGCTGTAACGGATCGTTTCGCTGCCTGCGACCTTCTGAGGAATGTGCAAGTGGCCCAAGGCAAAATAATCAAAAGGCGGAAGTCGATCCGCCGGCACCTGACCAAGGCTTCCGACATAAAGATCCCGCTCACCGTTCGTTTCACCTGAACGTTTATAGATTGAAGAACCGGCAATGAAAAGGTGCCCCATCCCAATGATTGGCAAGGATTTACCTAATTCGTTTCGCTCTTTGCCGGCTTCTTCATAGACCTTTTGGTAGTGCGAAATGATGCCTTCGACCAAGCGATTTTCTTTGTCGCGATAGGACTCCCCTTCGCTACTTTGACGAACATCCCGATCTCGCAAAAAAGGAACGGCGCAGACAATCGCTTCCGGATTATTGTCAGCATCCTTTAATACAAAGACTTCGTCTTCCTCTCTCTCCGCTGTACCTCCGACAACATGGACATTGAATGCTTTTAATAACGCCTTAGGGGCATCTAAAAAGGACGGAGAGTCGTGATTGCCACCCGTGACAATGACATAACGGCAGGTGGTTCTGGAGACTTCATTTAGGAAACGATAGTAGAGCTCTTGGGCGGTGTTGCTCGGCGTTGAGGTATCAAAAATGTCGCCAGCGACAAGGAGCGTTTCGATCGAATGACTTTTGATTGTTTCAGCGAGCCAGTTAAGGAATTGCTCACTTTCATCATAACGCTTACGACCGTATAGGACTGAACCGATGTGCCAGTCAGAAGTGTGGAGGATTTTCATAATTTATTTTCAGTACGTCGAATAGATAAGAGCTGACTTCTGATTTTTTTATTGGATTCCATCAGCTTTTGCTCTAACTCGTCAAATTTATGCAAATCCCGCATTAAATCTGAATGATAGCTTTGAAAAATTTTTTCATATCCTTCTGTATTCGTATTGAAACTTAAAACGGTAGAAACACTTTCATTAATATTGTCCATTGCTGTAAGTTGCTTATTGACACTCCACTTATAGTTGGAGATCTGCCCTAACACTGTTGCATTAATTCCGAGAGTTTTAATCGCAGATTGAATAGTCTCACTATCTTGAATTCGATCTAAAACCTCGGCCTCTGACAAAGCATACTGTCCTAACCAGTTTGAACCGAATTCCGTTATGCACAACTCGTTAACCTTTTCAAAAACATTTTTAAATTGAATATCCTTTGTCAATCCGTACGGACCTGAAGGAAACGGAGTTATAAGCAACAACGTTCTTGGTTTTCTCTCTCCATTTGATAGCCAATAGAAAGAACAATCATTACCACCACTCCCTAAACTACAAATATGTCCCTCATCAAGTTTCGAATCTCCACCCCAGAGTTTTAAATAATCTTCATAACCAAAACAGACTATTAATCTTGGCAATCTCTCCATTCGTTGTTGAGTGAAAATGGCTGATCGATTATTAATAACATAATCTTTATATTCATAGAATGAGGATAACCCGCTCCATTCTTTTAGACTTTCAACACTCCCATCTTCTAACCTAACTTGGTATTCATCCCAGCTCTTTGATGCCTCGTTTCGACCTTTCATCGAAATTGGGAATGTATTCAGAATCAAGGCTAATCCATAAGGTCCTACTATCATCCTTTTCGACAAAACATCAAAGTTATTGGAATAGCCACCAGCATAAGTTCCCTCTTGAGCAGCCATTAAGATTTTTATAACGTTACGGCAAAAGGCGCTTCCCGGTGCCCAAAAGGAATCCCTGAATTCCTGTACAGTAAAGCAATGCAAGTCTTCAAAGTAAGAGGGTGTTAAACCATCAATCAAGATTGGTTCTGAAGCATCATATCCACCACCCCACTCAAGGCCACATAACCAAACCGGACTAAAAATATTGCCACCCGTGCAACCATAGAACGATTTAACTAACCTATCAAACTCCTTAGGAACACTCATTTGTCATCCTGTAAAAAAATCATACATGTCCAACCGTTATAGCGTACGTTCCACCCATTGTACAATCATGCTAAAGAAGCTCTCCTAAAATTACCATATGTAATTGTTATCTTAAATGATTCTTGGACAAGCGCTCCTCAAACCATTTTTCCATTTCCCTCATTGCTTGAAGATCACATCCTCTACGACGTCTTAGTTTATCTATCAATTCATTTTTGCCATATCTGAATAAAATCCGAAAACCTTGAACAGAATAAGGCATTAAACACCAGACAAAGTCAAGCATTCGTCCATAGCCGTGTTCTTTGTCCTCATTCGTTGTCGTGTAGTCAAAAAAGACTGGGAACCGAGCCGTTAGCCATTCTTTCCTAAAAACCTTATCCACATTAAATTCACTAATTATCTTGACATCTTTTTTACATATAGATTGCTTGGTTCCTTGTATCCAAGTCTTTTCAAAACTACGTAAAAACCGAGTGACTTCGTTTTTATAACGTCCACTGTTCACTATCCAAACTGGTGTCTGATAAAAATCTTCACGCAATCGAATCATTTCAGCCGTCAAATGCAATTGATGAAGCAAAATGATCGTATTGCTTGGAGTCTTAATATCAGCAAAATGACTTTCGCCATTGCACTCAATTACGGGCTCTTGCCAATCTTCAGGAAAAGCTTTTAACCACTCAGATCGCCAATCATTATCGTCTTCAATCCAGTCGTCGCACTGTAATTTATTTTTATGCGCCCAATGATGCACCCTTATTTTTCCGCATCTTGCGACTAATTCAGTTCGGCATTTAGGGCAAACAACACCTCTAATTCCCGGTTTTGCGACTATTCTCTGACCATTAATTAATCCAAACTTCATAGCAATCTAAAAAAGAGCTGTAATTCCATAATTCCTCTTGATTTACTATTGACCCAGAAGTTTAACTTCTTGAGCACTACTATAGGTTGCAGAAAGGCAAGCCTTCACTCCTACATGACCCGAAAAGCTGCACCCTGGCCAACTTGCGTCAAAGCCGCACCGCCAACAAACAGAAATCACTTTTAGCTGCCAATCTAATCACTTTTTTAGTTATCAAGAAAATTTGGCAGGAACCTGGAACCTATCAACTAAATAAGGAAATAGTTCAAGAACTGTCAACCAATTTCAGAACGGATCACAACGTCTTTAACTTCCTCATAGTTTATATTGCCTTTCATTCAAGCCCACAAGCAACCTGCCAAAAAGTCGTACCCAACATCAAAGTACTCTGGGAGGATCCATTTTTCTGTATGCACGGAATTCACTCAGTGAAAGGTTTTCTAAAAACTGGACAAATTCAGAAACGCGGTTTCCTCCCTAATTCTTAAAAAGCCTGACTATCTTTTTTGAATGGACTTACCAACTCAGATTCATCTAGTCATCTTTAAAGTATCAAACATTATCGACCTAAGGAAGAAAGTTTTTCGTGAATATGCTGCTGACTTAACGCATCAATTCCGAATAGTTTATACAACTGAGAATTAATATCGTTATGGTAATCAATCAAAGAGTTTTGATCAGAATAGTCCAGCAAATCCGGCACTTTCTTAGCTAACGAGCTTAAAGCTTCATCTGTTAATAAAAATGCATAACGAATAACATCACTGGTGGCATATTTGAGAAAATTTTCAGCCTCTTTTTGAGTTTCGAAAGTTTTCAACGCTACACGTTGACGTCCAAAAACACTTGTATTATCAATGAGTTCAATCTGATTGTCACGTTTTATTCCTCCTGCATTAGCACTTGAAACAACGACTTTCCATCGATTTAGGTACTCCAATCCAGATTTGATCGCATCTCGCTTAACAATATACCAATGTGATTTGCCTCCTTTACCCGCCTTATCATTAGCAAAAAGCTTCACCTCATTATTCGGATCAAAAGTCTGGATATCAAATTCTTTTACCAAACCAGGATTATTTTCAACAAAATTGCTTTCAATGCCAAAAAGTGTACGAGGCAATATAGAGTTATGCAAACAACCAAATTTCGTAATTGCCTCATCCAAATGCCTGGCAATTTCTCCATCTGAGGGATCCAAAGAAAATACCCCCAAACCAGGATTTTCGGCTTCTACAGTTACAACCTTCCCTTGTTTACAGTAACGGTACTCAAATCCACTTCTATGTTTGCCCATATCCTTTAATACGATAGACACCCCACCTGCGATATCTACATCTGGGAATATCTCTGAGGAGTCCGGGAAATACTCAAGGAGCGCCAAATGGGGGTCATTCATTTGCTTTCGACCAAAATCCTTTAATCCCTTACCTGAATAGTGTATCCATCTAGCTCCAGGGTATATTAAGGAGGTGTAATTCCCCAATTGCTCGCTTACTAGTTGGAAATACTGAAAAATATTTACAGTAACTTTTTGGCCGTTTGCACTATTTTTCTTAGCCACAACCATTTGATAAGGAGGATTTCCCACAATTGCATTAAAATTCATCGCTACACCATTACCATCCATACTAAAACGAGAACGCACCTTTTTGGCGAAATTTTGATTCTTGTTTTTTACTTGATTGATTAAATCTTCAAAATATTTCGCATTAACCCTAATTCCTCTAAATCCAACCAATGTTCTTTCTGTAATTTTTTTGGCCATCGGCGTTTTGCAAATTACAAAAATATTCTCAGTAATAACCTTATCCCACAATGCTTGTTGACATTCAATCGAGTTTTCGTAACCAGATATTTCTGCCAATCTATTGCGGTAAATACTATAAGCCAAATAAAGTGGATAGAGACCAGATTTAGAATTAATTTCTAATAGCTTCGAGTTCGATTTAAAAGCTCCTTCAGAGACCTTACCTTGATTTACGAAATGGGGTTCTCTCAGAGGATTTTGATATTTATTATCATAGAAGCTGTATCCACCCAATGTTTCTGCCATGTGTAAATTTACTACTCTCCAGGGTGTTAAAACAGTTTCTTTATCTGGATTACGAAACGTAGCAAAGATACTCGTAATTCGCTCAATCCTCTCCTCAACAGACAATTTATCTGCTGCCTTCACTAATTCTCGTATTCTCCTACCAGCAGCCCGGAAGATATCTTTGTCATAATATTTTTTAAAACGTTCAAACAAATCCTTTTTTACACCATTAGGCATAAACTCACACCACGATTTTTCATCTATAATCTCCGAAAAGTTATCAATTGTAATCTCTTCATTTTCACTTTTAAGTTCCGCACCGTATATCATTAAAGGCATGCGAACTGACATCCCTCGGAGTATTGAAATCGCATTGTTTCGATTCCTTGTTTTATTCTTCAGCTCCTTCAAACGTTTTTTTTCTTCTTCTGTTAACGATTTTTTCTTATCAAGATCGTTTTTTTCCTCGTATTCCTCGTTAGTTAAGCCTTGATTATTGACATCTATTTCATTTGTTTTGGGCATCGCCTTTGTTTGCCCAATTATCGATCTTAAAGTATCAAAATCTTCTAGATCAACATCGTTTAATTTTAAAAGCTCATCGTTGTATAGCTTACTATCTTCAAAACCATTGCGTACCACACGTTCTACATAGACCTTTTTTAACTGCTCTAGCATCTGTGATACGTCAAATTCATACATACGAGAGCCATCAATTGATATAACTGGACAGAAATTCAAGAAGTCTCCCATGATTTTACGATCATTATCTGTTGTCTTTCCCGCTTGAGCAGATATTTTTGCTGTTTCTGCTAATACTTTTAGAGTGCGATCTGGTGCAAAATCAAAAACATAACAATCTTCTTTAACCTTACCGTTAATCGTCGCTGGTGTTTGAACGCGGAAAATAGTCTGCATATAACTTGAAGCAGAGGTGTTGTAGGATCCTGTTAGCATGAAAACACCCATCCAAGCCGGAACACTAACTCCAGTTGTCAGACGACCACAAGATATCGTGATGGTTCTGGTTTCCTCTGGATTGGGACCAATTGCGTTCTTCACTGACTTCAGAGCATCTTTACTACCTTCCTCCTCATCTCCATCCCCAGCTACATTAATAACATTAAAAGATTGGAATACTGCATGTTTTTGTAATTCTAAACTCAAAGCCTTCGCTTCTTTAACTCCAGGAACGATCCATAATGTATGCCTGAAAATATTTCGATACTCTTCATTTGCAAAAGGATATTTACTGTCTTTATCTTCTTTGGTTAAAAGATTAAGAAAAGCAACTACATCAGAGTTATGAACAAAAGATCCGCTCTCGTTTACTCTAAAAAACTCTCTAAAGTTAAAGGCTACAGTTTCGTCTTCAAATTTATTTAGAAGTTTTCCTAGGTTATAAGTTAGGATGTTTAACTTGGGTAACGCTGCATAAGGATTGGGATCACCAAAGTGAGTTTTTTCCCAATCCTGTTTGGCACGTTGCTCCATGATGTAATCCCAGGTATAAATTTCGTCCTGCTTATAATCATGTAACAAATTAAATGGTGTACCAGAAAGGCTTAAAAGTTTGGTTTTCTCTTTTTTAAGAGCCTTAAGGACCTTCTCTGCCAATTGTGTCTGCGTTCCCTCATGAGCTTCATCAATTATTATGAGTGACCAAGGGGCTGAAAAAACTTCATCATTCTTATCAAAATCTCCGCCAACCACTTCAGAGCCACGTAAGTCTTGCAATGATGCAAAATAAACATAGTGTTGGTCTGGTTGTCTAACCCTTCGCTCAAGATTATCAAATGATTCCCCTTTATCTTTCGAACCATAGGCAAAGTCTTTACGATCGTAGAAAATTTTATTGAAATCTTCGAACCACCCTTCATTAACAACCGGTCTATGGGTCAAAATTAGAGTTCGTTGGAACTCCATATCTTTAACAACTTGAAGCGCTGACAAAGTTTTCCCAAAACGCATTTTGGCATTCCAAAGCATTCTGTCGCCTTTACGAAATTGCTTTTTTGTTCTCTCTATGGCAAGACGTTGCTCTGGTCGAAAAACAATGGGGCTTTGATTATGAGTTATTTCATGTGCAAACAAAGAGCTCCTACCTACCTTGATGGCTGAGATTGCTTTTTTTACGGTCTCTAAGTCAGTAATAAACCATTCATTTGCTTTATTGACTTGGTCGAAAACCTTTTTCTTTATCCCTGATCTTTCTAAAACACTATGGACCTCTTTATCATTAAAGGAACATAGTTGACCATTTTGCATAAAAATTGTTAGTTCCGTGTACAACAATTCATAGGCTACTCCAGCGGTTTGAGTGTACTGATTGATACGTTTTTTTGCGGCCTGGTTTAACTGTTTACTGTTAGGTCTCAACTCTAAGACATCACCCTCTTCACAAGTAGCCTCTCCAATTTTTAAGCAACCTTTATGATTTTCATCGTTTATACGAAATACATAAATTAGCTTTGACTTCAAAGAAGAAAAATTTTTCATTTCGAGTCTCTCATTAAATCGATGTAACGGATACGCTTACCGGAAGCAGTCGACCTTCCTTCTTTTGCGTCCCAATCCATTATGTAGCAATAAATACCGTTATGCTTATACCAATTTCCTGTCCTGCATCCCTCACATTGCTCGATAGTTTGAGTAGCCTCACCAAAAAGTGCTTCTTGCTCATGCACTTCGTCATGACAGGTATCTGGGATTACGCCCCTTAGTCCATCCATTTGCCATATATTCCAGGAAATAATATAGGCAATGCTTTTTATATTTTCTATATCTGGCTCTTTAGAGAATTTACTTCTGAAATATTCAATAAATGAATATAAAAGTGACTCTCGAGCGATTAATAAGCTATCACCTTGCCATTCGTAGGCGTAAGAACTCTTAAAGGCAAGTTCTGCTGCCTCAAGCCACTCTTCTATAGAATTCGTATTTTCTCCAACTACTCTTAACTTCCGATCCAAGAGCCCAATCCGCATTTCTAGCGGAATAGAGCAACCTGTTGCGGCATCATAACGGCTCACCAAGTACGGAGCCTCTCCACAGGTTATTTCCAATCGAGTATCCAGTACATAATCTTTCCAATTTCGCCCATCTGGAAATTCAATTTTTTGGCGAGTGGGAGTCCAATAGGGAACTCCGAAGCTACTGATTTCCTCTTTATTAAAAATGTCTTTTCGACCAAACCACTTTTCGTCTATTTGATTATTTTGTAAATTACAAATCCATGCGGGTGTGAAAACTTCTGCCATCTCCCTAATGCGAGTGACCACATTGTCACGACACTTAAGTACACGGGGCATAATTACATGACCGTTTTTCCCAGTTATCAGCTTAGGCATTATTTGATCATAAAATCTATACCCCTTACCTAATCTCTCATAGTCAGAAGTAGCCCATACAATGTTTTGATCCCGTCCTTCAACTAAGCTTCTTGTTTGATCTTTAAGCAAAATCGACAACAGCTCGGGCGAAGACTTTAATATGTCATTTTCGGAAATGTCACTAATGTTTTTCAGGTCCATTAATTTCTGACTAGAAACAGTATTAAATTTCATTTTTCTGAATTCACACACTTTATTGACCCCTATTATTTCTCTTCATAACAATTCTTCATTTTTTCAGTACCATCTAATCATGCAAAGCGTGCGTTCGAGCATTATAGATACTAGTGTCAATGAAATTGGCTCTTCTACATGAGTTTGCATAACCAAAACGTCTAGATTTTTTTCTTGTTGCTATGAATATTTCTTTCCAATCCCTGACACATATGAACCAATCAACAGTAATAAAGTAGTGGTGACATAACAGCTGTGACATTGCAAATTTTAATATCCCTATTAACAGATCCGTAGGAGGGCAAAAAGTTCCACTACTCTTCTACTTCATCGTCCAGATCTTCTGGAACATATTGTCTGTATTCCATTTTTTTGCTCAAAAAAGTTCCTTGTTTGTTTAATTTCGGTTCTATCAACTCAATTAAAACAGCTTCAACCTCTGTCAATGCTTCTGAATATCTATAGCTTGTAGATACAAAATCATTTGCCCCACATTCGTCTAACTGATGTATACCGTTAACATCTGTATTGTCACTAACAGAATAAAAACCAACCCAACTAAAATATTTCCATCTATTCCATAAGTAATCACGCCTATGTTGTTTTAACCGCTTGAACAAATCCGCATTGCCGTTCCCTGCTTTGCCTACATAGACAATTTGTTCATTTTTATCGTATAGCGCATAGACACCAATCTGCTTTCTAAAATCCACTATGTCTGTTTTTTTCTGACCCACACCAATTAAACTACCCTTTTTCCCTCCTTTTCCCCAATTAACTAGTTCTCGATCCCATAAGAAACCAAAATTCTTAAAAATCGTTGCCATATAGATTCTCCTAAAGTCTCAAATTTTGTACTTTAACATTATTAACAATATCCGCATATTTGTCCAAGTGGCGAAAAATTTCCCATTGAAGTATCGATATTAGAGGGACTGCTAAAAATTAGCATTATTAAACTAAAGGACTATTCTAATGTCGAAACTGATGTCAAAACTCACTTCAAACTTCCCCTTATTATGTAAGGATTGCTTCTCTTAAAACTATATACACTGAAAATAAGAAGCTATTCCTTCACCACCTCGGATCTCAAAAATTAAAACAACCTTGTGTCTGGTATAAACTTACAACTGCATTTTATGAGGCAATCATTATGGCACGCACATCATCCGGATTCTCTCAAGCTTTGATCTATTTAGAAATCATCAAACGTCTTCCCAGACATTGGGTAACCTCGGCAGAAATCATGCAAAGCTTGAAATCTGCCGGCATTGAAATTGAAACACTCACATTGCAGCGTTATCTCAAAGAGCTTGCGGAATCAGATGAAATCCCGGTCGAGCGTGATACACGTTCTCGCCCCTACGGCTACCGCCTCGCCTCTTTCAGCAACACTTTTTCTTTCTTGTCTCCATCGCCGCAAGAATCTTTATTGCTAAAGTTGATTCAAGAATATTTAAAGTATCAATTACCCGGAAAGCTTGCCAAAACTCTGGATCCGTTCTTTAACGCTGCGATGGATAAACTCGACACCCCACTTGGCCACGTCACAAAAGAGCGTCATTGGTTAGATAAGATCGCGGTTGTATCGGACACACTTCCCCGCATTCCGCCTCAGGTGCTGCCAAGAATTTTCGATGATGTCACCAATGCCTTATACGAAGAGAAGAAAATTCAGGTTAAGTATCACAACGCAGAAGGTGAAAAGAAAGAAGCTATTTTGAGTCCATTGGGCTTAGTTCAGCAGGACGGTCGTTTGTATTTGGTTTGTCAATTTGACGGCTACGATAACTACCGTCATTTAGCCCTTCATCGCATTGATTCTGTCAAGCAATTAAAAGACAACGCTCAGGGCGTCTCGGGCTTTAAGGTCAAGGATTACATTAAGAGTCGTCACTTTAATTACACAGGTGATAAGACCAGACTAATCCATCTGATTTTGGACTTTAAAAATCCTCAAACGAAAACCTATTTGGAAGAGTCTCCCTTTAACCGCTCTCAAAAGATCACAGAACCGGAGAAGGGTTTATACCGCTTGGAAGCCGATCTGGTTGACAGCATTTTGCTAGACGGTTGGATCAAAATGTGGGAACAAGAAGCCCAAATCGTTCGAGTGGAGAAGCTCAAACTCTAAGAGTCCGAAACATTATGGACTATCGCCGCTTGGATCACTCAGAGACAAGCGGCTAATTTTTGAGCAAAAGCGCCCGTTAAAACGATTTTCAAACTCATAGAAGCCCGAGTCATGCCTAAATAAAGCAAAGACTTGCTTTGGTCGTCTAATTCATCAAAATCCACTTCTGTCAAAATAATGCACGGCGCCTGAAGTCCTTTAAAACGTCTCACCGTATCGTTAAAAAGCGTTCCGTCACTAAAGAGCTGACGACCGTTTTTAAACTCATCCAACGGTTGTTTAAGCGAATATTTGTCTGATCCTAGTGTTGGTGAACATAAAATCTCTGACGAATGACGTCCCTTCATCGTCAAGATGGCGATTTGATCATCAGAAAAGCCCTCTTTTCGAGCTTCATCAACTGCCCTTCTCGTTTCTTTTAAAAGTTGCGCGGGACCGCTATAGGTGAAAAAAGCAGGAACATCCCCTTGATAGGGACTCGTAGAGACCAGAGGGCTAGAGGTAAGCGCCAGTTCATTGATGACCTGCGTTACCCTCTGCGGTACGCGAGCGGTTTCTTCGGAATTCACTCGGACAGATTCAGTAAATTCAACAGTTTCACCAGTTTTGAAATTGGGATCTGACAAGACGTAAAGTGTTCCATCGGATGATAGAGCCTGCGTTAACGCCTCCACCCAATCGGATTTCAAATCTTGAGCATCATCCAACACGATGCAATCAATGGAATAGTTACCATCTTCTAATTTCTGAACAAACGCCTCAGACACGTCATTGAAATACTGGCTTAATTTCAGTGAATCAATATCTGCAGGATCTTCAGCTCGGGTTTTCTCAATCGCCAATTCATGCCACGTACCGATGAATTCAACATGCTGATTAATGGGATGATCTTGAAGTTTCTGAGCAATATTGCGGGTCGTGTTGATGTACCAGGCACTTCTTTTTTCTTGATGGGCTTTTTGTAAAAGCGACAACGCAAGCTGCGTTTTACCGGCACCGGCCGGTGCATTAACTTCTACAACAGCCAAAGGCGATTCAATTCTGGGAATCCAAGTAGCCAATCCTGAAGACAATTCCCGGCATCGTATATCCAGCGTTTCAGAAATGGAACTCAAACTTTGTTTGACAACACAATGATTTTCTAAAAACTCGACGATTGTATCTTTAGAGACGTCGTGACTATGCGGCAATCGGTCGCAGTCCAAAATGATATTGCAGAGTTCATCCATACGATCCGCGTCAATGACTCTGGTCGAATCAATCCCTATTCCGTATCCATCTAGTTTCCCAGTTGGTAAAACGAGAAATGAGCGAATAGTCAGATTCTTCGCAAGAGCAGCCAAACGATTTCTGGCAATTCCTCCCTGTCTATTTAACTGTTTAACGATATCCTTTTGACCTCCAGCTCCATAATCACGCACCACGTGTCCGGACTCATCCACTATTAGATCACCTGCTTTAACTTCTAAGACAACAATAACGCCGGTCGGTGTAACCACAACGGTATCCAGTTCAGAACTTTTACCTTCATCCGCAATATCCACGTTTGCGATTACAGAATATGTCGGTGGCAAATCTTCCAATTTTTTCTTCACAATTAACTCAGCAATCTCACCCTGTCTGGCCTTTTGTTCGTCCATATGAATACCTCTACGTGCCATTAATTCAGACGCTCTTTGTCTTAAAGAGATGATTTCGATCCTCTTGACCTCACCGCTCAGTAAGCAAAAATCCCATATATAAGGGCAAAGTCAAAAGCTGTTCACGACGGCCCACGTTGTAGTCCCCGAGTTTTATGGCCGAATGCACGTGATACTTCTCCGGATGCTTCAAAATAGTGCGCGTGCTTTTCGTATTACCAGAAGTTGCTTTCACTTCCAGCAAAACTGCCGCACCCTTGTAACGCATAACAAAATCGACCTCTAGCCCTGTATCTTTTTGGAAGTAATACAAAGGCCTTTTCATTTTGATGAAGAAATCCGCCACTAAATTTTCAAAAATCGCCCCTTTATACCCAAAGAGATCACCTTGCAAAATATCACGCTCCGTACCGTCTTCCAACATCCCGACAAAAAGACCGGTGTCAGCCATATAGACTTTGAACTTATCCTGACAAGCATTACCCTCGAGTGGCAATTCAGGCAGTGTCAAGTTATAGCAACGACGAATTAAACCTGTATCTTCCAGCCATTGAAGACTTCCAACATACTGGTTAGAACGCGCTGTCTTTTTAATCAAAGAAAATTGGAATTTCTTCTTGTCTCGAGCAAGTTGCTTCGGAATCGATTCAAAACACTCACGAATTCGTGATTTATCTGCACCTTGTGCATATTTGACCATATCGTCCTCAAACGAGCGGATCAAAAGCTTTTGCTCTTCACGAACGAAGGCGACATTTTTTTCTTTAATGAACTGATCAACAATATGAGGCATTCCGCCCACAACAACATATTGCAGCAATAAGTCTCTCATCCGTTGGTGCAACGCTTCAGGAACGGGCCTTTCCTCTTCCAGACACTGCTTTAGAAGAACTATCAAAGAATCCTCAATCCCATTGGCCCAAAGGAATTCCTCAAAATCCAACGGAAACATATCAATGATTGTTTCATAACCTACCGGTACAGAATAGTCTTCCGAACGATAGCCACTGATACCCAATAACGAACCCGTTGCTAAAACGTCAAAACGACCATCCAGCTTGAAAAATTTCAAAGCCGCACGAGCTCTGGGGCATTCTTGAATTTCATCTAAGACAATGACTGTCTCGTGAGGGATAAAGCGAACGTTTGCACCGACAAACGCACTCATCATTAAGACGACATCGTCAACTTTAAGCGATCCTTCAAAAATCGTTCTGTAATCCGGATTTTCGAAGAAATTCAAATACACAACCTGTTTGTAGTGTTGTTGAGCGAATCGCAACACAGAAAATGTTTTTCCGCATTGCCTACAGCCTTTCAAAATCAACGGATTCCGATTTTCCGTATTGAGCCAATTCAAGAGTGTTTTTTCAATTTTTCGCTTAAGCATAGATTTCGTCGCTCTAATTACATTTTTTAGTCACTTTAACACGAAAAATTACGTTTTCCTAGCGACTTTTTCCAAAAATCTTACATTTTCCAAGCGAGTTTTTGGGAATATCTAACATTTTCCTAGTGAGTTTTTAAAAATAAAGACCGATATCCAAGATTGAGAACATCATTTTTTTGGATATTAAACCTTCATAAAATGAAGCCTTAAGCATTATCCTAATTTCAGAATAAAGATAGAAACTCAACTAGGAGTCAACCATGCGTAGGGTTGTTGGTGATTATGTTGTTGACCTTTTTGGTAAAGAAGAATCCAACAAAGAATTTCTCATTAAGCAATCAAAGATCAGAGGCTATTGAGACAATAAATACTTCATAAAGTGAAGCTATTGTGAGTATTCTTTCAATAGATAAAAAGTTAACGAATGCCCTCATAAGGAGCAGAAAAACATGATGAACTTCATCGCTATCGATATCGAAAACTTTAAAGTGGATCTCTATGACGAAGAAGAATTTATTGCCGCCTATAAAGCGGAAGCGCTTGATCCCGAAGACTACAAAAGTGACGAAGACAGAATCACGGAACTGGTTGAAGACAATTACTGTGAGATCGCTTGGTCCCGGCAGGATGCAGTCGATAAAATTATCGAAGAAATCGAATTACTTTGCATTGATGACGGCGATGACGATGAAACTCTCGTTGGTTTGTCCAAAATGCTAATTACCATCGCTCAAGCCAATTGGTGGGATGGAATTATTGCTAAAAATAGCTCATATGGATCTGTACG
The DNA here is from genome assembly GCA_905212345.1 of uncultured Sutterella sp. Lineage (GTDB taxonomy): Bacteria > Pseudomonadota > Gammaproteobacteria > Burkholderiales > Burkholderiaceae_F > Aphodousia. The sequence continues at coordinate 18,091 of CAJMEC010000015.1, read as the reverse complement.
CCTCCCAACTTTCGATTTGTAAAGTTTTATACTGTCCCCGTTTAGCATTAGATGCAGATTTGAATTATGAGCGAAGAAACACGGAACGTTTCTCAATTACTCCAAGTGGTCAAAGCACTGCTTAACGCTGAAAAGTTAAATCAGGCAAATTACGCCAGCCGCTTAGCAGAAAACTTTGCCCCTATAAGCTTATTTAATCCTGGTGAAACAGATATTTCACGTGTCTTGGCATTCCTTTTCAACCCTAAGGAGCGTCATGAGCAAGGTGAATTATTTTTAGATGCGTTTTGCCAACTTCTCAGAAAGTTACCAGTACTATCTAGCCAGGAAAACGGTAAATCTTTTATTAGCATTCCCAAATTTGGAGATTCAACCTTCATTGCTGTTGAATACACGATTCCCAATGGTCGAATGGATATTTTGATCCGAAATGCCGATAGTGCTATTTGCATTGAAAATAAACCTTGGGCCAATGATGGAAAAGATCAACTTCAAACTTACGCTCAATGGCTTGAAACTCAAAGAGACATAAAAAACTGGACTATTGTCTACCTTTCTGACCATGAACCGACAGAATGGTCAATTAATTCAAACAGCATTTTTCGCTCAAAAATTATTCAAGTCGATTTTCTACAACTGAGTAAGGTACTTGAAACTGCGGCTAAATTTTCATTAGCTCCGAGTGTCCGGTATTTTGTGGAATTATTTGTTCGTTTTCTTAGACAAAATGTTGCGGGAGAAGCGCCCATGACAGATAAAATCCTTTTAAAAACATTAAAAGATCCGCAAAATCTTGCCGCTGCTATGGCAATCTATGAGGCCTTCCCCGAGCTACGAAAAGAAGCATGGAAAACCTTTTGCCAAACTCTTTCAAAACAATGTGAAGAGATAAATAATTTTCCCTTGAAGCTGGAATATACAGAACCGGATGAAATCAATTCGGGCTTTGCCGGATTTTGGTTTAAACCGGCTAACAACCAGCTCAATTGGTGCATAAACTTTGAAGCTCAAAAAATAAACTTGACTCAGTTCTGCTGGGGAATTTCTGGCTATAACAACCGCGAAGTCATCGAGCCCGTTCTTTATCAAGAGTTAAAAAATGAAGCCACAAAGGCATTTGGAAACGAAAGACATTCTAAGTATTGGCCATGGTGGAAATGGGGCGAAGAAAATCCTGTAAGTGCAAAATCATTCCCTATAGAGCTTAATTCAGTGAAATGGTTAGAAATGATGCTTTCTGGAAAAGATTCTTTGTTAACTGATATGGTCTGGGATAAAGTGAACACTCTTTTAAACAGCATGGACAAAAAGTACCTTTAAGTCCAAAAAATTTAGCCGATCAACGAAATTCTTTACGTTGATCGCTATTTTTTTCTTAATACCTCATAAATTGAAACGCCTGTCGATACCCTTTTCTCATTCATAGGAGACTATTTATGAGTTCAAAAGATCTATCGAGCCAGGCATTTTCATTCAAATGCCAAGAGTTCTTCAAACCAGGTTTTATTTGGCACAGAGACGAAGCTGTCGCTTTCGTCAAAGAGCACTATACGGTTCAGTTGCTGCTTCCTTCTGAACTTTTGCGTCGATATCCCCACTATTCAGCCTCTTATAACGGCTTTATTGAAATACCCGCCGGCTTTGTTTGGTTTGCCCCTAAATTTGTGGCGGGAATCGTTCGGGCTTGGGGGCACAGATTCTTTGGCGCGCCGTTTGAACAATGCGCTTTTGAAAAAGTTCAGCAAAGTCTACGAACACTTTTTGGTTTTCACACCGGATACCCGGATCTGCACAAAAAAATGCATAACGCGACAGCTTCACAAAAAAAAATCCGACCCGCCCAACAACCGCTTCTGGATTCTTTCAGAGAAATAGCGCTTTCAACTAAGGGACTTTTTCCCAACCTCTACGAGTTGATCCCCTTGTGGTCCAACCATGTCACACTGATCAAAAATGAAGAAAAGAAACGCTCCGCAAATTTAAGGGTTCTTTACAAATACAACAAACTGATCCCTGTTCAAACCAGTCTCAATTTAGTTTTAAGCGAAGGGCTCGTTGAGTGTGCCGCCCCCTCAACGCTTTTAGGTTTTTGCATTAGAAAACTCAGTTTATCGGGTGAAATTTTGGACTACTGGTTCATCGCCCCCTACAAACTCGGATACGACTCTTTCACAAGCCAAGCCATCCATTACCAGGTGGACTGCGAAATGAGTCAGAAACTGTCTAATCGTGAAGAGGGTCAAGTCAAAGCCCGAGAAGTTGATCAAAAACTTGATGAAATCGCTTGGAGTAAAGATCCGACACTTAATTTTGAAGAGTTAGAAAAAATCGCCATGGTCATGACTTCGATGGAAACACCTAACCAAAGCCTGCAATACAAACGACACGTTCTCTATGATCTTCTTGTCGATGAAAAACCTTTAAGGGAAATCCTTGACAAAATTGAATCCTCCGGCGACTCACCCTATTCTAAAAACATCAATCCCAAGCTTTTTTCAGAGGCTTGCGCTGCTCGAGCTGTGGAACTAAACGGCACCAACACCGACTTGCCGTTGAGTCCATTTTTTGCCCTAAGACCCAACGCATGAACGCTATTTTCCCGATACATCAATACATCATAATTTGATGTATCGGTTTGTATTCTTTCATCATCGAAAGGACTCTGTTGAACAATAAATTTCCCCATTTTGTTCATGAGACCCATAACTTGACCCAATCCGCTTGGCTGACAATGATGAACAGAAAACAACCCTCAATCTCACACATGCTTTCCGAGGAAAGCCTCCTCACGCATGAAGGCTTTATTCGATTCAATGGATTTCCCGTTGCTTTTGTGAAAAGCAACCTTTCGGTGCTGCTGCTTTTACCCTTTGAAGAGCTGAGCCGCCGTCCATACTACTCGGCAACTTTTAATGGTTTTATTGAATTACATTATTCAATAAGCAGACTCTGCCCCCGTTTTACACTGGCTCTCATCGCCGAGTGGGCAAGCCGCTACTTTGGGCTATCAACGGACCCCAAGCGTTCAGACTATGTTAAAAAAGCTCTCCAACGGCTCTACGGCTGGCATCACGGTAAATCGGATTTAGCTTCTGCTCTTTCCAATCCCGATGATCTGGTACACGACTTTCCATTAGCCGATAAGCTGTCTGATACCGAAGCGGATGTGCTCGATAGTTTTCAAAAAAGTCTCTACCCGATTTATATCGTGAGCGGTCTTTGGTCAAATCACATTCGATCTCCGAAAAGCTCCTATCTTCCCACTCGTGAAGCTCGACGTTTAGTCCCGATCGATAACGGTTATGTCCCGGTTATCACAAAAACGGATCTTTTAGTCAAAGTAAAGGTCGATGATCAACATCGTGAAAATCTGATGGGTTTGTGTGTGCGCAAAGTTGAGAGTGACGGTGAAATCAAAAAAGTCTGGTTTCTGCCTAAACGGCTTTGGAAATGGTTCATGTATGAACCGGAACAAAAGCAATTTTTGACAGCCAAAGAGATGGAAAAACTTCTTCCGGCGAGTTCTTCATCCAATCTGTGTACCGGAATGTTGGACGATACATTAAACACTTTAGCCTGGTCACAAGATCCCGGATTAACGAACAAAGAACTTGAAGATGTTTGCATGCTGCTTTTGGAAATCGATCACCCGGACGAGAAACCTTTGGTCGTGAACTCGCCTCTTTTCCAACTCTTTCTTGAGAACAAAGACCTTGCGGAGGTACTTCAAGCGATTGAATCCACCACCCAGGGTAAACACTCGGCTTTTGAGGTTGATCCCGTTGTCTTTGCCGCAGCCTGCGCCTTAAAAGCGAGGGAATTCCAAGGGGAATCCTCTGAGGGTGGCATTCAATACTGTCCTATGCCCGATGTCAATGCACTAAAAACGTTTTATCAAAAGGTTTAAAAAATGAAATTCTCGGATTTAAAGAAAAGCATTCTGGCTCAATTTGAAGTGGCGGGTGGCAACCGCATCGTCCCTTTTATCGAGGGCAAGCCAGGTGGTGGAAAATCAGCTTGTGCACGAGAAATTGTCAATGAATTGAAGAAAAAATATCACATTGCTGATGAACAAATCGTGGAATTCAATCCCTCGCTTCGAGACCCGGTTGATGTCCTAGGAGTGCCGTTTAAGCATGAATCAGGCACACACAATGTGTGGCTGCCGCCCGAAGAGTTTTATAACTTGCGTCAAGGGGTCGGTCCCTGCGCTTTAATCATTGAGGAGCTAACCGATGCTCCCATGTCCATGCAAAACCCAATGTGCCGCATCATTTTGGACCGATGGGCCGGATCGGTAAAACTTAGCGACCAGCTTTTCATCATTGCAACCGGCAATCGCGTTGTAGATAAGTCCGGAGCCAATCGCATGAGCACAAAACTAGGCAACCGCCTGCGTTGTTTGCCTTTTGATGAAAATCTTGACGATTGGATCACATGGGCCAAAGCTCACAACATTTGCGACGTGCTGATTAAATTTTTGCAATTTCAGCCCAAGATGCTTTCGGATTTTGACCCCACCCGAAAAACCAATCCGACTCCCAGAGCGTGGGAGGCTGTGAGTCTGGTTCCATCTTTCACCGGACGAGACGGCGAAAAGCTTTTTCATGCCTTGGTCGCGGGTGACGTCGGTGAAGGAGCCGCGGCCGCTTACTGTGCTTTCCGAAAGATGTACCTGAACCTACCGGACTTTTCAGAACTTTTAGCCCGCCCCGAACAGTATGCGGTTCCGGAAGATTTAAGCATCCGCTGGGCAACCGTCATGAAGCTCGTTGACCTCATTGCGTCCGAGAATTGCAAACAGGATACGGCCAACGCCGCACTGACTTTTATCAGTCGGGTGCCACCCGATATGCAGGCCATGGCTGTTCGGGAACTATATAAAGGCGAATCCAAAAAGCGTTTAATCGCAAGCCCCGTTTTTAAGAAATTAGCTTCAAGACTCACTAAGGTGATCGGATGAGTGAAACCATTAATAAACTTCTTCAGGCTAAAACTCGCCTGTCACTGCGAGAACCCTTTTTCAGCAGTATTCTCTTTCGCTTTCCCATGGAAGCAACTGACACGGTGCCTTATGCTGCCGTAACCCCTCGTGGGAGAATTCTTTATAACCCTGAAACAATTGAGAAGCTTTCGGTGGAAGAGATTGTATTTTTACTTTGCCACGAAGTGCTGCATATAGCGTTTTCTCACAGTCTTAGACGAGGCGAGCGTGATCATTTCCTTTTTAATATCGCAAGCGATGCCGTCATTAACGAAACGCTCATTGAACTGGAAATCGGGAAATTTATTGATAGCGGGGTACGACTGAGGGGCGCTCAATCCAGAACCGCAGAAGATATTTATGACGAAATCTACGAAAAGATTCCGGCGGCCAAGCTACTTTGCGACATCATTTATTCAGGCGACCAAAGCGCTGGCGAGCTCAAAAATGATCCCCTTGCCGAAGCAAGAAAAATCTTTGGTGAATCGGTGGAAGACGCTGAGTTACGGGACATTGAAAATTGCGTAAAAATGGCCGTTGCGGAAGCAATCACCAAACAGAAGATGATGCAGACTCGTATGGGCTCCGCGATGGGTCATCTCATCAACCTTTTAGAGGAATACGTGTTGGTTGAAAAGCTTCCCTGGTACGAGCTGTTGGGACGCTTTATGACCAAATTTGTTTCACAAAACGAAACATGGCGCCGCCCTAATAAACGTTTCTCCGACGTCTATCTGCCTTCTGTTAACAAAGAAGCGCAAATGGGCTCATTGGTTATAGGTATTGACACATCAGGGTCCATTTCGGATGAAATGTTGGCTGCTTTTGGCAAACACCTTTTTGACGTTATTGAAGAGTGTAAACCCGAAGAGATTTTTGTCTTGTGGTGCGATTACAAAATACAAAAAATAGAACAGCATCAATGGGAGGATGTGCCTTTTAAGTTGTCCGCTCCGGGACGCGGCGGCACCAATATGTGTGAGATTGTCAACTGGGTGAATAAAAACACCCCTGAGGCTGATGCATGCGTCATCTTTACTGACGGCTATACACCTTACCCTCAAGCCGATGAAGAAAGTGTTCCCACACTTTGGGTGATTACCTCAAAGAATGCCGCCATCCCCGAACATATCAATCGCGTTCACTTTGAAATGGAGTAGTCCAAATGCAAACAGGCTAACCGATCCGGTGTTAGCCTGTTTGATATAACCTAGAAACCTTTTGTCGGGTATTGTTTTTTAATGATATGAGCGAAAAATCTCATCATTTCATCAGCATCGCCGGTCTCGTAGAAGCGCCCCAATTTTTCATGAAACTCAACACTTTCCCGATTTAAAACAGTTATGGGCCAATAACCGTTGAGCATCAAGCATCCATTCATCATCAAAGACGCAGTCCTTTTATTAGCATCAAAGAAAAACTGAGCTCTGGACATGAATAAAAAAACTGCTATCGCTCGTTCTTTAGGGTCCTTAACTTCAGTATTAAGAAAGTCAAATCCGCGTTCAGCTAATATCGGTAATTTTTCATAAGTAGGGGCAATGTACTCCACATCATGGATAGCCGTATTAAGCTTTCTCAAAGCTCCCCATTCCAGGGCATCTTTATAACCGACGAAACGGTGAAGGCTGCTGGCAGTTTCAATGTTGACCTTGAACTCTCCACTGCGCAAAAGACGAACCATTTCATGCGCGCCGTCCCCATAATTTTTAACCTGCAGCAAATCAGTCACATCTAATCCATCCACCGATTTACCATTCAAGATGGTCCTCGTTTGTGGCAATGTGGAAGGATTTTGCTCAAAAGTTCTCATGCAGTTCCAGGTTATGTCAACCAAATTCTGATTAAATATGTATGTTGCTTTCTCTGTGTCTCCAATATAGGGAATTTCAAAGTCGACCGTACCCATTGACCAATGCATACCATTTAAACAATCAAATTTGGTCTCTAACACAATTTTTCTACCATGAAAATCGGACTCTTGATGAGAGCATTAATTTTAGCCAAACTTTATTTTTCTCAAAACCTTATAACATCCGACTAAATATTTTCAATTAATTGTCCCACCTCTTTCAAAACCATCGGAACAATTCCTGTCGCCTTGCCCAATCTTATGTAATTGAAAGGACCATAGCCTTCGTCCATCATCGAATAATTAAATTGCATCTCCCGAGGGGCTTCCTTATTTAAAAGCATACGAATAGGAGCGCCGGCTGAGGCCGCAATCGTGACAAAATCCGCGGCCGGATAAACCGTTCCTGAGGTGCCGATTGTGATGAAAATATCCACTTCTTTTAAATACGGCATGATCCAATCCAAACCATGCGGCGTTTCTCCAAAGAGAACAACATCAGGTCTGACGGCTGAAAATTTAGCCTGGCATTTAGGACAGACATTTCCCATTTTGTAGAAACCTTTTCTCGGAAAAACCGTACCGCATTTCTGGCAGAGACTGCGATTTAAGGACCCATGCAAATGAAAAACAGCTGTATCTCCAGCTTCCTCGCAAAGAGAGTCGATGTTTTGCGTGACATGCACAATGTCGGCCTGTAAACGATACTTCTTTATAAACTTGGCAATGGCTTTGTGAGCAGCGTTTGGTTCACAAGCGTCAAAATCACGGATTCGCTGATTGGCCGCTTCAAAAACTCTTTCAGGCAACGACCTCATATAACCTCTTGAAAGACTGGCGCTGTCGTTCTTAGGATCACTGCCCTCTCCACGATAGGTCGGGATTCCGCTTTCCACTGACAGGCCCGCGCCCGAGAGAATAAAAATACTTGGACGCTCTCCGCGCCACTTTTTAATCATTGTCGACAACATACAAAGACCCCCATTATTTATGCAACTTCCAACTGACCATACGTTGAAATTCAGGCCACGGATCGGTCAGATTTTTTCGACTCAAAAGTTGATGCATGGCACTGCGAGCGTACATATCCCGTCGAACATCAAATGAGAGTTCATAACGGCTCCACTCAAAATCCTTCATGTCATCGGCATCAGGCGAGACTGCACAAATTTTCACCTCGGGATAATGTGAAGCGATGAGTTGCATCATCCGTAAAAGTGCCCATTTTTTCCAGGTAAAGCTCTTTACACGAAAAGTGCTTGGATAGTCCGGGTAGTGCCACTTTTCTTTTGTGCCCGTAAAAAAGCCGGCTAATCGAATAATTTGATAAATCTCCTCGACATCGGCCCGTTTAGGGATAGATATCTCGTAGAAGTCCCGATCATTGTCTCGCCACGGCTTCTCAAACCCCATCGATGTGTAGAGCTGATTTAAAAGACTTTCCAGTTGCTGAGCAAAGCGTGAGGTTTTGACTCGTTCATAAAATTCATGCCAACCGGTGCCGTAGCAGTCTATTTTCCGATAGTCCCACTGATGAAAATCACTGTCGGTTCGAAATTGGTAGTCAAAAAGCATTTGAAAGTAGACCACCGCAATTGCGCAGGCAATATCTTTGACAGAGGCCGACAACTGCCTTAGACCGTCGATGCCGTTTAGAAGATTCAAAGCTTCTTTGGCGTTGTCATTGACAAAGGTATCCACAGTTTGAGATTCGCCCATGCGGCTTGCAGCGATCATGGCACTCATGATTTCACTTTCGGACGCGATCGCTCTGTATAAATAAGTGCCAACCGCCTGAGCAAACATAAAATCATCATGGCAAACTCGGCTTCTGATTTCTTCCAAAAGGACAAAATAGCTGTCACTTAAAACGGCTCGGTACGCCTTACCTTGAAGAAAGTCATCAGGATTAAAATCGGTCTTAAAGGTTTTATTTTCCGTTCGCATGTCTGTTCTCTTTATTTTTCTGACAGGATAAGTATGACTTTTAGGACTTCACTTTATGCAACATCCGATTTTGCTGAACACTTCAAAAACTGATAGATGACTCGTTAGAGTGCCCGTATCTGAAAATTTAATGGAGAAATAACATGTTGGGAGCCATTGTCGGCGACATTGTTGGTTCACCTTATGAATACAACAACCTCAAAAGAAAGGATTTCGAATTTTTTAGCCCAAATGGTTTCGTCACCGATGATTCCGTTTTAACGCTTGCCGTCTGCCATGCGTTATGTCAGCAAAGCACAAACCTTCAAAAGGCCGCCGAGAAATCCTTGATGGAGATCGCCTGGCGATACGCTGACAAAGATTACGGCGGAGGTTTTCGTCGTTGGATGCAGCAGGAAAATCCAACCCCCTACAATAGCTTTGGTAATGGTGCCGCTATGCGTGTCAGTCCATGCTCAATAGCCGCAAAAACACTCGAAGAATCAAAAGCGATGAGTTACTCGGTGACCTCTGTCACTCACAACCATCCGGAAGGACTCAAAGGCGCCGAAGCAGCCGCTGTCGCAGGCTTTTTAGCCAAAAATGGTCTTACTAAAAAAGCCATCGAACAATACATCAACGAACACTATTATCCGATGGATTTTTCCTTGGGCAACATCCGTCCTCAATACCAATACGAAGTCAGCTGCCAGGGCACCGTTCCCGTTGCTCTTAAAGCTTTCTTTGAATCGGTGTCTTTCGAGGACGCCATTCGAAATGCGGTCAGTATCGGAGGCGACAGCGACACGATCGCGGCAATTACCGGCGGTGTCGCGGGCATTTATTATGGAATTGATGATTGGATCGCTAAGAGAGCCGAAGAATATTTGGATCCGTACCAAAGGCAACTTTTGAAGAACTTTGAAAAACTGTTTTGCTAAAAATGACGTCAGGGGCAAATTTCTGCCCCTAACGATTGCTTCAATAACAGATGGAACTACTGCTCTGGCTTAACTTCTGACGTTTCTTTTTCGTTTTCATCTACCCTATCTTCCATCTCTCCATCTAAATCATCTTCATCATCCAAATCATCTTCATCGCCCAAATCGTCTTCATCATCGAACTCTTCATCTTCATGATCTTCGAGCCAATCATAGGCGGATAAAGAGACCCGGAAAAGACGTCCGATAAAGTCCAAATCTTTAGGTTCATAAGGACCTGTCTTGATTAATTGCAGCATTTCTTCGATTTGCCAAACATCTTTGTCGCTGTCGAGAAGTTGATCGATGATAAAAAAGGGCAAACCGGTTGCAACTTTAAGACATTGACGTTTTTCACCAACGGACAAGTCTTTGACATCAATCCGATAGTCCGACTCCAATTTATCAGCCTCTTCCCCCGGCGGCATCATCCAAATAAGAACACCGCGTTTACCCAACATGTACGGACACTCGCAACCGAAGGCATTGTCCATCAGATCCAACACAATAATTTTGTGCTGCTGCAACACATCGCCCAAGTCGTCGTCAACACAAGAGGCATCTGCGCGGTAAATTAAGTCGTCTTGCCAATAGGTCATTCTTTCAACAACCGCCTTGACCGCTCGCGGATTCGCACCGCACACCAGGATATGGAGCGGACGGACATAACCATCGTGATCCGTTTGAAGATAATTCGTGATGATTTCAGCGGCCGTATCCACATCATCTTCGTTGGCTTGCGGTTCGCCAATCCGACTGATCGGATTAGCAACAAAATAAGGCAACTTGTAGCGTTGATCCACTAATTTTCTGCGCATGGCGATCTCCTTTTCGATGAGAAAATTATGACCGACCATGCTTCATTTTATGCATGTTTTAAATGACCGTATATGTTTCTTCGAACTGTCTGAGAACGCCTGACAAATAAGGATCTAGATACGTTTGCGTTTTCTGAGCGATGGCGTCTGGAATACCATAGTAAAGACCGGCAATACTGCCAGCCATGGCCGCAAGCGTATCGGTATCGCCTCCTAAGCTAATCGCCGTGCGGATAGTGTCTTCAAAAGAAGACGACTCCAAAAAGGCTTTTATGGCAAATGGAACCGTCCGAGGGCAGGTATTGCCGAAATGATAGTGAGGGCGAATTTCATCGATCAAAAAATCCATCGGATAATAATGATCTTGGACATATTGTCGAATTTCCGCTTTAGACCATTTTTCTTTTGCCAAGAAGGCTGCAACCGCGACGGCTTCGGCTCCCTTTAAGCCTTCGGGATGATTATGCGTCACGGAGGTTACCGCATAGGAAAACTTTTTAACTTCTTCCAAACTTCTGGCAACCATCGCACAGGAGCTCACCCGCATAGCCGAGCCGTTTCCCAAACTGCCATAAGGCTCACTGACATCAGCTAACATCCAGACTAAAAATTTGGAGCCATAGCCCGCTCTTGGGTATCTAAGAGCAAAAGCTTTAAGTTGAGCAGCCGCATGCAAAGACAACCGGCTGTAGTCTCCACGACAGTCAAGAAAAGCCTGACAAATAGCCAACGTTAAAATCGTGTCGTCAGAAATATGACAATCCGGCGTAAAAAACGAAAACTCTTTCGATTGAAGCCTCGCTAATTCTAAGCGAGAGCCCACCACATCACCGACGATGGCTCCAAGCACAAGACTTACTCCTACTCTTTTTCTGAGAAACTAGCAGGATATGTTTCAGTTTAAGATGGGAAAGCTACGCAAAAATCGGCTCAACGAAAAAGTGGATCATGGCGGCCAAGTAAGCCTCATCCAGGTATTCAGCTCCTTTGATGCTGCCCATGGCTTTGCTTGAAGAAACAATTCCGCCTCTGTATACCGTCCCGTTCTTAAAGCTCAGCACCACTCTTGAAGAGGATTTGATGGTTCCTTTATAAGCTTTCCCATCATCAATTAATCCCAGCTGCCTTGAAGATGAAACAATCGTTCCTCGATAGATTTTTCCATTCCTAATGGTGCATAACGCTTTGGACGATGAGGTAATAGTTCCCTCGTAGAGTTTGTCGCCATCGATGTGGGAAAGCATGCGGCTTGAAGAAACAATACCGTCATAGAGCGCACCATTTTTAAAAACTAAACTTCTCATTTGCGGCATGTTGTGCTCCTTATTCTGGATTTTCCTATCCTGTTATTAAGCTTAATACCGTCAAGCCTTTTTGAACGGAAATTTTTTGCCATTAACTGAGATCGAAAAATACCTTTGTCACATCCACTCGACCACGGTTAATTCGATACTCAACCGGCTCATGACCGAAGGTCAATGACAGTCTTTCCGTACATAAGGCTTCAAAATGCTCCGGAACATGTAACTTTGCCGCCCTTTCCTGGTCCAAACATTCATAATGCACGGCGCATTTTTGACTGAGAATAACCACATTAAATTCCCTATCAAAAAACTCGTAGAAAGATTCACCTGTTCGGAAATGCGTTAAAAAGTAGTCCAAGGTAAATTTGCTGAATTTTTCTTTAACTAAAAAACTTTCATCAATGGAAACGATCTCCTCGGCCCCCGTTTTCATGCTGATCCAGTGCCGAATAATATGAATAACCTCTTGTCCTTTTGACAAATGCAGGGCTGAAAGAATTTTCTCATCAACATCGCTCGTGACTTCAAATGTCACCAATCGACCACGACTTCCCCTTTTTTGCCCATCTAAATTTCGAAAAATTTGAAAAGCATTCCAATAACCTTGATCGCGATAAGTCCTTACAAATGTTCCGGCCCCTTCACGCCTGAGCAAAATTCCATCATTGACAAGTGTCTCAACCGCTCGTCTCAATGTTCCAATGGACACTCCCACCTGTTGCGCCAAAACGGGCTCAATCGGAATTTTTTCACCGGGCTTCCATTCCCCGGATTGAATGGTTTTTAACAAGATTTGGCGAACTTGTTGGTAAAGCGGCTGACGGTTGACGCGAGAGAGGGTTTGCATAGCGATCCTCATTAAATTCATATATATGATTAATGATAGATCTTTCGTATTGCCTTGCGCTATTGGTGGAAACTAGACTGATGGCACAACAAAATCCTAAGGGGGAGCTGTCGTGCAAACGGGGATTCCACAACTAGACCAAGAGACTTACTTATCCGTTAAAACTCTCAAAGACTCAGCCAAAGTAACCCGAGCTCTTCAGATCGCGTTTGACGAAGCCGAGCTCGGAATGAAGGAGCAGGTTGAGTTATGTGGAATCCCCGCGCCGACTTTTCAAGAAGCGCTGCGCGCCGAAGAGATTGCCCGCCGAATGAAAGCCTACGGACTATCAGACGTCACAACCGATGACATCGGCAACGTTATCGGCTTTCGTCCCGGAAAAGGCAATGGACCGGTTCTTGCCATCGGCGCACACATGGATACCGTTTTTCCGGCCATCACGGACGTAACAGTCAGACAAGAAGGAAACCGCTACTTCGCTCCCGGAATCGGTGACAATTGCTCAGGACTTCGAGCACTTTTGCAAATCATCCGCTCTTTGAATGAAGCGGATATACACACCGAAGGGGATATATATTTCGTCGCCACCGTTGGAGAAGAAGGCTTAGGGGATATTCGGGGCTCGAAATACTTTGTTGCCACTCACAAAATTGACGGCTTTATCGCTATCGATAACACCGAAATTGGGCGCATATTGAAAGGCGCCGTTGGTTCTCACCGCTACCGTATCACCATCGAAGGTCCTGGCGGTCACTCCTATGGCAATTTCGGCGAGGTCGGCAGTGCCATTCATGCGATGTGCATTGCTGGCAACATGATCGCTCATATCAAAACGCCCACCAATCCAAAAACAACTTTCACGATCGGCACAATTCAAGGCGGCACAAGCGTCAACTCCATCGCCCCCTCCTGCTCCGTGGAAATTGACATGAGAAGTGTCAACAATGAAGCGCTCCTACAGGTCGAGTCTGAAATTTTGGCCTGTTTTGATAAAGCGGTCGCCGAAGAAAATGCCCTTTGGTCTATCACCGATCCCGCTAAACAAGTCCATTGGAAAAAAGAAAATATTGGCAATCGCCCAGCCGGCATGCGCCCCGATGACTGCCCCGTATTGCAAGTGGCCCGTTCTTCTTTGAAAGCTTTAGGACAAGAACTGACCAACTACGGCGTCTCTTCAACCGATGCCAACGCTCCGGTCAGCATGGGCATTCCGGCCACCTGTCTCTCATCGGGCGGCGTACAACACAAATGCCACACAATCCACGAATACTTCGACAAAGTGGATATTCATTTAGGTCCTCAGCTGCTTATCCTGACAGCCCTGGGACTTGTCGGTTGCGAGGGATTTAAACCCCTTTTACCCAAGCGGGAATAATCGTAAGGAGTTAAGCTTACGGAGACAACCATGAGTGGTGTTTTTATCGTACTCATTTCGGTCGCGGTCATCTGCTGGTTAATCGTCAAAAAATTCTATCCGGCATGGTCTTTGTTCGTGGTAGGCATCGTGACGATCGCCATCGTGGCTGCAATCTCCGGAGATCCAGTGGCAACCGGTAAAAAAGCCACCGGTTTTATCGGTTTCGATATTCTGGGAATTTTCGGCGGACTTTTGCAATCCCGCGCTGGCGGTCTTGGCATGAACATCATGATTATCGGCGGCTTCGGCTACTACATGAATAAGATCGGAGCCACGAGCGCATTGGTTCATGTTTGCACTCGACCCATGTCTCTCATCAATTCTCCCTACATTATCATGGTGTTGGGGTATGTCGTCGGTCAATGCTTAAATGTGGTATTGGGTTCAGCTGTGGGCTTGACCATTTTGATGATGGTTACAGTCTACCCGCTTATGTTAAGCGCCGGTGTCAGCCGTCAAGCCGCCTGCGCCTCCGTTGTGATGACCGGTGGTTTCGGCATCAGCCCTCTTGGAGCGAACAACATGGTGGCCAGCAAATTGACCGGCATTCACGTGATGAACATTTTCGTGGACTATCAACTTGTCATCGCGCCGGTCACTCTGGTTATCGTCTGCATCGTGCACTACTTTGTGCAACAGTATCTAGATAAGAAAGATTTAGCGAGCGGCCGTATTACACAAGCTGACTTCATTGCTAAAGATTTGTCCGATGCGGATAAAAGTGAAAAAGCGCCGGGCTTTTATGCCATTTTCCCATTGGTACCGTTGGTCTTTCTGTTTATTTTTTCTCCGCTTGTCTACAAAGGTATCAAACTTGACATCATCAATGCTGTCATAGCTTCTATGGTTATCACTTTTGTCATTGACTGCGCCGTTCGCCGTGATATCAAAACTTCTTTCGCCTACATCAAAACCTTCTTCGAAGGCATGGGAAAGATCTTTTCATCAACCGTCGTTTTGATTGTCTGCGCCGAAACATTCGCAGCCGGTTTAACACGCTCAGGTGGTATCCAGACATTGATTGAAGCGGCAAGCAACCTTGGCAGCGGCTACATCATCGTCTATACGATCATGTTCTTGATCGTAGGCTTGTGCACTTTCGTGATGGGCTCTGGTAACGCCGCATTCTTTAGTTTTGCGCCGATGATCCCCGGGATTTGTCAAACGGTTGGCGGCAACGCTCAGTGGATGCTCACCGGCATGCAATTGTCTTCCGGCTGCATCCGTTCCATGAGTCCTATCGCCGGCTGTGTGATCGCTGCCGCGGGTCTTGCGGATATTTCTCCGTTTGAAATTGTCCGCCGTTCGGCTCTTCCAATGCTGACCGCTTTTGTTGTTATTTACATCATGTCCTGCATGCTTGTTTAAGCCAACCATCGTTTCCTAACAAGCAACGTTTTCCGCCCGATTCTTCGGGCGGCTTTTTTTTGCAGTAAAGCTTTTTATATACATCATTAAATGATGTTTAATCCCATACATTTCCTCTCAAGAAAAAGAGGAAGAATATGTTTAAGTGCAATCTGAAAGCCAGTCATAGAAGTTTTGACGAGACTTTGTTTCGTCTCTACCAGTTCTTTTTCCTGTCTATTCTTTTGTATCGTGACCTTTGGAAAAACGTCACCTCCGGCTATAACGATAAAGTTGAATACAACTTTGAGCACATGAAGTGGGACAACATCCTCGGCTTGCCCGAGCTTGAACAATTAACGCCAGATGAAATTAAAAAAAACAAAAAAACAGCGGACAATCAAGCTAAGATTTATTCGCTTTTAATGAAAAAATACCAAGAGTTTGAAGAAGATATTCCCGTTGTCCCTAACAATTTAAAGGCCAATATTGAGCTTTTAGCAAGAACCTTCGGCTTAAACGAAGCCGAAAAAAGTGTTCTTATTTTTCTTACCGTCATTAAACTCAATCAATTCAATTGTCTCGATTTATTCAATATCTTAAAAAATAAAAAAACAGATCTCATTACATATCGGGAACTCATCAGCGATTTTTTATCTACCGTCTGCGATTGCGGTTACGAAGCTCTCTATAAAGCGCTTTCTAAAAGCGGCGCTCTTATGCAAAACCGCCTGGTTCGCATCGATGAGGATCCCCATGATTTCGAGTACTACCTAATCCTCGATCCGGATTTGGCCACTAAACTTGTCTATCCTCACCAAAAATTGCACGATCTTTTGGCGATGTCATTGGTCAAGGGAAAAGAAAGCCAACTCACTCTTGAAGACTTTTCTTACCTCTCGCCCAATTTGACGCTTTTAGTTCAGTATTTGCGCAAGGCTCGAGAAGATCAAAAAAGCGGAATCAATATCCTTCTTTACGGTCCGCCGGGAACCGGAAAAAGTGAACTGAGTCGGGCCATCGCTCAAGACATTGGTGCTGACCTTTTTGAAGTGCCTGTTGTAGATGAGGAGGGAGACGCTGTTAGCGACCGCATGAGTTGCTTAATGTTCAATCTGTCTCAACTCAAAAACAACCCCTCAGCGATTTTGGTTTTTGACGAGGCCCAGGATTTATTTAAAAACTTCGGAGCCACCCCCTTCTTGGCGACTTTATCGGCCAAAGGCAATGAAAAACAAAATAAGGGCTTGACCAATAAGCTCTTGGAAAACAATCAAACGCCTGTTATCTGGATTACCAATTCCATCCAGGCGATGGATCCGGCCTATATTCGCCGTTTTGATTTTTGCCTTGAAGTCCCGGTGCCACCTGAAAAGCAACGTCAAAAAATCATTGAAAACAAAGCAGGCGCCTTCCTGTTACCTGCTGGAATTCATTGCATTGCTCAAAGAAACGACATTGCTCCGGCCGTGATTGACCGCACGGCCAAGGTGATCTCGACCATCTCAACTTCGAAAGAAGAATTGCAAAAGCATTTCTTTACACACTTAAATGCCAGTCTTATTTCCATGGGTGTTCGTCCCGTGCAATTAAGTAGCCGACCGGATGTCGAGGAACTTTATGACCCTGCGCTGAGTACGGCGGACTATGACTTGGCACAAGTAGCTCAAGGTATTTCGGAGTCATTCAGTGCTCGTCTTTGCCTTTACGGCGTTCCCGGTACGGGGAAAACGGCTTGGGCACACTACCTCGGACGCGTCCTTGGCATGCGAGTCATCGTGAAGCGTTGCAGCGACCTTTTGGATTGCTATGTTGGTATGACTGAAAAAAATATTGCCGCCGCTTTTAGTGAAGCTAAAACAGAAAACGCCATCCTGGTAATGGACGAAGCAGACAGCCTTTTGCAAAAACGCTCTGGAGCAAACCATAGCTGGGAAGTCACACAAGTCAATGAAATGCTGACTCAAATTGAAAATTTTGAAGGTATTTTTGTGGCGACTACCAATGCACTCGATGCCATGGATGACGCCTGCTTGCGACGCTTCGATTTAAAGGTGAAGTTTGATTATTTGGACGCCCAAAAAACCCAAATTCTTTTTAAACGCTACTGTGAAAAGATTTGTCCCGAAAGCTCCATTGCTGAAAACATTTTAGAAGCGGTTGGCACCTTGCGGTCTCTAACGCCCGGAGATTTTGCGACGCTTATGCACCAGTCTCGGTTTAATCCCCTTAGAACGCCTGAGGCGTTACTGAAGGGACTTGAGAAAGAATGCGAAACAAAAGAGGGGCATCATCATAAGCGTCCGATTGGATTCAACTAACACATTCTTTTTCAGTTATATAAAAGAATATGAGCTTGTCGCATCCAACGAATCTATCATTAATTTTTTGTCAGTTCGTGTCTTGAAGCTAAGTTTTTTTCTCTAAAAAGTCGTAGAATGGAGGCCTCTCGTCAAGAGAAGTAGTGCCGTTATCTCCATCGTCTAACGGTTAGGACGTGACCCTCTCAAGGTCAAAATACGAGTTCAAATCTCGTTGGAGATACCATAAGCTCAAAAGTTGGGGGTGTTGATAAAGTCGGCTGTCGCCGATGAGATCAACGCCCCTTAATTTATC
>CAJMEC010000014.1 GCA_905212345.1 uncultured Sutterella sp. | reverse complement strand
AGTCCCGGCAAGCCTACCGCTGACTTCATTACCAAGGTGCTCAACAAAATCACCATGTTCGGTGCGCTGTACCTGTCTGTGATCGCCATCGCGCCCATCATCACCGGGAACCTGGTGGGTTACAGCTCCCTGGCCATCGGCGGTACTTCCGTCATCATCGTGGTAGGCGTGGCCCTGGAGACCGTCAAGCAGCTGGAGGCCCAGATGCTGATGCGCCACTACAAGGGCTTTTTGGAGTAAGGAGGTGCAGGGGGAATGAAACTGATTCTGCTGGGACCTCCGGGCGCCGGAAAAGGCACCCAGGCCGAGATCCTCTCCAAGGATTTGGCCATCCCGACCATCTCCACCGGAAACATCCTCCGGGCCGCCGTCAAGGCGGGCACGCCCACCGATTGGCACAGCCGCAACCCCATCAATTACAACGACGGGAAGCTGCTCACCCACAAGGTGACGGCAAACTGCCCCCTGCCTGACAAGGCAGGCCGGTATAAGCTGGCGTTTTATCTGAAAAAGCCGCACGCCATAGCAAAAAACTTTCACTGTTGGGTGCGGCTGTGTTGCTCTTAATAGGATTGAGAATTCTTTTTGAGCACGGCGTTTTCTAATAACGTTCAAACATTTCTCTTAAGGCAACAATATCCGTGATGCCTTTTTTCAACGCCAATTGCAAAAGAACTCGGGATTTTACTGCGGACAAATTCCAAGAAGAGATTAATCCGGCCTCTTCCCATTCACTTAAGCCGTTAAATACCGGTCCGGTAAAGACCCGCGAACTGCGAATGACTCGGACTCCAGCTTCTGAGGCGCGCTTAAGGCCTGGAAGAACTTTTTCAGGCACGCAGCCGTTTCCAAGACCGGCAAAAACAATACCCTTGGCGCCGATTGCCACAGTGGCATCAACTAACATCGAGTCATCGTCGGCGTGAGAGATCAAAATATCCACACGGGGGAAAGATTCGTCTTGATCAAAATCATGCACGCTAAACGGTGTGGCCATCGTATGCGGTCGTGTTGAACGGTTGTAATACATGACGGCGTTATCAATCACCGCGCCAAGCTCGCCCGTATTTAATCCGGAAAAAGTAGCGACATTGGTGGTGTTGGTTTTGGTGCTAAAGCGTGCGCTTCCAATGGTGTTGTTAAGCACCATCAATACCCCCAAGCCTTGGGACTGCTCATCCAAAGCCACTTGGAAAGCGTTATAAAGATTTAATATTCCGTCAGCAGAAAGAGCAGTGGCCGGACGCATGGCGCCGGTTATCACGACAGGTTTTTGCGTTTTTAGAATCAAGTGCAGGAAGTAAGCTGTCTCTTCCATTGTGTCGGTGCCGTGAGTGATCACAACACCATCCACATCATCACGATCGACTGCGGTTTGAACACTTCGTGCGAGCTTAAGCCAAATTTCACTGGTCATGGAACTGGAGTCCACGTGACTGACGGCTTCTTGTTCAAGTTCAATTTTGTCCTTCAGATCAGGCAATTGATCAAGCAACGCATTGATTGATAAATGTCCCAAACGGTACCCGGTGGTTTGAGTGGCACTTTCACCGGAACTGACAATGGTGCCGCCTGTGGACATGAGGATGATTTTTTTCTTAGCCATAATGGGTTCCCCAGAATTTAGTTGTTTCGTATTATGCCAAAAGTGAACGGTTTGCCTTGAACACAATCTCTTAAGAGAACCTTTTGAGTTTTGAAACATTTTGTTTCGTCTATTGCAGCTAATTGCATACTCTTGAGATTTTGTTTTCTCAATTCTATTCTAGGTAGCGTTTTGACAAGGAGTTCCTGATGAAAACAATAGGTTTGATAGGCGGAATGAGTTGGGAAAGTACGGTCACGTATTACCATCTGATTAACGAAGCAGTGCACGAGCGTCTTGGCGGATTGCATTCAGCAAAAATTGTGCTTTGGAGTGTGGAATTTGACGAAATTGAAAAGTGCCAATCATCCGGAGATTGGGCAAAAAGCGCTTCGATTTTGTCAGAGACTGCGAAAGGTTTAGAGAGAGCCGGTGCAGACGTTATTCTTATATGTACGAATACCATGCACAAGGTGGCTGATGATGTGGCCGCGTCTGTTCACATTCCTCTTTTGCATATTGCTGATGCTACTTTTGATGCACTACAGAAGCAATCTATTCGTCGAGTCGGACTTTTAGGTACAAAGTACACTATGCAGCAAGACTTCATCAAAGGAAGGCTTAAAGAGCGTGGACTGGAAGTGTTGGTTCCCGAAAATGAAGACATGGAAATGATTAACGGAGTTATTTTCAATGAGCTTTGTGTCGGAACGATTTTGCCCGAATCGAGAGAAAAATTTCTCACAGTCATTGGCAAACTAAAAGCTCAAGGAGCCGAAGGCGTCATTTTGGGTTGTACGGAAATTGGTCTTTTGATTAAGCAAGCCGATACGGATTTACCTGTTTTCGATACGACCGAGATACACGCAAAAGCGGCTGTTGATTTTGCGCTCGCTAGCGAAAGCGCTTAGATTCAGGAACAGAAAAAATTAAGTGTCGGTATGGCTAACAAATTGAAAATGCGTTAAAATACCGCGAATTTTCGTGAAACCCTTCTGGGTTTCGTTTTTTATTGTGGCTTTGCCACGTTTACTTTATAGACACAAGAGGTAAATTAAATGGTCGTTATTCGTCTTGCTCGCGGCGGTTCCAAGAAGCGCCCCTTCTTCAACATCGTTGTTACGGATTCCCGTAATCGCCGTGACGGTCGTTTTATCGAACGCTTGGGCTACTACAACCCGATGGCTGCCGGCCAAGGCGTGAAGTTCCAAATCGCTGAAGAACGTCTCACGCACTGGATCGGTCAAGGCGCCCAAATGAGTGACACTGTTGCTCGTTTGGTCAAGCAAGCTAAGAAGGCTGCTGCCTAATCGAAAATTCTGCAAACATTGTTTGCACGAAGGGCGATTCCGAAATCGTTGCCTTGCGTTGCGGCATTAAAAGCCATTCTTTTCAGACTACTTCAAACAAACGGAATTGTGTCTACCGTTTGGGTCCGAAAATTGAGAACTTTGACCGCGAGTATCTAAAACGCCAAGCGTAACTGACGGAATGGCCCTTTTTCTTATCTTTTTTCAAGATGACAGAAAATAAAAACACAGACGAGTTGATGGAAGTCGGTCGAACAGCCGGCGCTTATGGCGTGCGCGGTTGGGTCCGTATCGTGCCTATGGGCAGACAGGGTGATTTGCTCTTTGAAAGTGATCGTTGGTGGTTTTTGCCTTACCCGAGAAAGGCGAATGTTCTTCCTAAACTTTTAACGGTGTCTGAACTGAAAGCTCATGGAAAAGATTTCATCGCCAAAATTGAAGAAATCCATACCCGAGAAGAAGCAATGGCGTTAAAAGGCAGTTTGCTGGTGGACCGAAATGATCTGCCGCAGTTGCAAGAAGGGGATTATTACGATGAAGACCTTGTAGGCCTAACTGTTCGCAACCTTCAAGGTGAAGTTTTAGGCGAAGTGGTTGGCGTAACGGACAACGGCGCTCAGGATTTGTTAGCAGTCCGTCCGACAGAAGGCGACGTTTTCTATATCCCCATGGTTGAGGCTTATATCGAAGCGATAGACTTTGATCAGTCCGCTGTCATCGTAGATTGGTCGATTGAGTGGAATTAAAGGAAGAACCGATCAAGAAGCAATGGTGAGATTCTTTTTCTTAAACTCACACAAATCCAATATCGGACAATGATCACAGTCGGGTTTGGTGGCTTTGCAGCAATAACGCCCATGCAGCAAAAGCCAGTGATGGGAATCCTTTTTAAACGCCTCCGGTACAAATTTCAGTAGTTTTTTCTCAACTTCTTCGGGTGTTTTACCGGGGGCAAATCCTGTGCGGTTGCTGACGCGAAAGATATGCGTGTCGACTGCGATCGTCGGATGACCGAATGCGACATTAAGCACCACATTGGCGGTTTTGCGCCCGACTCCCGGCAAGCTTTCCAAGGCCTCTCGCTCATCGGGCACCACGCCGTCAAATCGTTCAATAAGTTGTTGGCTCAATGCAATGACATGCTTGGCTTTATTGCGATAAAGACCGATAGTCTTGATGTAAGGTGTCAGCCCCTCAATTCCCAGTTTCACCATGGATTGCGGAGTGTTTGCTACGGGAAAGAGTTTCCGCGTGGCTAAATTCACGCTTTTATCAGTTGCTTGCGCCGAAAGCACGACGGCAACCAACAGTTCATAGGGACTGGCGTATTCCAGCTCGCTTTTCGGGTTGGGGCGGATGGCGGCCAACCGTTTCATAATCTCGTAGCGCTTATCTTTGTTCACTTTTTGACTCGCGAAAGGATGTCAGCTAAAAGAGCTTTTTTCTTATCGGCGGCACTTTGTGCGCTGAGTTTTGCGTTGCGTTCCGCTTCTCGCTTTTTTTCTCTTTGTAATTTTCCCCGATAAAGCCTTCTGGCATTAAGGGCTTTTTCATGAGTCCATTCAAAAGGAGCAGGGCGCATATCAATACAGTCAACTGGACAGGCTGTCACGCATAATGCGCATCCCGTGCACCAATCCGAAATAACACCGTGAAGACGTTTAGGGGCGCCCACGATGGCATCAGTCGGACAAACAGCGACGCACTTTCGACAACCGATACAGGTATTGGGGTTGATGTGAGCCAGTTCAAGCGGAACTTCATGACCGTACTCGGGATCTAAGGCGATAACTTCATGCCCCGTTATCTTTGCCAGTGCTTCAATGCCTTTTTGCCCGCCCGGCGCACAACGGTTGATCGGAGTTTCGCCCATGGCAATGGCCCAGGCGTAATTTCTGCAGCCGTTGTAGCCGCATTGTCGGCACTGTGTTTGAGGCAGCGCGTCATCAATGGTATCAATCAAATGTTCACTCATGAGAAATTACCAAAAATTTTCGGCCACATAGGTGCCCAATTTTTCACCTCGGGGAGCGGTGAAACCACGATCTTTAAGCACCTTTTTCATTGAATCGACAAAGGCAGGATTGCCGCAGATCATTGCCCGTACCCATTGAGGGGTGAGCGTAAAGCCCATTTTTTCAAAGTCTCCGTCAATGATAGCCTGGGGAACACGTTTGTTAATTTCACCGCATAGGGTCGGATCCGGTTCACGGGTTGTTGCGGCTATGAAACGGAAATTCACTTCTCGGCCTTGTTGCTGAACTGTTTTGGAAAAAGCGTCTGCGAGGGTGATGTCTTTGGCACAACGGGCGCAGTGCACGACCACAACATTGTCAAACCGTTTCCAAGGATTGTCCTTAACAATAGATAGGAATGCAGACAGTCCGGTGCCAGAAGCAAAGCAAATCAGCGTGCCGCCTGCTTCAAGCCGAGACGGAAGCATTAGGCCGTAGGCCGTGTCATCAAGATAGAGCGTATCACCCACTTTCAGTTCAAAAAGTTTAGGCGTGAGAGCCCCATCCAGTACACGAGCCACATAGAAGCTGATTCGATCTTCCTGGGGGTGGCTTGCAATGGAATAGGGACGCATTAGGAAATCTTCCTCATTTTTCGGATCGCTCACCAACGCAACGCCGCATCGAACGAATTGCCCGGGCTGGAAATGAAAACCTGCGGGTTTAGTTACCGAGAAAAACATCACCCGATCATTGTGGTGTTCAAGTTCGGTAATGGTAACGGCATGGATGCTCATAGACTGACCTTTTAAATGACAAGCCCGAGGTGTAGCTGCACAACGGGCTTGTTTAATACAGAAAATGGAAAAATTATTCCGTTTTCAGGTATTGGCGTTTGTTGGGTACGCCGTGCCACTTGTCTGCATCGGCAGGACGCGGACGCTGGCGCGTAATAGAAGGCCACTTTTTGGATAACTCTGCATTAAGAGCGATAAATTCTTCCTGACCTTCGGGAACATCGTCTTCGTGGAAAATCGCCTCTTCCGGGCATTCCGGCACGCAAACAGCGCAGTCAATGCATTCATCAGGGTCAATCACCAAGAAATTGGGACCAACACGGAAGCAGTCAACAGGACACACTGCCACGCAGGCCGTGTCTGTGCAATTAATGCATGGGTCACAAACTACATGAGCCACAGTTTTCTCCCTACTGAAAATATTTCTGTCAATCTCCAGATTTTAACGCACTTGTTACTGAAAAAGGCTAGACTAAAGGCATTGAAAACTTATCTGAAGGGCGTTGTATCGTGATCATTGAATCACTTTTGGACACTGATTTATATAAGTTCACCATGATGCAGTGCGTCTTGCATCAATTTCCGGGCGCTTCGGTTGAATATCGTTTCCGCTGCCGAAACGAAGGGGTGGATTTGAGACCGTACATAGACGAGATTAAGGCAGAGGTTGATCACCTGTGTACCCTTCGATTCAAGGAAGATGAGTTGGAGTATCTTCGCTCTCTTCGCTTTATTAAAGACGACTTTGTTGAATTTTTGAGCCTTTTTCAATTAAAGCGCAAATATATTGATATTTCGGAAAAGGACGGCCAGCTTGCGATCACTATCAAAGGTCCGTGGTTGCATACGATCTTATTTGAGATTCCGGTTTTGGCGATTGTCAACGAAACGTATTTCAACCACATTGCCCCCAATCTCGATAAGACTGAAGGCAGAAAGCGGCTGGATGCGAAAATTCAAATGATCGAAAACGAGCCTGACCGCTCTTTGATTTCGATTTCTGACTTCGGTACTCGCCGTCGTTTTTCCCGTCAATGGCAAAAAGAAGTGCTGGAAACTCTAAAAGCTCGTTTGCCGCACGAATTTGCCGGCACGAGCAACGTGCTCTACGCCAAGGAATTGAACCTTATTCCGATTGGGACGATGGCCCACGAGTATCTGCAAGCCTGTCAGGCTTTGGGGCCCAGACTGCGTGATTCGCAAACTTATGCCTTTGAAATGTGGGCTAAGGAATATCGGGGAGACTTGGGGATTGCCTTGACAGACGTCTATGGGATTGAGCCGTTTTTGAAAGACTTCGATATGTATTTCTGCAAGCTCTTTGATGGAGTTCGTCAAGATTCGGGAGATCCTGAAAGCTGGGGCGAGCGCATGATTGAGCACTACAAAGCCAATCGATGCGATCCGAGAACCAAGACGTTTATTTTCTCAGATAGCCTCACTTTTGAGCGACTACTTAAGATCTTCCGCCGCTTTAAGGGAAGGGTGAAGCTGGGTTTTGGTGTGGGCACTAACCTTACCAATGATTTAGGACCGGAGCCTTTAAATATCGTGATTAAGATGGTTCGGGCTAACGGACAGCCGGTTGCGAAGATTTCGGATACACCGGGTAAGAGCCTATGCGATGACCTGAGCTATTTGGCCTACCTCAAGCAAGTTTTTGGTATGAAGCCCTAGGTAGACGAAAAAATTTCAAGCGTGAGCACAAAAAGTTTTATACAATCTAAAGGTTAACTTAAATCAAAAGAAGGCAAAGGAATTAACAAATGATTCATAAAATGCTTTTGGGTGCGTTTTTGGCGGTCTCTCCGATGCTCGCCAACGCGGCCGGTCTCAATGGCGCCGAGCTTTCCATCGCTTGGGCCATTCCGTTTGCCGGTATTTTGCTGAGCATCGCCTTGTGCCCGATGCTTGTGCCTCACTTCTGGCATAACCACTTTGGCAAGGTCGCTGTTGTTTGGGCCTTGTTGTGCGCGGTGCCGCTTTTTGCGGTCTATGGCGGCTCGATTGCCACCGGCGCTATCGCGCACGCCATTATCGGTGACTACATTCCGTTCATTATCTTTGTGGGCGCTTTGTTTGTGGTGGCAGGCGGCATCCATATCCGTTCTTCTTTCGAAGGAACGCCGATGATGAATGCGGCCTTTTTGTTTGCGGGCGCGTTGCTGGCCAATGTGATGGGAACAACCGGCGCGGCCATGCTCATCATTCGTCCTTTGCTCGAAGCCAATAAGAACCGCAAATACCGCATGCATACCTTTGTTTTCTTCATCTTCTTGGTGGCCAATATTGGCGGTAGCTTGACTCCCTTGGGCGATCCTCCTTTGTTCTTGGGTTTCTTGCGTGGCGTTGACTTCTTCTGGACGACCGAACATTTGTTCTTGCCGATGATTTCTACTGTTCTCTTCCTGTTGGCGATTTATGTCATTTTGGATACGATCGTCTATAAGAAAGAAGATCAAAACACCATTCACTTTAAAGAAAAGGAACCGTTTAAGATCGAAGGTGCCATCAATATTCTTTTCTTGGCCGGTATCGTCGGTAGTATGCTCCTGTCCGGTTTCTGGAAGTCCGGCATTAGTTTTGAAGTGCTTCACGTTCAATTAACGCTTGAATCCATCATCCGCGATGTGCTCTTTTTGACGTTTGCCGGTTTAAGTTTGGCCTTTACGCCAAAGGTGGCCCGTGAAAGCAACC
Organism: uncultured Sutterella sp.; assembly: GCA_905212345.1. Taxonomy (GTDB): domain Bacteria; phylum Pseudomonadota; class Gammaproteobacteria; order Burkholderiales; family Burkholderiaceae_F; genus Aphodousia. The sequence continues at coordinate 26,593 of CAJMEC010000014.1, read as the reverse complement.
AATTCTCTTGGGATCCGATTCTTGAAGTAGCCAAGCTCTTCTTCGGTATCTTCTGCTGTATTGTTCCCGTGTTGGAAATGTTGCGCGCCGGACACGATGGTGCTTTTGCTCCGCTCGTGGCTTTGGTAACCAATGCGGACGGAACATTCAATAACCATATGTTCTTCTGGTTGACCGGTTCTCTGTCCTCCTTCTTGGATAATGCTCCAACTTATTTGGCCTTCTTTAATTTGGCCGGCGGCGATCCGATGCTGTTAATGAACGAAGACTCTCACACCTTGATGGCCATTTCCATGGGTTCTGTATTCATGGGTTCAATGACCTATATCGGTAATGCGCCTAACTTCATGACAATCTCGATTGTTCAAGAACGCGGCGTGAAGATGCCGAGTTTCTTCGGTTACATGATTTGGTCCGTGGGCATCTTGGTTCCGACATTCTTCTTGATGAATTTGTTCTTCATCTGATGAAATTCGGTTAGATGCTGTCAGAAACATCTGACAAAGCGAAAGGCTTCAGGAGAAATTCTGAAGCCTTCTGCTTATTTGTGAGAGAAAAAAGACCTTTAAAATGATAAAATCTCCGAAATTTCAAAGTGATATGCTATTTTGAGTCAGGGGAAAACCTGATTTTTCTTGGAAAACTAATGTCTGAAAATCAAACGTTCTCTTCTTTCGGTTTGCACGAATCGTTAATGCGTGCCATCTCTGAAATGGGTTATGAAAACCCGACGCCCATTCAAACTCAAGCGATCCCCTTGGTTTTGGCGGGCAATGATGTGATGGGCGCTGCACAGACGGGAACCGGTAAGACGGCAAGTTTCGGTTTGCCACTTTTGGAGCGTTTGATTCCGACAGCCAATAGCAGTATGTCTCCGGCGCGCCATCCGGTAAGGGCGCTCATTCTTACGCCTACGCGTGAGCTTGCCGACCAGGTACACAAAAACCTCCAGGCCTACGCTAAATACACCGCTTTACGCACGGCCTGCGTGTTTGGCGGTGTTGATATCCATACTCAGCAAGATGCGCTGCGCCGCGGTGTAGAAGTGCTGGTGGCAACGCCCGGACGCCTGCTCGATCACGTTGAGCAGCGAAACACGGTCCTAAACCAAGTGCAGATTGTGGTATTGGATGAAGCTGACCGGATGCTTGATATGGGCTTTTTACCCGATATCTCGAAAATTTTGAAGTTGTTGCCCGAGAAACGCCAAAGTCTGATGTTCTCTGCGACTTTTTCGCCTGAAATTAAAAGTTTGGCCGCTAACTTCTTACGAAATCCGCAATTGGTTGAAGTCGCTCGTGAAAACTCGACGGCTAAAACCATCACCCAGAAGCTCTTCGAGGTTCACAATTCCGAAAAAGTGGACGCTCTTCTTGATCTTTTGGACGATGAAGTTTGTGAAGAGGCCAAAAACATATTGGTCTTTGTTAACTCCAAGATCGTTTGCAGACGTCTGGCGAGGACTCTTTCTCAATATGGTATTGATGCCGATTCCATTCACGGGGATAAAACCCAGGATGAGCGAATCAAGACATTGGAAGGCTTCAAACAAGGCTCTATTAAAGTGCTTGTGGCTACCGATGTGGCCGCCCGCGGGCTGGATATCGCCGATTTGCCGGTTGTGATTAATTTTGACGTGCCCTTTAATGCGGAAGATTATGTGCACCGCATTGGCCGTACAGGGCGCGCGGGGATGAAGGGGCTGGCTTTGACGCTGATGTGCCCTGGCGCCGATGAAAAAAATGTAGCGGCTATTGAATCCTTGATTAAGGAACATTTTAAACGCGTTCGCATGGATGTCTCGCCTCATCGCCGACCGTCAAGAGGTCCGAGAAAAGTGTATACGCCGCCCCCTGTGACGCCCGCAAGCACGGATCCGTTCTTTGATGAACCTTATGTTCCCAGTCACCCTCAGGAGCAGCAGGAGGCTATTGAAAAACCATTGGGGTTGGGTGCTAAAGACACAAAGAAAAAGCCGAAAGTCGCGGCTCTCTTAGGCGGTCTGATTAGGCGATAATAAAAAGACATTAATCGACACAATTTCTTTGCCCCATTTTGTTCGGATTGTCCCTACAATTTAATCCTGTCATTTACCTACTGGCCCGTTGAGTTCTTCTTCTGAATCAGGGAGGAACTTGGGTTTTTTACGAATTGGCTGGGGTGTCTTATGTCTGAAGAAAAAAAAGCCGACAGTCTGCTAGCCCGGCAGCTGGCTATCCCTCTATACGGCGATAAAAAACTTTTCACCGGAGAAGCCCGTTTGGCTCATGCCGATGGCATGGCCAACATCGTTCGCGGTATTCGCGACGATGAAGAACTGATTTCCGCCTGTTATCTTTTTGCAGTGCACGACTGCGTACCCAACCCCGAAGAGTGGTTAAAGAACAACTTCGGTAGCGGTGTAGCTGAGCTTGTCAATGAATTGCACCGTTTAATTGAGTTAAATGGCAAAACCCGCTTAATGCCCTCTGAGGATGATGAAAAGGGCAGCGATAAATTGATGCTTAAAGCCCAAGATGCGCTTTTGAGAAAAATGGTTTTGGCTATGTGCCGCGATCTGCGCGTGGTCATTTTGCGACTCTCAAGCCGTCTTCAAACCCTTCGTTACTACGCAATGAAGAAAAACGATCCGGAAGGGGCAAAGGCTTACGGTGCCGATACACTGGCTTTGTACGCGCCGTTGGCAAACCGCTTGGGTATCTGGCAGATCAAGTGGGAATTAGAAGATCTGTCGTTGCGTTTTACCAAACCCGATATCTATAACGAAATCGCTCGCCAATTGGATGAAAGTCGAGAAGCGCGTTTGGCCTTCATGCGCGATGCCGTGGATAAAATTAAAGGGATGCTTGAACAAAAGGGGATTGAAGCGGAAGTTTCCGGCCGTCCCAAACACATCTATTCCATCTACAAGAAGATGGAAAGAAAGCATTTGCGCTTTGATCAACTCTATGACGTTCGTGCGCTTCGCATCATTGTGCAAACTGTTGAGCAATGTTATGAAGTACTTTCCATTGTTCAAGAAAATTTCCCGGGCGTAAGTTCCGAGTATGACGATTACATTTCTAATCCGAAACCGAACGGTTATCGCTCATTGCATACCGTGATTTTGGATTCGCGCAACCGACCGATTGAAATTCAAATCCGTACGCGTGAGATGCACGAGTACAACGAACTCGGTATGGCCGCGCACTGGCGCTATAAAGAAGCCGGCAATTCGGAAAAGAGCTCCCAAAGTGCGGAAGATCAGAAAGTGGCCTGGCTTCGCCAGCTGCTTGCTTGGAGTAGTGACGTTAAACCCGAGAGTCCTCAGGGCGTAGAAGACGAACACGTGTATGTGCTCACGCCTCAAGGGCGCGTGGTGGAAATGCGAACCGGAGCCACGCCGATTGACTTTGCCTACCACTTGCATAGTGAGTTGGGGCATCGTTGTCGTGGGGCCAAGGTTAACGGTAATATGGTGCCGTTAAATTACAAGCTCAAGACCGGTGAAACGGTGGAAATTGTGGCCGCTAAAACGGGCGGTCCGAGCCGTGACTGGTTAAATCCTGAATTGGGCTTTGTTGTGACCAATCGCGCCCGGGGAAAGGTGCGTCAGTGGTTTAATCAAAAAGCGGTTGAAGAGATGGTTGACGCGGGACGAGACATCGTCGAAAAAGACATGGCGCGTCTCGGTAAAACGGCTTTTAAGCTTGAAGAACTTGCTAAGCGCTTGGGCTACGACACCGTAGAAGACCTTTTTGTCGGCGCAGCTAAAGAAGAATTTGGCTACAAGAGCATTGAAAAAGCTCTTAAGCCTCAGGAAGAAGAGAAAAAAGAACTTTTTACTTCAAAGTCCAAGGCTGAGCATGCAAAAAGCCAAGTGTTGGTTGTAGGCGTTGACTCCCTTCTGACCCAATTGGCTCGCTGCTGTCACCCGGCCCCTCCGGATAAGATCGTGGGTTTTGTCACGCGTGGCCGTGGCGTAACGATTCACCGAGCCGACTGTCCCAATATTCGCCATTTGGATGAAAAAGGGCAGGAGCGCTTAATTGAAGTGAGTTGGGGTAACGCCGAAGGCGCCGTTTTCCCGGTTGAAGTACTGGTTGTAGGCCAAAATATTCCCGGTCTTTTAAAGGACATGAGTGAAATTTTCATGAAAGAGAAAATTTCAATTGTGGGAATGAGCTCGCAAATGATCAGAGGCGATATGCATTGGCGCTTTAACGTTGAAATAACTCGAGCAGAATCTTTGAAGAAGACCTTAAAGACGATTCAGGATCTGCCCGGTGTTTATAACGCCAGAAGAACTTAATGGGGGCGTCATGCAGATTTCTTCAAAGTTATACATTCTTTTAGAGCAGGTGCTCCGTTGCCTAATCTATGTTGGGATCGGTCATACAGCTTTTGAGGTGGTCTCTATCTGGCGGGCTCCCGAAGTGTCTCACCTTTGGTACTACGGTCTTGTGGTGCCGGGGCTCTATTACCTTATTCCAATCGTTGTCTTGACGATCTTTCTTGCTATTGTGTCTAAGCGATAAAAAATCCCTGCTCAGCGTTTGAGACTGAGCAGGGGAATAGCTTAATTGATTAAATTCTTAGAAGCTATAACGAACGATTTAGTGGATTAAGAACAACTAATAAAAAAATCCCCAACTCCGTTAAGAGCTGGGGATTGATAGAACTGAATATCTAGATCAGTTTAGTTTGCTTTTTTATCCGAAAGCTTCGGCAAGCAGTGCATCACAACCATTAAAGCCAAGGCGATCAAAGCAACGGCAATAATCAATTGCAAACCGTCAACCATGAACACAAACGTTCCGGCTGAGATCGTGCCGAAAATACGCCAGACAGACATACCCAAAGCGGTCATCGTCACGCAGAACATGATTGTCATGGGGACATAAAGCATCCAGCCCTTGCGGCCCGTGGCCTTTAAGAAAACGGCCAAGCTTGTGAGCACCAAAGCAGAGAGCAATTGGTTGGCAGAACCAAAAAGCGGCCAAATGCTCATGTAACCGGCCAAGCACAGGAGGTAGCTCAACACGAGCGTGAGGATTGTTGCAAAGACCGGGTTCGTGAAAAGCTTTTGAACGCTATTCTTTTCTACGCCTTCAGGCGGAGTGAAGAGTTCTTGTAAGCTCATGCGGCCGATACGGGCTACGGCGTCCACACTCGTCAAAGCCAAAGCGGACACACACATCGTCATGATGCAAGCGCTCACATCAGTGGGCAGACCGAAAATTTCCGTCAGGAACGAGGCGATGGAATTAGAGAACAATTGGAAGGGGGTGCCGGAGGGCAACACGCCGTCAGTTGCGGCAGCGCACACAACGATCAAGGCAACAACGCCCAAAACCGTTTCCACGCACATGGAACCATAGCCAACCAGACGCATATCTTTTTCATTGGCAATCATCTTGGAAGACGTGCCGGAAGACACGAGGCTGTGGAAACCGGAAACAGCGCCGCAGGCAATCGTCACAAAGAGCATCGGGAAGAGGTCCAAGCCCTTGACTTCAAAGCCGACAAACGCAGGCATATTGATTTCAGGGTTTTTGATAAACACACCGATCACGCCACCCAAAATCATGCCGATCAAAAGGAACATGCTCAGGTAGTCGCGCGGTTGCTTCAAAAGCCACATTGGCATCACGGCTGCGCAAAAGAGGTAGGCAAAAACCACATAGCGCCAGGTGACAGCATCGGCATAAATCGGATTGGCGATACCGATCCAGAGCATCAAAACCATCAAAATGATGCCGACAATCAATTGTTCGGTGCCGGAGGGCTTTCTGTACTTGAGGTATAAACCGAAAGCGACAGCCACGAACATATAAAGAATAGAAATGGAAGCAGCGGCGGCGTTGGGCATGATTTCTGCGCCTTGGGCGGTAAAGCCGTTAAAGGTATTGGCCACGATGTCGCAGAAAGCGGAGATCACCAACAAAGTAAAGAGCCAGCAGAAAAGCAAGAACAATTGACGACCGGTGCGACCGATATATTGTTCAATCATCATGCCCATGGATTTGCCGCCGTTTTTAACGGAGGCGTAAAGGGCGGTGAAGTCCTGAACCGCACCAAAAAAGATGCAGCCGAAGATCATCCAAAGCGTGGCCGGTAGCCAGCCAAACATGGCCGCGATAATCGGGCCGGTGACGGGGCCTGCGCCCGTGATGGAGGTAAACTGGTGAGAGAAAACAGTCCATTTACTTGTGGGCACGTAATCGTTGCCGTCATTTTTCGCTTGTGCCGGCGTCTTAGCGTTGGGGTCAACTCCCCAGGTGTTTTCGAGCCACCGAGCATAGAAGCGGTAACCGACAAACAACGCCACGATTGTACAAGCCATTAAGATTAAGCCGTTCATGGTGTAGTAGTCCTATAAGTCAGAGAAGAATGAAAAAACATACAAAAAGGCTGTCTAACCTTTCGCCCGATTTACCGGGCCCAGGGTAGACAGCCTGATAAATCGGGTAGGGTCAAATTCGCAATCGAATGACTTCAGCCAAATTTTTCACGCCTTCTCTAATTCGATCAGGGTCAACCGTAACGAACGAGAGACGGAAGTGATTCTTTTCAACATTAGCGCCCGCGTAGAAAACTTCGCCGGGAACGTAGGCGACTTTCTTAGCCAAGGCGTCTTTAACCATTTCGGTGGCATTCACGCCCTCGGGTAAAGTCACCCAAATAAACATACCGGCAGTGGGATGCGTCCACGTCACGCCTTCAGGCATATACTCCTTTAAGGCTTCAAGCATGGCGTTGGCGTGAGTCTTATAGCGTTCACGCACGCTCGGCAGGTGACGCACAAGCAAATCTTCGCTAAAGACTTGAGCGGAGATAAGTTGTGTAAAGGTAGACGTATGCAAGTCCATGGCTTGTTTAAGTTGAGCCACTTTATCGAGCACGTTGGCGGGCGCAATGATGTAGCCCAAACGGAAACCCGGGGCGAGAATCTTGGAAAGCGTGCCTAAACGGATAACACGTTCCGGAGCCCATTTGCGAAGAGAAGCAGGCGGTTGTTGGTCATACCACAATTCACCGTAAGGATCGTCTTCGACAAGAAGCATGTCGTATTCACGGGCTTTTTCACAAAGCAATTTACGGCGTTCTTCGGAGATCGTCAGACCGGTCGGGTTGCTGGCGGTCGGCATGACATAAGCAAACTTGGCGCCGCGGCAAACTTCTTCGGTAAATTGAGCCGGGTTTAAACCTTCTTCATCGCAAGGCAGACTGACGTAAGTGGGCTCGCAAAGGTCAAAAGCTTGAAGCGCACCCATGTATGTTGGCGATTCAACCAACACTTTGTCGCCCTTATCTAAGAAAACACGAGCGATGATGTCCAAGGCTTGCTGACTGCCTGAAACAATCTGCACTTGTTCATAGTCAGTGGGGATGCCCTTTTGTGTTTCTCGGCGGGCAATTTCACGGCGAAGAGCAATTTCACCTTCAACCATGGAGTACTGCAGAGCGTGTTTGCCTTCATTGGCGATAACTGTTTGACAGGCTTTGGCTATATCTTCAAGGGGGAAACCTTCGGGAGAGGGCAGGCCGCCGGCAAAAGAAATGACGCCTGCGGGTAACTTCAATAAATCACGAATCACGGAACTGCTGGGTTTAGAGGCGAGCGCCGACCAACGCGGCGTCGGTTCCTGAACACAAGACATAACTCACTCCTTTCACGTATATTTTTTCCCATTTTCTCAAATTGTTGACAAATCTTTATAAGCTAAATCACTTATGAAACGAATGAAGTTTCTTAAATCTAGGTTTCTCTGCTTAGGTGTTCTTGCGACAAAAAGGAGGTTTCTAGGTAATTGTGCGTAATTGCTTGAAAGGCAAGAAAATAGCCACCGATACGTTTGCATCGGTGGCTATCGTTTCTAAGGTTTGTTTTTAGCAAGTAAGGAGATCAGCTAAACGCTTTTGTTTAGGTTCAGCGTGACGCTTTTCAAAAATGTCTGCCCAACGAGCCACTTGGTGCTTGACTTGGTTCGGAGCCGTAGCGCCGACGTGATCACGGGCGGCAATACTGGCTTCGAGCTTCAAAGCCTTTTCGTAGACGTCTTCTTCGATGAGATCGCTAAAGCCCTTGAGCTCTTCGAGCGTCAGTTCAGCCAAATCGCAACCGCGATTGCTGGCAAGCTTCACAACGGATCCCACAACATCGTGCGCTTCACGGAAGGGCAGACCCTTTTTCGTGAGATAGTCAGCCAAGTCGGTTGCCGTCGGATAGCCGGCCTGTGCGGCTTTCTTCATTTCTTCACGATTGGGGGTGACGCCCGGCATCATTTCAATAAAGGCGCGCAACGTGTCTTTGACCGTATCAATAGCGTCAAACACCGGTTCTTTATCTTCTTGGGTGTCCTTGGCGTATGCAAGCGGCAAGCCCTTCATCAAAACGGTGAGGCTAATCAAGTCGCCAGCCACACGGCCGGCCTTGCCTCGGGCGGTTTCAGCCACATCCGGATTTTTCTTTTGAGGCATGATGGAAGAGCCCGTTGTGAAGCGATCGGGCAACATCATGAATTTGAAGCGTTGGCTCATCCAATAGATGAGTTCTTCAGACAGACGCGAAATGTGCATCATGATCAGTGAGGCTGCGGCGGTAAATTCAATACAGAAGTCGCGGTCACTGACTGCATCGAGCGAATTTTGCATCACGGCTTCAAAGCCTAAAAGTTCTGCCGAATAATTGCGGTCGATGGGGTAGGTGGTGCCGGCAAGGGCGGCAGCACCCAATGGAGACTGATTAACGCGGCGGCGAAGGTCGATCAAACGCGTTCTGTCGCGTTCAAACATTTCCACGTAAGCAAGCAGATGGTGGCCAAGCGTGACGGGCTGAGCAACTTGCATGTGGGTGAAGCCCGGCATGATGGTGTCCGTTTCCTTGGCGGCTAAATGGACAAGCACTTCTTGAAGCTGACTGACCAAATCAGTGATCGTGTCAATTTCTTCGCGCATGTATAGACGCATGTCGGTAGCCACTTGATCGTTACGGGAACGGCCTGTGTGCAAACGCTTACCGGCGTCTCCCACTAATTGAGTCAAACGTGCTTCGACGTTTAAATGCACGTCTTCAAGTTCCAATTTCCACTCAAATTTTCCGGATTGAATTTCTTCGATGATTTGCTTCATGCCGCGCTTAATATCGGCTAAATCTTCATCATGGAGTACGCCGCATTTATTCATCATTGTGGCGTGAGCGATGGAGCCCGCGATATCGGCAAGGGCCATGCGCTTATCAAAATCAACGCTTGCCGTGTAACGCAAAACAAAATCAGCGACCGGTTCGGAGAAACGACCCGACCAAGCTTTTTTCTTTTGGGCAAGGGGATCAAGATGTTCATTGGCAACTGTAGTCATTTTTATTTCTCACCGTATGGAAAAACAGATAACTCGGAATTGTACGCAATTCAATTCCTGATATCGGTAGCATAAAAGTGTTTTTTTTCTTTTTCTAAATAAAAATACCAATAAAATCAATTGATTAAGTGTCTTATTGTCGACAAAAAATAATAAAATGTCGTAGGATCGGCTCATAATGGATGACAAAAACCGAGGAAAAATGTATCTCTCAGCTCTTTTTAAGAAAAACGTGTCAAAATCGCCCATCATTAATAATTGGATTGAAGGAATAACTCATGTCTGATTCGATCATTATTGCCACCCGAGAAAGCCCGTTGGCCCTTTGGCAGGCAGAACATGTTCAGGCTCTTTTGCGTGACCGTTATCCGGAAAAAGACGTCAAACTTTTGGGCATGACAACCAAGGGAGACCAAATTCTCGATAAAACGTTGTCGAAAATCGGCGGCAAGGGTTTGTTTGTCAAAGAGCTGGAAGTCGCTATGCAGCAAGGAGCCGCTCATTTGGCCGTGCACTCCCTTAAAGATGTTCCGATGGAATTGCCCGAAGGTTTTGTTTTGGCGGCGGTCAGCAGCCGGGAAGATCCGCGAGACGCTTTCGTGAGCCCACGTTATGAAACGCTTGAAAGCATGCCCGCGGGTTCAGTGGTCGGCACGGCAAGCCTTAGAAGAGAATTAATGCTTCGCTCCAAGTTTCCGCATTTGGTCGTCAAACCCGTTCGCGGCAATGTCGGTACTCGATTGCGTAAGTTGGATAGCGGCGAGTACGATGCGCTGATTATGGCTAGCGCCGGGCTCAAGCGTTTAGGTTTAGAAGAACGTATCCGTGAAATTATCAGTGATGAAATATCCCTGCCCAGTCCGGGACAAGGGGCTCTGGGACTTGAATGTCTGGCCAATGATGAGAAAACGCGTGAGGCCGTCGCTTTCATCAATGATGAGCAAACTCGCGCCTGTTGCTTGGCTGAACGTGCCGTCAGCCGTGCTCTCGGCGGTTCCTGCCAGGTGCCCTTGGCAGCCTATGCGACCATTACCGATTCAACCATGCGACTTCGCGCCCTGATCGGAGACCATACAACGGGCGAATTGGTGGCAACTGAACAAACAGGTCCGTGGACAGAGTATGAACGTTTAGCCTCAGAAGCAGTTGATGCTCTTTTAAAACAAGGCGCAAGGCGTTATATTGAAAAATTGTTGACCAATCAGCATTAAAAATTTTGAACATGATTCATTATCAAAAACCGATCATCCTGATGCGTCCGGGCGCTCCCAATGACCGCTTGGCTGAGCGTCTTGGCAAACTCGGTATGAATGTCTGGAAGTGGCCGGCTTTTACCATTTTGCCGCCCGGGGAACCTGAACGGGTCAAGGAAAGACTATCTGACCTGACCAAATTCGACATGGTGCTTTTAGCCAGTCCATCGGCGGTTGCAGCCAGTGCCGTTTATGTAAAAAAATGGCCAGAGCACATCACACTTACGACAATCGGTTCAGGCACAGCCCGGGTAATTCGCGCAGCCTGGGGCCCTGATACCCCTGTGCTTTATCCTGAAGGTGAGACGTTTGAATCCGGCTCTGAGCGACTTTTCGAACTATTAAAAAGTCGGGGTTTCCCGTCGAGAGTGCTCATTGTCCGCGGACAAGTCGGCCGGGAATGGTTGCGCGAGCAGTTGATGGCCCATGGAACCGATGTGGAGGTTTTGCCCGCCTATCAAAGGGCGCCTTTGGAGCTGTCGACCGCCGAGCTCGATAAATTACAGTCATCTATTTCGGGACCGGCTCCGATTGTTTATATAACCAGTACAGATGCGGTCGGTGTTCTGATGCATGCTGTCAAAACAATTCACGGTGCGCTCGAATGGCTTCAAAAGGGATTTGTCCTTACTATTCATCCCAGACCTAAAGCTCAACTTGAAGAGGTTGGGTTTAGAAACGTTGCGCTTGTATCCGCAAAAGATGAAAAGGTGCAGGCGGCCATTCAAAAACTTTTAAGCATCGTTTAGCTTGAAGGAATTTTTTATTACAATACTTCGAATGTGCTTGGATATTTCAAAAGACAATATCCGGCGTCGATGAAATTTAATACAGAGGATTAAACAATGTCCGCATGGATTTTAGGTCATAAGAACCCTGACAGTGACAGCATTATTTCGGCTATCGCCTGTGCCGATCTGTATCGTCAAAGAGGTCTTGATGTTGAAGCTGTTGCCCAGGGCAAACCTGCTCCCGAAACGGCTTTTATTTTGGATCGTTTCGGTTTGACGGCTCCGGAAGTTATCTCCAGTGTGGCCGGTCGCGATCTCTATCTTGTTGACTTTTCCGATAAAGCCCAAGCTCCCGCTGATATTGATCAATGCAATCTCAAAGGGATTGTGGATCACCACAAACTCGGTGATGTGACGAGTTCTTCTCCGATTGAAGCCGTTATTATGCCCGTTGGTTGCACCTGCACGATTTTAAAGCGCATGTATGACTATTTGGGTTTGACTGTTCCGGCCAATATTGCCGGAGCCATGCTTTGCGCTATTTTGTCTGATACGGTGATCTTTAAGTCCCCGACATGCACACAGGCCGATAAGGAAGCGGCAGCACGGTTGGCTGAGATTGCCGGAGTGCAGGATATTGAAGCCTTGGGTATGGAACTTTTTACCGCTAAGAGCGCTGTTAAGGGCGTTGCTCCGCGCGATTTGATTTTCCGCGATTTTAAAGACTTCAATATGAACGGCACCAAGGTGGGTGTCGGCCAGCTTGAATTGGTTTCGCTTGACTTGGTTGCCGACATGAAGGCCGATATCGAGGCTGAGTTGGCTCGCGTGAAGGCAGAGGAAGGTCGCCATACGGCCATGTTGTTATTGACCGATATCATGAAGGAAGGTTCTGAATTATTGATGGCTTCTGATGATCCCGCCAAGATTGCGGCCGCCTTCGGTCAGGATCCTGCTTTGTTGCAAAAGGGCAATTTGTGGCTTGACGGCGTGATGAGCCGTAAAAAACAAGTGGTGCCCGCACTTGAAGCTGCTTTCCGCTAATCGGTAGAGGCAATTGAAAGGTCGGGGATCGTTTCTTCGCTTCCCGGCCTTTTTTATTTGAGGCACACATGATTTATATCCACGCTTATCCATTTCGAGTTGACGATCCTGAGCGAAACACGCGGCAGATGACGGCTTTGGCTCGAAGCAAAAATTTAAAGGCGGGCGACGTACTGCTGTTTCCGTTTCAGGCCTTAACGGGGACTGTGCACGAGTTTTGGAACATGCGACCGGAAAACCGAAGCCGAAATGCGCATTGGTTACACAAATTAGCGGCTTCCCTCGTTCATTCAGAGGCTGAAATTATTGTCCCCGCGGTTATGCCGGAAGGGCTAGGGGTACTAAGTCTTAAAAAGGGACAGATCAAAAGTTTGGATTTTGAATGGCTAACAGGGGGCATTGCCGTTCGATCCGAAATTTCAGGGCTAGCTTACGATCTTAATTTCAGAAGTGCGGCAGTTGGCGAGGTTTTTGAGGAAACCAGCTCGGCCAATTTAATTGTGGTTGACGGACAGGGATTTAGCGATGGTCGTGTTTGGCTTGGTCAATGCAAAGTTGTGAAAAATGGCCGCACCCGAGCCAATTACATGGCTTATCCCGAAGTTTTTTCCGAACAAGACGGAAAAGTAAGTTGGCTCGACAGCCATCATGAACGCTTTGCCGCCATGCAACTGGCCCTAAAACTTTATATGCAGCGTGGGCATTTTGAAAAAGTCTCCCTGGGTTTGTCCGGAGGACTTGATAGCGCGGTTGTGGCGGCGTTAGCTGTAAGCGTGCTTGGCGCTGAAAAAGTCAATGCCTATATTTTGCCTTCTCGCTTTACGAGCGAAGAAAGTTTTTTGGATGCTCGGGCGCTTGCGCAGAATTTAGGACTCAAATTGCGAGAACTCAGCATTACACCTGCCGTTGATCTGATCGCGAATACAGCTGAACGTTATGTTCCCTATTGGGGCAACAAAGGATTGATGCAGGAAAATATTCAAGCGCGTGTCAGAGGATTGCTTTTAATGGCTGTCAGCAACGCGGACTGTTCTCTTGTGCTCAATACAGGCAACAAAAGCGAGTTGGCCGTGGGTTATTGCACTCTTTACGGTGACATGGTCGGAGGTTTGGCGCCTCTGTCAGATATTTACAAATCAGATCTCTATAAACTGTGCGATAACGTCGAGTATCTGAGAAGAGTTATTCCTAAATCGATTCTGACCAAGGCACCGACCGCGGAATTGCGTGAAAATCAAAAAGACGAGGATTCTTTACCGCCCTATGAAGTTCTGGATGCAGTGCTGAAAGACATGCTGGAGGGAAGAGTCGATGGGAAAAAGCTCCGTAAAAAATACGGATCCGATTTGGCTACACGGGTGACGAAACTGGTCATGGGGGCTCGTTTTAAACATGCTCAGGCTCCTCAAGGTGTGAAACTGTCAGCTTGTCCGTTGAAAGGATTGCCGGATTCGTTTTTTGAGGGTCTTTTGCCCAAACAGTTTTAATTGAATTGAAATTGATAAGGAGTTGTTGTGAAACAAGTCGTTGCCATTATTAAACCGTTTAAGCTCGATGATGTCCGCGAGGCTTTATCTGATGTGGGTGTCCAGGGGCTCACCGTTACGGAAGTAAAAGGCTTTGGCCGTCAAAAGGGTCACTCAGAGCTCTATCGTGGGGCAGAGTATATGGTGGACTTTTTACCGAAAGTAAAAATTGAAGCCGTCATGAGTGAAGACTTAGTCGATCAGGCGGTAGAGGCTATCTTAAAGGCCGCGCGCACTGGAAAAGTCGGTGATGGGAAGATTTTCGTTTTTGATGTCGAACAGGTTATCCGCATCCGCACGGGAGAGACTGACGAAGCGGCTGTATAAAAATGGCTCATTTTTAGAGCTTTGATGTGTTATTGATTCCAGTCAATGGCGGTTTTTTGATTTTTATCATAGAAAACCGCCATGGTTTTTATGTAAACTCCTTCTTGCTGCCATAAGAGTTAATTTTGGGTTTTATCCGGTTTTTTGGGGTTTGTAAGAAGACGATGGGAGTGAGGCAGTCATCAGAAGTGCATGAGGTCAATGCACACTTTTTTCAAGCCACGATTGACCGATCAATGGGGTTTGAAAATGTCTTTTCAGTCAGTTTCTTTTCTTCAGGCAAGTTTTTATTACACGCCGATTTTTTCCCGTACTCTGGTTCATCCGGTTTCTCTTTCTGTCGGTTCACCCGATGGCAGAAGTTGGAAGTCTGTCAACGATGAAATATTTTCTTCGGTTGGCTCAAAAACGTTGCTCAATCTTGTTGCCTCTGAACTTCGGCGTGAACTGAGAAAAGTTACCTTTGAATACATAAACGGATGGGTTTTTCATACCAAAAACGCATTGCATGTTAAGGAATTGCTACAAAATGCGAGTAAACGTTTTGCACAAATTCGAGACAGTATTTTTGCTGAAGAAACCAAAAGAAGTTTAGAGGCTCTTTTTACCGCTGACCCTCGTTATCAGGCCAGATTAAGTGCAAGAGATGACATGAACGAAGCCGTCGAAGACGTTTTACGGCGCGTTCTTTCCCAATGTCGCCTCACTTGGGAACTTGGTTTATTTTCTTGCTCCGATAGGCGTTCGTTCGGTATCCGATTGATGGTTTTGATGCAGGATCATCTCTATGACTACCTAAGTCGGAAAGAAGAAGTGACGATGATCAGTTCAAATCACTTTCATCACTTTGATTGTTTTTTATCGATTCTTGAACAATTTAAAGGAGTCGATACTCGCTTTGACAAAGCATTGTGTGACTATGAGGCGGCGCTTCAATGCTTGCCCGATGATGGTTCTTCGTTATATGGCGGCGGATTGAAAGATTTTTGGCGCGAACTTACCCGATTAGGTGAGTATCTCAATGGAGAATTGGAAAAAGACTTTTTTGAAGAACCCTGTTTAAACGATGATTTTGATGAAGATTCTCTTTTTTGGAAAATACAGTCTGAAGAAGTTATTAATGATGTTGTAGAACTGGATCAGTGTGACATTGATGTTGGAACCGGTTTAGGCTGGGATGGTAACGCTAATGATCCGATATCCACGGTAACTGATACTTTTGATTTAGATTTTTCGTCAATTGAAAATTTTCAACTTGAGCCCACTCCCAGTATTTTGTATCGATAAAGAAGAAAAAAGTTTGAGAATTAGCTCAAAAATAGATACCATACATGACTACATTAAATTTTTGGGTGCATACGATGGATTTCAAAGTTCGATTGATGAAAATGGATCGCCTCATCAGCGAAAAAGGCGTGGTGACTTTTGAAGAATTACAGCGGGCGACCGGCGCGGCTCCGGCAACAGTTAAGCGCGATATTCGTTACATGCGCGAGGAACTGAAAGCGCCGATTACCTTTTCCAGAATTCGCGGCGGGTATTTGTTTGCTAAGAATCGCGCCGAGGCCAAGCGTGATGACTTCTACGACAGACGCTCCATGTGGTTTACGCCCGATGAGCTTTACTGCATGGTTAAAACGCTCAATGATTTCTCTGAACTTGAGAAGAACCGTAAAGGGTATTTGACAAAAGAATTGCGTCAAATGGCCTCCAGAATTCGCTCAAGCATGTTTGTAGATCAGGCCGATGCTGACGAATTGTTAAAACGGGTGCAAATCCACGAACCTCAGAGAAAGCCCATCGTAAGCGACACGTTTGAAGTGATTGGGCAAGCATTGGTTCATCGTCAGCGTGTTCGTATTGTTTACTACTCGGAAAGCAAAAAAGAGGAAACCCGTCGTATTGTCAGTCCCATGCGTTTGAATTACTACCGTAATCGATGGTACCTGGATGCTTGGTGTCACGAAAGGGGAGCACTCAGAAGTTTTAATGTTGAAAACATTCGCTACGCGGACATCATGCAGATGGGCGTGAAGGTTGTGCCGATGAAAACAGTTGAAGCAGAGCTTGATCGTTATTACGGCATGTATCGATCAGGTGATCTGCAATGGGCACGCATTCGCTTTGCGGGAGTGGCATCAAAAATCGCCAGTCAAGTGGTTTGGCATCCGGATCAAATGGAACTTTGGCTCAAAGATGACCTTTATGAACTGACGATTCCTTATTCCGGAAATAGTCCGGAGTTGGTCGGTGATATTTTGCGCTACGGCCCTGCTGCCAAAGTGGTTGAACCGGAAAGTTTGAAAAATCAGGTTCGAGAGGCTTTAGAGGCTTCTTTGAAAAATTATTCCAAGTGATAGACGGAGACAGTTGTGACTTTTCGCCGTTCTTATCACTACCGTCATAAACCGCGTGAGCCGCACGCGAAGATACCTTCTGCCAAGGTGTCGCCGGAGCAGGTCGCCGAAGAGATTTTCTTTTGCGGTGATCCTCACGGTTCATTTGATCATATTCTGCAGGCAGCCAAAGAGCATCGCCCAAAAGCGATGGTCATTTTGGGAGATTTGCAGCCTCCGGCTCCTTTGCATGAGGTTTTGGCCGATATACTGAGCTTTGTAGAAGTTTGGTGGATTCCCGGCAACCACGACACGGACAATGATCTGTTCTACGACAGGCTTTGGCGAAGCGAATTGGCCGGCCACAACCTTCACGGTCGAGTAGCGCTGGTCAATGGAGTTCGTATCGCCGGCTTGGGCGGCGTATTCCGTGGACAAATCTGGATGCCTCCCCAGGCGCCCAACTATATGTCAGCCGGGGCTTTTATTCGTCGTATCGGTCGAGGCAATATGTGGCGTGGAGGCCTGCCCAGAAGACATCGCACATCGATTTTTCCATCCACGTACGATAACCTGATGGATCATAAAGCCGATGTTCTGGTTACGCACGAAGCCCCGGGTTGTCACAGGAAAGGTTTTTTAGCTATTGATCAGTTGGCTAAAAAGCTGCAAGTGAAATATCTTTTTCATGGTCATCAGCATGAAGACCGTCACTATCCGACCTACTACGGATTTACACCTCGCGGTGTAGGCTATAGAGGAATCGTCAATTTAAGAGGCGATGACATAGTGCCCGCTCAGATTGATCCGCGCGAAGCGATGGAATACGCCGAACAAGCTCAATCGCTTGAACATTACGAAAGGCTCATGTTTAAACGCCTGGGCTAGAGGCCACAGGCGTTTAAAAGTGTTTACTTGTGTTTGCCGTTGGGAAAGCTTTTAGGGTGGTTTCGGCGTGGTGCCACTTTGTTAGGTTTGACTGACGGAGTGATTGACTTTTTCACTTCCGGTGCCTTATGGCTTGGTTCTTCCTCGTCAAATTTCGGCATGGCAAACGTTATCGAAACGTCTTTGGCAATGCGCTTGCGTGCTTTCTGCGATAACCACGTCTTCACCATGGCAACGCCCACTGCCAATAATACCGGACCCAAAATAAGACCTAAGAAACCGAAGGCGATCACACCGCCGAACACACCAAGAAATACGAGCGACAAGGGCAATGGCGTACCTCTGGCGATCAATAGTGGCTTTAAGAAGTTATCAACGCTCGCCACCACCAATGTACCCCAGGCAACCATGAAAAGCGCAAGGCCAATTTCTCCTTGGGCATATAACCAGATAGCGACCGGACCCCAGACCAAAGGCGGGCCAATCGGCACAACGGATAGAACGAAAACCGCCACGGACAAAAGCAACGTGCCGGGTGCGCCGACAATAATGAATCCGATACAGGCAGCAAGACTTTGTCCGGCAGCTGTTCCTACAATGCCGTAAACCACGCTCCGGGTGGTGCTTACAAGAATGTGGGAAAGTTCGTTACTGAGATCACCGGAGACTTTCTCCAGAAAATCGTTAGCCCGGCTTGCGAGCGCATCGCCGTCTCTATAAAAGAAGAAGGCGATGAAGGCAACGAGTGCCATTTGTACAAGGCCGTTGCCTAATGAAAGAGCGATGGTAAAGACTTCGCGCGTGATCGGGTCGATCATTTTGCGCATGAGATCGGCCAAGGCCTGCGGTTGGAAAACAATCGCCATTTGACTGTATAGCCAAGTACCGATGACGGGGATTTCTTTAAGCCACAGAGGGGCGCTGATTGTACGGATATACTCGGTAATGCCGGAGATGGCTGACGGCAGTTGTTGAGCAACGGCAGCCGACAGAAACATCATCGGGATAATCAAGCACACGACAAGCAGCGTCACCATTAAAAATGCCGCTGGTGTCGGTCTGTTACCCAAGTTGGTTTTAAAACGAGAAAACAATGGCCAACTGACTACGGTAACAATAGCGGCAATAGTGATGGCTGTTAAAAAAGGTCTGACGACGAAATAACATCCGATTGCGATAGCGGATCCAAAAAGAATTCGGATAAGAATGTCGATGCGGTCTCTGAGGTTAAGCATTTGTTTTTGCTTTAAATTGGGCGAACAACACTATCCCCTAGTCTAAACGAAAATTGTTTTGTTAGTGCAGGCTAAAGCGGCGCTGATTAAAATTTTCTTGTCCGTTGTCATACTTTTTCAGAGGAATCTTCAGACATGCCCAAAGTAACCGACGAAATGATTGCAGCCGTTCGAGAAACAAAAACAATGACAGAGCGGGTGTTTGACGGTAATTTTTTGCATATTGACCGTGACACGGTGACAACCGCAACCGGTTTGGTCCGTAGCCGTGAATACATTCGTCATCCGGGGGCCTCGGTCATCATTGCCTTATTTGACGATGAAACGATACTTTTGGAATTTCAGTGGCGTCAGCCTTGCGAAAAGGCTTTTTGGGAGTTACCTGCAGGCAAGCTCGATCCCAATGAAAAAGCTTCGGTTTGTGCCAAACGAGAACTGGAAGAAGAAACGGGTTATCAGGCTGATCAATGGTATTACCTCGGGCGCATCCATAATGCGATCGGGTACTCGGACGAGCATCTTGAATTTTTCTTAGCCAAAGGGTTAAAGGCCGGCAATCGCCATCTCGATGAAGGGGAATGCCTGGATGTGTATCGGTTGCCTTTTAAAGAAGTCAAAGCGATGACACTAAATGGTGAAATTACCGATGTGAAAACGATTATTGGGGTATTTTGGTTGGAAAAATACCTCAAAGGTGAAATGCCCGTCCAGGCTTGTTAACACTCGACAAATTCCTGCTATTTGTCGACCATGGAAGAGTTTGAGATGGCTCAAACTTTTGCCTGTTCAGGCGTTGCGAATTCCAATAAACTGAACCGACAGCTCCGCGGATTTGAGAGCGGAAGTAAAAATTGATTCAAACTTTGAGACGAGGAATTATGTCTGAGACCATTTTGCAAAAAGTGCCTGTAGGCGAAAAAGTCGGTATCGCTTTCTCTGGCGGTTTAGATACGTCCGCGGCGTTGCGTTGGATGAAGAAAAAGGGAGCGCTTCCCTATGCCTATACAGCCAACCTCGGTCAGCCCGATGAAGATGATTACGAAGCGATTCCTCGCCGAGCCATGAATTACGGTGCTGAGAAGGCCCGTTTGGTGGAATGCCGTCCCCAATTGGTGGCCGAAGGCATCGCGGCGATTCAATCTGGCGCCTTCCACATCACGACTGCCGGTCAAACGTACTTCAATACAACGCCTTTGGGCCGGGCCGTAACCGGCACAATGCTTGTGAACGCTATGCGTGAAGACGGTGTTCACATTTGGGGCGACGGTTCAACCTACAAGGGAAACGATATCGAACGTTTCTATCGTTATGGCCTTTTAGCCAATCCTGAGCTGAAGATTTATAAACCCTGGCTTGACCGTGACTTCATTAATGAATTGGGCGGTCGCGCTGAAATGAGCGCATTCTTGCAAGCCGAAGGTTTCGACTATCGCATGTCGGCTGAAAAAGCCTACTCCACGGACTCCAATCTCTTGGGTGCTACGCACGAAGCCAAACATTTGGAAAGCCTGCAAACGAGCATGAAGATCGTAAAACCCATCATGGGCGTGGCCTTCTGGGATCCGGCTGTTGAAATTAAGCCTGAAGTGGTGACAGTAACCTTTGAAGAAGGTGTTCCCGTTGCCTTAAACGGCAAGAGCTTTGACGATCATGTCGCTCTTATGTACGAAGCCAACGCGATCGGTGGACGTCACGGTTTGGGTATGAGCGATCAGATTGAAAACCGTATTATTGAAGCTAAGAGCCGTGGCGTTTATGAAGCCCCGGGGATGGCTTTGCTTCATATCGCTTATGAACGTTTGGTCTCCGGAATTCACAATGAAGATACGATTGAGCAATATCGCATCAATGGTATCCGCTTGGGTCGCCTGCTCTACCAAGGCCGTTGGTTTGATTCTCAAGCCATCATGCTTCGTGAATCCGCCCAACGTTGGGTGGCTCGCGCCATCACCGGCACGGTGACGCTTGAATTGCGCCGCGGCAATGACTACACGATTTTGGATACGGTTAGCCCGAACCTCACTTATGAACCCGAACGTCTGACGATGGAAAAGGGTGACTCGATGTTTACGGCTGAAGATCGTATTGGTCAATTGACGATGCGTAATCTCGACATCGTTGATACACGCGCCAAGCTCGGTATCTACGCCAAGAGCGGTTTGATTTCCGGCACGAGCGCAGTCGCCATGTTGGGTGGCAACAAAAAATAGTTCCTGACTATTAATTTAAGTTCACGCGGGTGAGGTCGAAAGGCTTCGCCCGTTGTTTTTTGAGTCCTAAACAGTCTCCGAAAGCGATTCAAAAACCGCTAAAATTTCCGCCATCACGAAATTTTTGATCAAAGGCTCTTTTTCAGTGAATTTACCTTTTGAATTCAGAATCGGGTGGCGTTATACCCGGCAAGGCCGCAGAGGTCGCGGTAAAAACGGTTTCATTTCTTTCATCTCCGTGATGAGTGTAGCTTCCATCGCATTGGGGGTGATGGCCCTCATTGTGGTGCTTTCTGTCATGAACGGATTTCAAAAAGAAGTTCGTGACCGGATGCTCTCGGTTATTCCCCATATTGAAGTTGTGAGCTATGCCGGCTCAATTGATCATTGGCAGGACACCGCTAAATTGGTTGCATCAAATCCCCATGTGCTTGGTGTGGCTCCGTATTCCTCCGGGCAAGGTCTTTTGAGCACCGGTTCCAGTGTGCGAGGAGTATTGCTTCGCGGTATTGATCCGACAACCGAAAACAATGTTTCCGATATTGATAAACAAATGGCCTACGGCCACTTGGCTGATTTAAAACCTGGCGAGTATGGCATCGTTTTAGGGCTTGATTTGGCTAGACTTTTGCGTTTAAGAATCGGCGACAAAGTCAATGTCATCATTCCTCAAGGGCGAGCAACGCCAGCGGGAATTGTTCCGCGTATGAGGGCCTTTACGTTAACGGGAGTTTTTTCTTCGGGTCATTACGAATACGACAGTTCCATGGCGCTTCTTCACATTGAAGATGCTCAGGCTCTTTTCCGTCAAACGGGCCCGGCCGGTCTCCGTGTTCGAGTCGATGACATGAATAAAGCGCCTGAAATTTCTTATGAAATTCTTAAAACATTGCCCGACACATTTGCCGTAACTGATTGGAGTAAGCAAAATCGCACTTGGTTTGCCGCCGTTCAGGTTGAAAAACGGATGATGGCCATCATTCTCTTTTTGATTGTTTTGGTGGGTGCTTTTGGCTTGGTTTCCAGCATGGTGATGACCGTGACAGAAAAGCAATCGGATATCGCTATTTTGCGTACCTTAGGCGTATCACCCACTTCGATCATGTCGATTTTTATGGTTCAAGGGGCGGTGGTTGGGATTGTCGGTGTTAGCTGTGGCGTCGTGCTTGGACTGCTTTTAGCGTGTAACCTTGATGTGATCGTGCCGGCGATTGAGTCGCTTTTCGGAATTCAGTTCTTACCCAAAGAGGTCTATTTCATTAGTTCCTTGCCTTCAGATCCGAGAGCCGGTGACATTGTCCCCATTGCCGCATTCTCATTTATTTTGTCCCTGTTGGCTACGATTTACCCAAGCTGGCGGGCGGCACAAACAAAACCCGCGGAGGCCCTTCGCTATGAGTATTGAAAAAGAGTTTGTCATCGTTGCCCAAGGAGTCAAAAAGGCCTATCGCGAAGATGATCGCTCGGTAGAAGTTCTCAAGGGGGTTAATCTTGTGGTTAAGCCCGGGGAACTATTGGCAGTGGTTGGTGCTTCGGGATCCGGTAAAAGCACACTGCTGCATGTTTTAGGCGGTTTGGATTCAATTGATGAGGGTGAAGTCATCGTTGCCGGTCTTTCAGTTCACTCGTTAAGTGAAGTGCAAAGAGGCGAACTTCGGAATAAAAAATTGGGTTTTGTTTATCAGTTCCATCACCTTTTGCCGGAATTCACTGCGCTTGAAAATGTGGCCATGCCGCATATTGTTCGTCGTGAACGGGATGATTTGGCAAAAAAGAAAGCCAAGGAAATTTTGCAGACTTTAGGCTTAGCCCATCGACTCAATCATTTACCCTCTCAAATGTCAGGAGGTGAACGTCAGCGCTGTGCGATTGCTCGGGCGATGGTGACGGAACCGGCCTGTATTTTGGCCGATGAACCAACGGGCAACTTGGATCGCCAAACCGCTGCCTCTGTTTTTGAAAGTTTGGTTTCTTTAGCAAGAAGTCACGCAACGGCTTGTGTGATCGTCACGCATGATTTGGATTGGGCGGCTCAGTGTGATCGAGCCGTCACGATTGCCGATGGTGTGATCGTGCAGGCTGATAATCCATGATTATTGATACACACAATCATGTCGGGCTTGCCCCGTTGGCGCAATCGCTCGATACGTTAGCACAAAAGGCTGGCGATGCCGGGGTGATTCTCGGTGTGATCACGGCCGGCGGTATAGAGGATTTCGAGCGCGCGCGGCAAACCGCCCAAAAACTTAATTGGGGTTATTGCGTGGGTCTCCATCCCATGTATATCCGGGAGAGTTGGCAAGCTGATATCAAGGCGCTTTATGCCTTTTTAGAGACACATTTAGACGATCCTCATTTAGTTGGAATCGGTGAGATCGGGCTGGACTTTTACGTAGAGGGACTCGATAGGGATCGTCAGGAAGTTGTATTTAAAGAAGAACTTCAACTGGCTTCACAATTTAATTTGCCGGTTTCGCTTCACAGCCGCCGAGCGCTTTATCGTGTGTTGGCTTTGATAAAAGATTATCCGACAGTATCGGGAGTATTGCATGCTTTCTCGGGTTCTCCCGATGAGATGAAGCAGGCGGTCCGAAGGGGTCTTTACTTGGGCTTTGGCGGCGCGATGACATTCGCGGGCAGCAAACGCGTGAGGACGGCGGCTCAGCAGGCGCCCATCGGCTCTCTGGTTTTGGAGACCGACGCTCCGGATATGCCGCCCGCTTTTTCAGTAACGAAGAAATCATCTCCTTTAGATTTACCGCGGTATTTATCCGAGCTGGCAACTCTTCGTCAAGATGATGAAAGTGTTTTATCCCAGACCCTTTTCATTAATTCGCTCGGTGCATTTCCTAAACTTAAAGCGCTGCTTGCAAAATAGAAAAATTTCGTTGCATTTCCAACAGTTTCTCTGCCTTTGAAAACAGTAGTTTGAAGTCCTTCGGCCGGTTTCTTTCTGCTAAAATGCCACCTCGAAATGAGCCCCCGGGGTCATTCTTTGATTGTTATGGACAACCGGTGTTGTCCGTCTGTTTTTTTGATTATTAACTTCATTGGGGAAATACAATGGCTATTGAACGCACCCTTTCCATTATCAAGCCGGATGCCGTCGCTAAGAACGTCATCGGTCAAATCTACACGCGTTTTGAAAACGCCGGTCTTCGCATTGTTGCCGCTCAAATGCGTCAATTGTCTCAAGCTGAAGCCGAAGGTTTCTACGCTGTTCACAAAGAACGTCCCTTCTTTAAGGATTTGGTGGCTTTCATGACCTCCGGCCCCGTGATGATTCAAGTGTTGGAAGGTGAAGGCGCCATTGCGAAAAATCGTGAATTGATGGGCGCTACCGATCCGAAGAAGGCTGCTCCCGGCACGATCCGCGCTGACTTCGCTCAAAGCATTGATGCTAACGCTGTTCACGGCTCCGACGCTCCGGAAACAGCTGCTGTGGAAATCGCTTACTTCTTCCCGACGTTGGCGATTTGCGAACGCAAGTGCTGCGGTTGCTGCTGCGACAAGTAATACTTGAGGGGGCGGGGTGCGACAGCGCCTCGAAATTAGTCGTGCTCCGTCCTTAATCTGTCGAGTCGCCTTTGGGTGACTCGTTTCAACTTTACCGAAGCCATTTTTTCAAAGTGATGACTCAAACTGACAACCGTGTGAATCTGTTGGATCTGGACCGAGAGGGGCTCGTGGCTTTTTGCGAGCAAATGGGTGAAAAGCGTTTTCGTGCCATTCAGCTTTTGCGATGGATTCATCGTCATTGTGTGGGCGATTTTGAAAAAATGACCGATTTGGCCAAGTCCTTTCGAGCTAAGCTTATTGAGCGCACAGAAATTCGCGCGCCGTCTCCCATTTGGGATAAAAAAAGCGCAGACGGTACGCGCAAGTGGCTGTTTGATGTCGGTAACGGCAATGCGGTAGAGACAGTTTTCATTCCGGAAGATGACCGAGGAACGCTTTGCGTGTCCACGCAAGCCGGTTGCGCCATGGGGTGCCTTTTTTGCTCAACAGGTAAGCAGGGCTTTAACAGAAATTTGAGCACTTCTGAAATTATCGGCCAGCTTTGGCACGCTGAAAAAACGTTGCGTGAAGATTTGGGTGTAACCGATCCGGCTGACCGTGTCATCAGTAACGTCGTGCTCATGGGGATGGGCGAGCCACTTCAGAATTTGGATAATGTCGTAGCCGCCTTAAAGCTGATGCTCGATGACAACGCCTATGGCTTAAGCCGTCGTCGTGTGACAGTGTCCACTTGTGGTTTGACTTTGCAGATGGATAAATTGGCGGCGGCCGTGCCCGTTGCTTTGGCGGTGTCGTTGCACGCTCCCACTAATGAGCTGCGTGATCAGATCATGCCCATCAATAAAAAGCATCCTCTAGAAGATCTCATGCAGGCTTGCAAACGCTATTTGGCTCATGCGCCGCGTGATTACATCACTTTTGAATACATTTTGTTGGGTGGTGTCAACGATCGTTTGGAACACGCTAAAGCATTGGTAAAACTTGTGCGCGGTGTTTCCTGTAAGTTCAATTTAATTCCCTTTAACCCATTTCCCGATAGTGACTTAAGAAAACCCGATCCGAAAGATGTGAAGGCTTTCCAGGATTATCTGATGGGGCAGGGCATTGTGACGACTATTCGCAAGACCCGGGGCGACGATATTGATGCCGCCTGCGGTCAATTGGCAGGCAACATTAAAGATAAAACCCGCCGCGCCGAGCGCTTGGCTCAGCAAAAAGCTCAAGTCACCTTTTTAGTCAAGGAGCGCTAGAACGATGTCTGTGTTTAGCTCTCGCCATCACACTCACAAAGTTCATGTTCGTTACGGCGACAACGATGTGACAATAGGGGGAGATAGTCCCATTCGTGTGCAATCCATGACCAACACGGCAACGACTGATGTCGATGCGACCGCGCGGCAGGTTGTTGAATTGGCCCGCGCCGGCAGTGAGTTGGTTCGCCTGACCGTTAATACGCCTGATGCGGCTCGCGCTGTTGTTCAGATTCGTGAAAAGCTTGACGCTTTAAATTGCTTTATTCCGCTTGTCGGTGATTTTCACTACAACGGGCATAAATTGCTCACCGAAGTATCCGAATGCGCGCAAGCCCTGTCGAAATATCGTATCAACCCGGGTAATGTCGGGCACGGTGAGCGTGGAATGGAAAATTTCGCCCGTATGGTCGAAGTCGCTATCGCCCATGATAAGCCTGTGAGAATTGGTGTAAACGGCGGATCACTTGATACTCAAATTTTGGCACGCATGCTTGAAGACAATCGCGCAGCCGGAATGCCTCAGACGCCTTCAGAAGTTCAGTTGCACGCAATGGTTGCCTCGGCTTTGCAAAGCGCCAAAGCGGCAGAAAAAATTGGTCTCGCGGCTGACAAAATCGTGTTGTCGGCCAAGGTGTCCGCGGTTCAGGATTTGGTGGCTGTGTATCGGGAACTTGCCTCACAGTCTGATTACGCTTTGCATTTAGGCTTAACGGAAGCGGGCATTGGCACCAAAGGTGTGGTGGCCAGCGCAGCCTCCATGGGGGTGTTGTTGGCCGAAGGGATCGGCGACACGATTCGGGTGAGCATAACACCGATGCCGGGATCGGCAAGAACTGAGGAAGTTCGCGTAGCTCAGGAGATTTTGCAGACAAGGCACCAATGTGACCTCGTCCCGATTCATTGTCTTCGGCGTCAAAGGACTCCTGCAG
>CAJMEC010000013.1 GCA_905212345.1 uncultured Sutterella sp. | reverse complement strand
CGGATTTCAGGATCCCAAAGCAAGCCCCTCCAAAAAACATACCGCAAATGGAGCTTGTTTTTAATTAGAAAACGCAGGTAGGGCCTACTTTTGAGGCAACCTTTTTGTAGCCCTGTATTTATTGGAAACAGGACCATCAAAGCAGGCTATGCACATTTTTAATTTGGCCAGCAGTGTTAACCTCTATTAAATTCTCAATAGATCAAATGTTGAGAAATTTTTTTTCATAAAAAAACGCGTCCGACTTTTTGCAATCGGACGCGTTGGTTAAGGTGGTGATGGAAGTTATTCGTTCACAATCGCTTTAACTTCAACACCATAGCTGTCATGAGTGGTGGTCTTGATATTCAAGAGCACGGACCAACGACGCAGTGTGCCAATGATCACAAAGAGCATCAGAAGCATCACGATGACAGAAAGCGAAGCCAGTAAGTATTGACCGGCCGGCAAGTATTGATTAATCACCAACCAGCAGCCGGCCCAGATCGTGATGATGGTCATCAAAATACCGGGGACACCCGTGATCGGGGCATATTTGGTCTTGTTCAAACGAAGAATAACCGTTGTGCCGATCAAAAGCGTCACCGAGGCGAGCAATTGGTTGCAAATACCAAAGAGCGGCCAGATGGAGCTGATATCGCCCGAGTAAACGAGGTAGCCCCAAGAACCCGTAAAGATCACCGAGGTGATGATGATGCCGGGCCACCATTGTTTGTCGGAGAACTTCGGCCAAACCTTGCCCATCATTTCCTGCAGGAAGAAACGACCAACACGGGTGCCGGCGTCCACAGCCGTCAAGATGAACACCGCTTCAAACATAATGGCGAAGTGGTACCAATAGGCCATCAGATTTTCCATAAAGGGAATCTGAGAGAAGATGTGAGCCATGCCAACAGCCAAAGAAACGGAGCCGCCCGGGCGGGCCATCAGGCTTTCCTGGACTTGGGCTTCTAAGTGCGGCAGCTCTTGCACAGCCATGCCAAGCGCGGCAAATTTATCAGCAGGCGCGTTAATGGCGAAGTAGTCGGCAGGGACCAACACGCAAGCGGCAACCAAAGCCATAACAGCTACAAAGCCTTCCATCAACATAGCGCCGTAACCGACAAAGAGTACGTCACGCTCGTTGGAGATCATCTTCGGTGTAGTACCGGTACCGATCGTTGCGTGGAAACCGGACAAAGCACCGCAGGCAATCGTGATGAAAATGAAAGGAATAACCGGACCGCCGACGATCGGACCACCACCCTTGACGAATTCCGTGAAAGCGGGCATTTGGAAATGCGGCATCACGAAAACGATACCGATCGCTAAGGCGGCGATAGTACCGATCTTTAGGAACGTGGACAGGTAGTCACGCGGTAGGAGCAAGAGCCAAACCGGTAGCACAGAAGCCAAGAAACCGTAAATCGGGATCAAAAGGCTCATAGCCGGTTTGTCAATGTCAAGCCAACCGAAATATTCGGGATGAGAGGCAACCCACGGACCGGACAGAATGCACAAAAAGAGCAAAACAACACCGATTAAGGTTGCGCCCTTAACATCACCCTTACGCCAAACTTGCATGTAAAGGCCCATGATGATGGCGATAGGAATGGTTGCCGCGACTGTATAGGTGGACCAAAGCGAATTGTGCATGGCGTTGACCACAGCGATGGAAAGACCGGCCAAGGTCAAAATCAAAATCGCGAGCACGGCCCAAGCGGCCACCAGTCCAGTGGTTTTGTCAATTTCAGTGGTTGCGATGTGAGCTAAGGAGCGGCCACGGTGGCGGACTGAGCAAAAGAGCACAACCATATCGTGGACGCCGCCGGCGAGCACGCAGCCGATCAAAATCCACAATAGTCCCGGCATGTAACCGAATTGCGCGGCAAGCACCGGTCCGAGAAGAGGACCGGCCGCGGCAATGGCGGCAAAGTGGTGCCCAAAGAGCACATACTTGTTTGTGGGGACATAGTCTTGTCCGTCAGAATAACGCATAGCGGGCGTTTGACGGGCTTCATTGACATTGAGAACTTTCTGAGCGATAAACAAACCGTAGAAACGGTAAGCGATCGCAAAAACGCAGAGAGCGGCGAAAACAATTGTTACAGCGTTCACGCCGGTTGACGTATCCATAGGAGCCTCCGTAAAAATGAGTCCGATCTTAGTCTATCAAGATTGAAGGCTCACACAAACTTTTCTGTGTTGATTAAAAAGGAAAAATAACAATCTTTGCTTAAAGTCATAAACCTTTGTGACTAAAACAAAAGGCTCTCGGGATGGTCCCTAGAGCCTTCGGATTAGCCTGTAATTATTTAGGCTGTTTTTGTCTCTTCAGCAGAATCGGACTCAACGTTGATTGTTTCACCGTTGCCCGGATCTTGATTCTTCGGTCGCTTCAGATAGAGCATGATCACCAAAAGAATCATGACAAAACCGTGCGCCATCACCACAATGGAGTTGCTCCAGTAGGTGGCCATCAGACCGCCTAAAATCGGGCCGGCGACCGAGCCAATTTGCTGGGCAGCATAACTTAAACCATAAATTCGTCCGCGCTCACTTGGCAGGGTATTTTCGGCAAAAAGCGCGTTAATGGCCGGGAAGATACCCGCAAAGAAAATACCACCGACAAAACGCCAAATGACAAAGGGAGTGATTTCACCGGGGATTGCCTGCACGACACCGAAAATGCCGCCGCCCAACAAAGCCACATACAACGCCCAACGATAGCCGATATTAGTACCCAACCGTCCCCACATCGGAGCGGCGAAAACGCCCGAAATGCCGACAACCGAGAAGACGATGCCGGAAACCATCACGATGTTGTCCATTGAACCTTGCAATTCAGCAATGTAAAGGGGCAAAACCGGTTGAACCAACATAACGGCAAGCTGAACGACCGCCGCGGCAAAAAGCATGCGCTGAATGACCGGCACTTTAAGAAGCTTCATGGAGCCACCGCTCTTTTTCTTTTCCGCCGTCTTGACCACTTTCTTTTGTTCGCCGCCCTTAATGAAGACGATTAAACCTAAAGCAATCAGACCCAAAGCGGCACCGGCAAAATAAAACGATGCGCGCATACCAAACACTTCTGCCAGAACGCCCCCGATCAGAGGTCCGAAGACGCCGCCAGCGGTTGAGCCGCCTTGCATGAGGCCCAAACACCATCCCATCTTTTCTCTCGGAGCCGTCGAAGTCATGATGGCTAAGCAAGCCGGCCATAGGCCGGCGGAAAAGCCCTGGAAGCTTCGCATGGCAAAAAGCTCCCACGGGGTTTGCACAAAACCGCCCCAAACGTACGAGATGGCCAAACAGGCTGCCGCGCGCACGGCCATCGCTTTGTGGCTTTTCTTATCGGAGAGCGCTCCCCAGATCGGAGCCATGATGGCACTGATCAAAAACGAAATGGAAAAAATAAGACCTGACCAAATATTGACGTCGCTTTGCGCGACGCCCAATTCGTCAATCAAGTACATCGGCAGGAAAGGCACGAGCATCGTGTAGCTAGCCGACATAAAAACAGAAGTGATGGTCAAAAACCAGACCAGTGCTTTCCAATAGGGCATTTGATTCCCCAATCCAAAATCTAAAAGCGCATACAAAACAAACTCTCAGCATCTATCTTATGCTGAAAAAAATCAAAAAGTACGGCTTTGAATCAAAGGTAAAGCCCTTTTTAATCAAGCGTTTTCCCTAATTCCAAATAAAAACTCCGACGTTAAAGTCGGAGTCGAAAGGTTTGAAAAACCGCCATCAGGCTTTCGAGGGCTCTTGTTGTGAAGCCGAGCCATGAGCCCGAATAAATTCAGCAATATCGGCTACCTCATCAGGACAAATCTCATGGACCATTGGGTAGTCAAAAAATTCAACCGAGGCGCCCGCCTTATTGAGAACTTCCAGTCCCTTTTTCGCTTGTACAAGAGAAATGACCGGATCTAAAGTACCGTGAGCCATAAAGACGGGCGTCTGTTTAGCCACATCGCTTAATTCATCGAAACGGGGATGTTTGGGAACATAGCCCGATAAAGCTATGACGCCGGCCAATGGGGTGATTTGTGACAAGCCCACAAGAATAGCCATTGCGGCTCCTTGTGAAAAACCGCCTAACCAAATCGGCGAGTCGGGATACTTCTGACGTTCTTGCTCAATCAGGGCAGTAATTGTTTCGGCGGCTTGATTCATGCCGTCTATATCTTCCTTTGCCTCTTCTTCGAATGTCTCATCCAAAAGGTCGTACCAGCCGTTCATTTTCATGTTGTAGGCCGTAATATCGCGCAAAGGGGCAGAGGGCAGAACCATCCGAACGTTATTGAGGTCGCCGAATTGAGAAAGTTCTTTTTGAAAAGATTCAAAATCAGAGCCGTCCACACCCAAGCCGTGTAGCCAAATCAAAGTGATCGGCTTTTGAGTTTGGTCGAGCGGTTCCTGAAAAATGGTATCCATGCTTAAGATTAAACAATTAGTGATGGGCAGCTATTGTATGAGAAATTCAAAAAAACTTCACAAAAATCGTCTTTTTGCAGTGTAAATTTGAATTTTGAAAAAGCAAAAATTTTTTTAACGGAGTTAGTGAATTATGCTTAAAGTTCTTTTTGTTTGTGCCGGCAACATCTGCCGCTCACCCACAGCGGAGGCTGTCTTCAGAAAGTTAGTGGATCGGGCGGGCCTATCTCAGGAATTTGAAATCGACTCGGCCGGTACTGAAAGTTTTCATGTGGGCGAAGCGGCCGATCAAAGGGCCATTGAATGCGCCAAGGCCAGAGGCTACGATTTGTCTAAACATGTTGCCCGTCAAATTTCTGCTTCGGACTTTGAACACTATGATCGGATATTGGCCATGGATTGGAACAATATCAATGAACTCAAACGAATGGCGCCTGCGGCATACAGTCAAAAGCCCGAACTTTTGATGCGCTACAGCGCAAGCTATGACGTCTCCATCGTGCCCGATCCTTACTACGGGAATTCAGATGGATTTAAAAAAGTGATCCTTTATTGCGAGGATGCTTGCCACGGGCTTTTATCTACCTTAATAAATCAAAACGGACTTCATGCAAAAACCTTGTAATCAATACAATCTTTAGTCTGCAATGATTACAGACATTTTGCGCTTTGAAACAGTTTTTGAATTGACTCATTTATTCTTTTATTTACAATGGGATAAGTGAGTTTTTTATTCCTATTTTTGAGAATTTTGTCATAATTTATCTTGCGTTTAAAAAGTGAAGTCAGTAATATCTACTTTCGTTTGAAAAAGCAGGGGTTATCCCTAGCTTGAATAGGTCTGTTTTCAGACTTGTCTATATATAGATAGGCGTTGATTCGTTAAGGAGCTCAAATTGAGAAAACCTGTTTATTTGGACTATGGTGCCACGACTCCGGTTGATCCCCGTGTTGTAGAAAAGATGATCCCCTGGCTGTATGAGCGCTTCGGCAATGCGGCCAGCAACTCTCATCTGTACGGACTGGAAGCCCGCGAGGCTGTCGAAGAAGCCCGTTCACAGGTCGCTCAGATGATCAACGCCGATCCGCGCGAAATTGTTTGGACATCCGGGGCCACCGAATCGGACAACCTGGCGCTTAAAGGTATTGCCCATTTTTATAAAGACCGCGGCAAGCACCTCATTACAGTGAAGACTGAACACAAGGCCGTTTTGGATAGCATGCGCCATTTGGAAACGGAAGGCTTTGACGTGACCTACATGGACGTTTTGCCCAATGGTCTTTTGGATTTGGATGCGTTGAAAGCGGCCATGCGTGATGACACCATTTTGGTTTCTGTCATGGCTGTTAACAATGAAATCGGTGTTATCCAAGATATAAATACCATCGGTCAAATGTGCCGTGAACGTGGTATTTTCTTCCACGTTGACGCCACACAAGCCATTGGTAAGTTGCACTTCGATATGACCAAGGATCCAATTGACCTGATGAGCATGTCGGGTCACAAGGTCTACGGTCCTAAAGGAATCGGCGCGCTTTATGTCAGACGCAAGCCCCGTGTCCGCCTTGAAGCGCAAATTCACGGTGGCGGTCATGAACGAGGAATGCGTTCCGGTACTTTGGCAACGCACCAAATCGTGGGTATGGGTGAAGCCTATCGTTTGGCCCGCCTTGAAATGGATGAAGAAAACGCCCGCTTTAAGAAGTTGCGTGACAAGCTTTGGGCCGGTATCCAAGAAATTCCGGATGTGTATTTAAACGGCGATTGGGAGCACCGTGTTTCAACCAACCTCAACGTGAGTTTTGCCTTTATCGAAGGCGAAAGTCTCATGTTGGCGCTCAAAGATGTGGCCGTGTCTTCGGGGTCAGCCTGCACGTCAGCCAGTCTTGAACCGTCTTTTGTCTTGCGTGCCTTGGGGCGCGATGACGAGCTCGCTCACAGCTCTATCCGCTTTACATTAGGCCGATTTACCACGGAAGAAGAAATCGACTTTGTGGTGGCGCAGTTAAAGGAAAAAGTGGCCAAACTTCGTGAAATGTCCCCGTTGTGGGAAATGCACCAAGAGGGTGTGGATCTTAACCAAGTGAAGTGGTCTGAACACTAAAAATCAGAAAAAGGATAGGACAGATGCAATACAGTGACAAAGTGATGGATCACTATGAGCACCCCCGTAATGTGGGCACGCTCGATAAGAACGAAAAGGACGTTGGCACCGGCATGGTGGGAGCTCCCGCCTGTGGCGATGTGATGCGTTTGCAGATTAAAGTCAATCCCGAAGGTATTATCGAAGACGCTAAATTTAAAACCTATGGTTGCGGTTCAGCCATTGCCTCGAGCTCTTTGGTGACCGAGTGGGTTAAGGGCAAGTCCCTTGATGAAGCCATGCAGTTGTCCAATGAGCAGATTGCCGAAGAATTGGCTCTGCCGCCGGTGAAGATTCACTGCTCGATTTTGGCTGAAGACGCGATCAAGGCCGCGATTGCCGATTACCGTCAAAAACAAGGAAAGTAAGATGGCTGTGACATTGACAGAAAACGCTGCCCGCCATGTCAACGCTTATTTAACAAAGCGAGGTAAGGGCATCGGTTTGCGCCTTGGTGTGAAGACCTCTGGCTGCTCGGGTATGGCCTACAAGCTTGAATTCGCCGACGCGATCGAAGAAGATGACCAAGTATGGGAATCTTTCGGAGTGAAGGTTGTGGTCGATGCCAAGAGCTTGCCCTACATTGACGGCACTGAACTTGACTATACCCGTGAAGGGCTCAATGAAGGGTTCAAGTTCCACAATCCCAACGAGAAAAGTCACTGCGGTTGTGGTGAATCTTTTCAGGTGTGATTGAGCGGCTCATGAGTCAAAAAGATTATTTTTCCCTTTTAAATCAACCGCAAACTTTTGCGGTTGATTTGTCGTCTCTGGAGGCGGTGAAAAATGCTTTGCTTCAGCGCCTGCATCCGGATCGTTTTGTGACGGCCAGTGCGCTCGAAAAGCGTATCGCCCAACAGATGAGTGTGCAGGTTAACGAAGCGTACCGCACACTTGCCGATGACCTTTTGCGCGCGCAGTATCTGTGTAAACTCAAAGGATTTGATATTAACGAACATCGTCCGATGCCCGCCGATTTCCTAATGCTTCAGATGCAGTGGCACGAGGCGCTCGAAGTGTGTGAGCAAACGGGTGATGAAAGCGCGCGTCAGAGCCTTTTTGAAGAGGTTAAAGAACATCAGCGTGAGCTGATTGCTTCCCTAGGCAAGGCTTTTGATACCATTCATAACGACAAGGCAGCTTTTGAAGCGACGCGTGAGTTGATGTTTGTTAATAAACTGCTCACACAAATTCAACACTAGGATTTTTTCATGGCTTTATTGCAAATTGCCGAGCCGGGCATGTCGGCTGATCCTCATCAGCATCGTTTGGCTGTCGGCATTGATTTGGGAACAACCAATTCGCTGGTGGCGACGGTGAAAAGCGCCGAGACAGTGGTGCTTGCCGATCACGAAGGCAGAAAGTTATTGCCGTCTGTCGTTAGGTATCTGACAGACGGTACAACCGTAGTCGGGCATGAAGCGCGTTTAGCGATCAGTGAAGATTCCCAAAATACCATTGCCAGCGTCAAGCGCTTTATGGGACGCTCGAGCGCAGAGATTAAGGAGGCTTCAAGTCTTCCGTATCGATTCGCCGAGTCTGACGGTATGTTGCGAGTTCAGACCGTGGCAGGCGAGAAAAGCCCGGTGGAAATTTCCGCTGAAATTTTAAAAGCCTTAAAAGATCGCGCTGAAGAGGCGTTGGGTGGTGAATTGGTCGGCGCGGTGATCACGGTTCCTGCTTATTTTGATGATGCCCAGCGTCAGGCCACAAAAGATGCGGCAAGGCTTGCCGGTCTTAACGTGTTGCGACTTCTCAATGAACCGACCTCAGCGGCTTTGGCCTATGGGCTTGATGAGGGGGCCGAAGGTCTTTATGTCATCTATGACTTGGGTGGCGGCACCTTCGATGTGTCCGTGCTTCGTTTGACAAAAGGCGTTTTTGAGGTGCTCGCCACGGGCGGCGATTCTGCTTTAGGGGGCGATGATTTTGATCACAGAATTTTCTGTTGGGCACTGCAAGAAGCCGAAGTCTCTGAAATTCTTTCCCCGGAAGACAAAAGCTTGATTATGGTGGCTGCGCGTGCGGCCAAAGAATCTTTAAGTTGCAGTGATAGCGCAGCCATCAACGTGACACTTTCTTCCGGCAAGAAAATCAGTCTTACGATCACGCGGGAGATATTCAAAGGACTAACCTGCCGCTTGGTTAAAAAGACGATCGATACGCTTGATGCGGTAATACGTGATGCCAAACTTGATCGAAAAGATATTCAAGGGCTCGTTTTGGTGGGCGGCTCCACTCGTATGCCGGTGATTCGTGAAGCGGTTAAGGATTATTTGGGTTTTGAGCCGCTCGATAACATCAATCCGGATGAAGTGGTCGCAGTAGGGGCGGCTAAACAGGCTAACCTCTTAGCCGGCAATACGGCCGGAGACGACTGGCTTTTGCTTGATGTCACGCCGCTATCCTTGGGATTGGAAACCATGGGCGGTTTGGTCGAAAAAATCATTCCGAGAAATACGCCCATTCCGGTTGCGATGGCTCAGGATTTCACCACCTTTAAAGACGGCCAGACAGCCATGGCTATCCATGTGGTGCAAGGCGAACGTGAAATCGTGGATGCCTGCCGCAGCTTGGCTCGTTTTGAGCTTCGCGGTCTGCCGGCTTTAGTGGCGGGGGCTGCAAGAATTCGAGTGACTTTCAGTGTTGACGCCGATGGTCTATTGTCGGTTTCTGCCCGTGAAACGCAAACGGGTGTTGAAGCCCATGTCACCGTCAAGCCCTCTTACGGTTTAAGCGATGAGGAAATCATGCGCATGCTCAAAGACGGCACGGGTAACGCCGAAGAAGATATGCGTGAAAGAGCGTTGCGCGAAGAGGAAGTGGAATCACGTCGCTTGATTGAATCCACGGTGAGCGCTTTAGCATCGGACGCTGACCTTTTGACAAAGCAAGAAGAAAACCATATTCGAGATCTCATTACACGTTTGTTGGCAGCGGTTGATGCCCACGAATTGGAAACTATTAAAACGCTTGAAAAGGAACTGACGCAGGCGACTGAAAGTTTCGCTGAACGTCGCATGGATCGAGCGATTGCCCAGGCCCTCTCCGGCAAAAGCGTTGAAGATATTGAAGGAAAATAGACTATGCCCAAGATTACCGTTTTGCCTCACGCAAGCGTTTGTCCCGAGGGAAAGACTTTTGAAGTTAAGTCCGGCGTTAAATTAGCGCGAGCCTTACTCGCTAATGGTGTTGGGATTGAGCATGCCTGTGAATTTTCCGGGGCCTGTTCAACGTGTCACGTTATTGTTCGCCAAGGCTTTGATTCCCTAAATGAACCTGAAGACGAAGAGTTGGATATGCTCGATCAAGCTTGGGGTGTGACGGATTTATCCCGATTGTCTTGCCAAGCGGTGGTGGGTGAAGAAGATCTTGTGATTGAAATTCCCAAATACAGCCGCAATCACGCCAAGGAGCATTGATTATGCGTTGGACTGATACCCAACAGATTGCCGAAGCGCTCTATGACGAGCATCCGGACGTCAATCCGTTGAAGCTGCGATTTACCGAGTTGCATGCCATGGTGCTTGAACTGGATGGTTTTGACGATGATCCAGAGAAAAGCAACGAGGCCATTTTGGAAGCGATTTTGCAAGCTTGGCTCGATGAACTCTAAAGAGATTGACCATGCGCTTTGACGTCATCACGCTGTTTGAACCGATGTTTGATGCTGTTACTCAAAATGGCATCACGTCTCGGGCTATGCAAAGAGGACTTTGGTCGCTCAATACCTGGAACCCCCGAGAGGAAACCGAAGACAATCACCGAACGGTTGATGATCGGCCATTTGGCGGCGGACCGGGTATGGTGATGATGGCTGAGCCTTTAGCCAGAACGCTTAAACGAATCAGACGTTCGGGTAACCGTGGCCGAGTGATCAGTTTTGCTCCTAACGGCACGAGGCTTACCGATGAGACGGTGCGGCGTTGGGTGGCTGACAACGAAGACATGGTTTTGATTTGCGGCCGCTACGAAGGAATCGATCAACGCTTTTTGGATCATTATGTCGATGAAACGGTGAGTGTGGGGGATTTTGTTCTCTCCGGCGGAGAACTGGCTGCAATGATTTTGATTGATGCGGTGGTTCGTCAGCTGCCCGGGGCAATCAAAGAACTCTCGACTTTGGATGAATCCTTTTCAACCGGGCTTTTGGATGCGCCGCACTACACAAGACCTGAGGTTTGGGAAGGGGAAACAGTGCCTGAAGTGCTTTTAACAGGGCATCATGCCAATATTGCCAAGTGGACTCGAGAAAAAGCGCTGGAAATCACCTTGCGAAGCCGCCCAGATTTAATTGAGAAAGCTAAGTCTTGTGGAAAACTTAGCAAAGCGGATGTGCTTTGGCTGAAAAAGAACGTCTAGTTTTTGTGTTGGTTCGAAGTGTTTTTTCGTTAAAAAGCGTGCTATGTGCCGAGCTTGGACAATGGCTGAAAATCCAGCCAACGCATTGAATCAACTTCTTGAATGCAAAAAGGAAAAGATTGCTATACAATAGCGGTCTTTCTGTTCGGTTGAACAGGAAGTATTTTGTTTAATTAAAACCCATCCTATCGGTGACGACGATGCGCGGACATATGATCCGACCGCAGGTCACATGATGATGGTTTTGGAGAAAAAAATGAATCTTATCCAAACGTTGGAACAAGAAGAAATCGCCCGCGTGACCGCTGGCAAGACCTATCCTGAATTCGCTGCCGGTGACACGGTTGTTGTGAACGTGAACGTTGTTGAAGGTTCCCGCAAGCGCGTCCAAGCTTACGAAGGTGTTGTGATCGCTCGCCGCAACCGCGGTTTGAACTCCTCCTTTATCGTTCGTAAGATCTCCAGCGGTGAAGGTGTTGAACGTACGTTCCAACTCTACGCTCCGACGATCGCCAGCATCGAAGTGAAGCGTCGCGGTGATGTTCGCCGTGCCAAGCTCTACTACTTGCGTGATCGCGCCGGTAAGGCTGCCCGTATTAAGGAAAAGCTCTCGAAGTAATTCGAGTCTGATCCGAAAATACAGCACCTGCTGTTTAGACTTCGCAAACGGTTGGCAAAAGCCAACCGTTTTTTTGTTTTAGCAAGAACAAAAAAAAGGCACTCAATTTTGCGAGTGCCTTTTTGAAAATGACGTATTTTTTATTCTTGTCCCTGCAGTTTGCCTTTAACTTCAAGAGACTTTGCAGCGTAGCCATAAAGCCAAATACCGACAAAAGTGGCCAGTGCGCCCCACATCATGGCGTTAGGTCCACAGGCATAAAGAGCGTAAAGCGAGTAAGCCGAAGCGAAAGAAGCTATGACTGTGGTTCGCTTGACGATGGTCGGATTAACCGGTTCTCGATGTAAAATCACATTCACGGCAGCAAAGGCCAAAAGATAGGGAACCAGATTGGTGACCACCGCTAAATCTTTAAGAATGTAGAACTGCTGTTCCAGCCTGGGGTCAATGGTGAGCAAAGCGGCAAGAGATTGCAAAAGCAAAATAATCACAATCCCTGCGATCGGAACATTCAAAGCGCTGACTTTGGCAAAAATTTTCGGGAAATAGCCTTCCCTGGCAGAGACACGGAATACTTCAGCAATTGTAAATTGCCAACTGGTCAGACACCCGGCACAAGCCAGCGCCATCAGAGCCATGACGAATTTGCCGACTTCAGGCGAAAACATGGTCGCAAATACCAAACCGAACGGGGCGGTGGAACGCGACAGCACGGCGTTGTCAACGATACCGAAGCTGATGTTATTGGCCAGAATATAAACGACACCGGCGCCAATCGTGGCAAGCACCATGGCACGGGGAACCGATTTTTCCGGATTCTCCACCGCTTCAGAATTCGCGCAGGCGGTCTCTAGTCCCAAAAAGCCCCATAGCGTCATGGAAATGGCTGCCGATAGTCCTTCGAAAGGCGTGAGGTTTTGCGGATTCCAGGCTTCAACATAACGATCAACCGAGAACCAATTCCAGCCGATGACAGTCAGTACCAAAATGGGAATCAATATGCCATAGTTGGAAAAATGAGAAAGTCTTCCGATAAAACGGGCGCCGCCAATGTTGGGCAGGCTGCAAAGCCAAATGACAAAAATACTGGCTAAGCCCATTTCCAAAGGAGTCAGAGCCCAATCGAAAAGCACCATGACGTAGCCAACGATGGAAATAGCAATCGTCAGATTGGCAATGATCAACGATACACCGTAGCTGAAATTGGCGATGAAGCTGCCGGACTTGCCGAATGCGTAGGACGCATAGCCGCCTAAGCCGCCGCTTTTTCTGCTGAACATACCGCATTTGGCAAATGTGTAGGCGATAGCGGTAGCACCGCTGATGGTCACTAACCAGGCCAAAATGGACTGCGTTCCAACTTCAGCAAGTTTAGTGGGCATCAAAATAATGGACGAACCCAGCATATTGAGCATGACGGCCATTGTTAATTGCAGGCACGTCATTTTCGGCTTTTCAATGGTGGCGGCCATAGTTCTTTTGTCAGTTATCTTTCAGTAGGTTGAAAAAAAAAGTCCAGGGATTGTACCGAAATTAACTAAAGAATCAAAGAGATAGAAAGAACAAAAAATGAAGTTTTTACCATGCGTTGGATTTTTCCAACTGAGTGGCGATTGCACAGTAAAAATCATAGCGCTCTTGCGCAATGAGTCCTTCTTGGAGCGCTTTTTTGACTGAGCAGCCCGGTTCTTTGAGATGTTTGCAGTTGGCAAAGCGGCAGCCGCCGGGATGACAGGCAATATCCGGCATAGCCCCGATGACATCATTGAGGGTAAGGTGCGCAAGCCCGAACTCTTGAAAGCCCGGAGAATCAATGACAAAGCCTTGAGCTCTGTCTAAATCGTAGAGCGTTGTGACGGTTGTGGTTTGGCGCCCTAAATTGAGCGCTTGGGAATATTCTTGAGTTTTAGCATTGGCGTCTTTGACTAAGAGATTTAAGATCGTGGATTTTCCCATCCCGGATTGGCCGACTAAAAGTGAGCGTCGACCATTGAATATGCTATCTAATTCTTCGATGGTCTTTTCACAGGCTGACTCGGCGCTGATGGCATGCGTTTCGTAGCCAAGAGCCGAAAGGGATGCCAGAAAACGCTCGGCCTCAGAAGAGCCATCGGTTAGGTCGGTTTTGTTTCGTATGACGATAGGGTGGACGCCTGCGACGTGTGAGGCTAAAAGAGCTTTCCAGACAAACCAAGGATTAAAACGCGGATGAGAAGCGTAGATGATGACCAGCGTATCAATATTGGCCGCTAGCGTTTTTGTTCGCCATTCATCTTGTCTGAATAAAAGGCTAGAGCGTTGGGCGACTGATTCAATGGCAACGGTATTGTCAACGGCGGCTGAGCAGAGAACTTCATCGCCCACGACTACATCTGCTTTTTTCCCCCTTCGGTGAGCTTCATAAAGATTGCCTCGATCATCCCGCACAAAGTGGTGCCTCCCGTGGCAGGAGACCACTTGAGCATGAAAACAAGTTGTGCGGCGTTGATCTTTAGGCAACATTGGAACGAGTTTTCTCAAAAAGTTCACGCTGGCGCTGACTCATGATTTTCAGAGCCGTTATTCGGCGTGAGGTTTTCCCTGAAGTTTGAGTCGAATCGGCCGCATTTTCAGTTGAAGAATTATTCATTTTTTTGCTTGAAATGCTCGATGGCGACACTTCCGACACCGTGATTTCAGTGTTTTCCGCTTGGGTGAAATTGGCAGCGGTTTGCTCTAACGGCTCTTTTGGGGCCTCGCTTAAAGTTTTTTTACCCGTCAGTGTCGATTGGGGTTCTTCATTTACAGGCGCAGTTTCCACCTCAATGGGTTCCAAGGAAGGTTCCTGTTTTTTTACCTCATTAATAAGTGATGGGGCATCTGCGTCATTTGAAACGCTTGGTGTTTGCAATGCAGACTCAGTGGGCTGCGCTGAGGATTGGGCCGACTCTGCAACATTTTCAGGCACCGAGGCAACAACCTGGTCATTGGGCTTTTCTGAAGCTTTTCTAGATTTTCTGGTTTCACTTATTTTTTGGATAATGTCACGCAGACCGTCCATCAAGCCCTTTCCATACATCGGATGAGTGATGTTGGAAGCGGACAGATCTCGTATCGCCTCTTCATAGTGAGGATCTCGGTAAGCTTCGAGGGACAAAGCCGGGCGGACACCCGCCTCACCCTCAGCCTTTCGTTTGAGGGCTTTTTCGAACTGACGACTTAATTTGTGCAGTCTCTTTTCTCTGTTTTCTGCATCTAAGACTTTCTGCTCTTGTTTGGAAATAAGAGCAGAGGAGACATTTTCGAGTTGATGTAAAACGGTTAAGTTGTCGTTACGTAAAGCTTCCTCTTGACGGCGAGCTTCGAGAATTTCAGATTTGTGCTGCACATGGCAGATACGAGCCATCAGGCTCGGTTCATGAGAAAAGAGCAAATCGAAAAAGCCTAACGTCACGCTGGAGTGGCGCATCGGCGTGGGGAAGAGCTCAATTAACGAATTGACCGTGACTTTCAGTCCCGTATACTTCATCGCAAATGTGTCGGAGGCAAAAATCAAATGGCGCAGGAACGCGTCCATCGGGAGTCTGAAAGGAAAGAGCAACACCGGCAACGCTACAATGGTAAATGTGAGCACAGAACCGTAGTAGGGGCCCGGACCGTAAACTCGGAAGCCGATTTCATCTAAAAACCACGATTGCGGAGCAAACCAAGCCAGGAAAGCGAAGACGAAAAAGCCAGCGAGCGCACACAAAAACCATGCCTGAAAATACATATGGCTGAGGTTACGAGCCAAGGCATGGGCGGCGACAGCTTGTAAGTCAGATAGAGTCATGCGGTTGTAGATGTCATGGCGGAAAAAGAGTTTGACGCCGTGTCTGTGGCCGAAAGCAAAGGCCGGAGGCAATTCCTCATTGTCTTTTGCTTTAGCTACACGAATTTCAGCCACGCTTAGCCCCGCTTTTTCTCCCAAAGTATCAATGACGCGCTTGAGTGCTTCGTTATGAGCCAGCTGAGCGCGATTGGGTTTAAAAAGATAAACCAGGCGTCTGACCAAATTGAGTGAAAAGAGCAGATATACGGCAAAAATCGCCCAACCGAGAATCCACCACATGGGGCCGCTGTTTTGCCACAAAAACAAACCGATCCAAAGTAAAGGCAAAACAGTCAGCCATCCTAAAAGGGTGGTTAACCAGTAATTCTTAAACCAAGCCGAAGGGTCTTGTCTTGTGTAGCCGAAAGCTTCGCGCAAGCGAAATTCTTTGTACCAGCAAAACGGCAAGTCGCAAAGAACGAAAATAAAACCGATGCTTGCCGGTAACATCCAGTGGAAGGCAAATTGGTCACCGACAGTATTCATTAACCAATCGGAAATCGTGTTGATGCCGTTGCCGGCCGTCAAATAGATAATCAAAAGAGTGGTCACCGTGACTTCAAGCCAATTAAGCTTAGTACGGGCAATATCGTAGTGCGCAGCCTTTTTGTGTTGCGGCAACGAGATCTTTTCGCGCAAGGGTTCAGGCACCTCATGGATTGTGCGCTTGAGGTGTATGATCTCGGCCAGACAAGTAACGCTGTGCACCAAAAAGTAAAAACACAGCGCAGCCAAGAAGACTTGAGCAAAAGTAAAAGTCATCGGTAAATTATGAGACAATATCGTTTCCAAACGGTTCATTTTAGAGGATTTAGGCTACAAAATGGCGACTGAGTTGCAAAAAGATCCCCTCTTTAGCGCGGATAATTTAATTTGGGTGGATATGGAAATGACCGGGCTGCAGCCTGAAGTCAATCGCGTGATTGAAGTGGCAGCCGTGATTACGGACGCGCAGCTAAATGTTATCCATGAGTGTCCGGTCATTGCGATTCATCAATCGGCCCGAACGATGGGATCAATGGATGCCTGGAATACGGAAACGCATGGTCGCTCCGGTCTCATTGACCGAGTGCTTGCCTCCGATATTGATGAAGAACGTGCGAGCGACATTCTTTTAGCTGAATTTGCCCGCTTTGTGCCTTGTGGTAAAAGTCCGATGTGTGGCAATTCGATTGGTCAGGACCGTCGTTTTATGGCTCGTTGGATGCCGAGACTCGAAAGCTATTTC
The DNA here is from genome assembly GCA_905212345.1 of uncultured Sutterella sp. GTDB lineage: Bacteria > Pseudomonadota > Gammaproteobacteria > Burkholderiales > Burkholderiaceae_F > Aphodousia. The sequence continues at coordinate 27,557 of CAJMEC010000013.1, read as the reverse complement.
CATTACAGAAATATCGATGTCTCGACTTTTAAGGAATTGGCCAAACGTTGGGCGCCGTCCGTTCCCAACAGCTTTAAAAAGAGCACGCGCCATGAGGCGCTTTCCGACATTTTGGAAAGTATTGACGAGCTCAAACACTATCGCAAGCACCTCATGAATTGCTGAGAAAGCGTTTAGGTGGAAAAAGCTTGAAAATATCGCAAGATAGCACTCGAAAAAGTTTTCATTTTCGGGTACAATTGCGGTCTTTCCACGACGTGGCCTAACTTCCACGTTCGCATGTTTAATTTTTTTAAAGGTTATAAAATGTCTGTTCAAGATATCAAAAAGTCTGAAATCGTTGCCAAGTTCCAACGCAAGGAAGGTGACACGGGTTCTCCCGAAGTTCAAGTGGCTTTGTTGACGGCCCGCATTAACGAATTGACCCCGCACTTCAAGGAACACGCCAAGGATCATCACTCACGTCGCGGTTTGTTGAAGATGGTGTCCCGTCGCCGCAAGATGTTGGACTACCTCAAGCGCACCGATTTGGACGCTTACCGCAAGTTGATCACTGATTTGAACTTGCGTAAGTAATTCGAGACGGCTTTCTCAAAAGCGACCTGCACAGACAGGTCGCTTTTGGTAAGTTTTAAAGGTTTTGGGAAAAGACGAGGTTTTTGTTTTCGGTTTGTGCGTTGCGATGTGAGGGTTTTTCAGTCAGAGCGTTCACACCGCAGCGTATCGAAAACACGTCTTTTTCCCTTTTTAAGGAAGAAACGAAATGACGATGTTTAATAAAGTGAGCAAGTCTTTCCGCTTCGGTGACCACGACGTCACTTTCACCACCGGTGAAATTGCCCGTCAGGCTTCCGGTGCAGTGATTTGCCAAATGGACGATACGGTGGTTTTGGCTACGGTTGTGGCTAAGAAAGAAACCAAGCCCGGTCAAGACTTTTTCCCGTTGACGGTCGACTATATTGAAAAGACCTACGCAGCAGGCAAGATCCCCGGCGGCTTTTTCAAGCGTGAAGGTCGTCCGAGCGAAAAGGAAACGTTGACGAGCCGTTTGATCGACCGTCCGATCCGTCCGCTTTTCCCGGAAGGCTTCTTCAATGAAGTTCAAGTGATTATTCACGTATTGTCCGTGGATCCGGAAGTGGATCCGGATATTCCTTCCATGTTGGGCGCTTCCGCCGCTTTGTCTATCTCCGGAATCCCGTTTAACGGTCCGATCGGCGCTTGCCGCGTGGGCTACATCAACGGTGAATTCGTCTGCAACCCGAAGTTGTCTCAGATGAAAGACAGCCGCTTGGATTTGGTGGTAAGCGGCACTGAACGCGCCGTGCTCATGGTTGAATCCGAAGCCGATTGTTTGCCTGAAGACGTGATGCTCAATGCCGTGATGTTCGGTCATGAACAGCAACAAGTAGCCATCAATGCGATTAACGAATTGGTTGAAGAAGCCGGCAAGCCCGCTTGGGATTGGCAGCCCGCTCCGAAGAACGAAGCCTTGATTGCCCGCATCGCTGAGTTGGCAACTGAAGAATTGAAGGTGGCCTACGGCATCCGTAGCAAGCAAGCCCGTACGGAAAAATTGCGTGAAATCTACGCCATGGTCGATGAAGAATTGGCCAAAGACGAACGTTTCTCGGGCGACAACGAGGTCGATCCCAATGAAGTGGCCGGCATCCTCTTTGAAATGGAAGCCAAGCTTGTTCGCTCCAACATCTTGAATGGCGAACCGCGTATCGACGGTCGTGACACCAAAACTGTCCGCCCGATTGAAATTCGCCAAGGCGTATTGCCCCGCACGCACGGTTCTGCCTTGTTTACCCGTGGTGAAACCCAAGCTTTGGTTATCACCACGCTGGGTACCAAGCAAGATGAACAAATCGTTGACGGCCTTTTGGGTGAAACGCATGACCGCTTCATGCTTCACTACAACATGCCCCCGTTTGCGACGGGTGAGACCGGCCGTGTCGGCAGCCCCAAGCGCCGTGAAATCGGTCATGGACGTTTGGCTAAGCGCGCATTGACCGCCGTGCTGCCCTCTGAAGAAGACTTCCAATACACAATCCGCGTGGTTTCTGAGATCTGTGAATCGAATGGCTCTTCCTCTATGGCCAGCGTTTGCGGTGGGTGCTTGTCCTTGATGGATGCCGGTGTGCCCCTGAAGGACTATGTGGCCGGTGTTGCCATGGGCTTAATCAAGGAAGGTAACAAATTTGCCGTCTTGACTGACATTTTGGGTGATGAAGACCACTTGGGTGATATGGACTTCAAGGTGGCCGGTACTGAAAACGGTGTTACCGCCCTTCAAATGGATATCAAGATTGAAGGCATTAATAAGGAAATCATGCAGGTGGCTTTGGCTCAAGCTCATGAAGGCCGTCAGCATATTTTGAATGAAATGCGCACACAGGCTGCGGGCGGTGCCAAGGAATTGTCCCGCTTCGCTCCTCGCATGATCACCATGAAGATCAATCCTGAAAAGATCCGTGACGTGATCGGTAAGGGTGGCGCTGTGATTCGCGCTATCACTGAAGAAACCGGTGCCACGATCAATATCGAGGATGATGGCAGTGTGACGATCGCCTCTGTGGATCCGCAAGCCGGTCTTGCCGCCCAGAAGAAGATTCTTGAAATCACGGCTGAAATCGAAAAGGGCCAAATTTACGAAGGCACGGTTACGCGCTTGTTGGATTTTGGCGCCATCGTTCAGTTGTTGCCGGGCAAAGACGGCTTGTTGCACATCAGCCAAATTGCCAACCAACGCGTTAACGCTGTCTCCGACTACTTGAAGGAAGGTCAAGTGGTTCGCGTGAAGGTGATTGAAGCCGATGAAAAGGGTCGCGTCCGCTTGTCGATGAAGGCACTCTTGGAAGAAAAGAAAGAAGAGGAAAAAAAGCCTGAAGAAGCTCCTGCTGCCGAACAACAACCGGCTCAAGACGCTCAATAAGTCTGATCGCTTAGCTTTGTAAAAGGACTCCTACTTCAGCCAATGAGGTAGGAGTTTTTTTATGGTATATAATTCAAATTGAAATTTAAATTTAAATAAATTTTTATGACTTTTCCTTCCTTATCTCAGAAAAAAGTAGCGATTGTGGCGCTTTTTGCCGCCGCTGCGGTTGGTTGCGTCGCCTACTGGCATTGGAGTCAGCCGCAGGTTCAACTGAAACTGTACGGCAGCATCGATATGCGTACTGTCGATTTGGCTTTTGAAGAGTCCGGTCGACTGCAGAGTGTTTTATTTGAAGAGGGCAGCTCAATAAAAGCGGGTGAAGTGATCGCTAAGCTCGACGATAGCCGATACCGAATCGCTCGCGATCAGGCCGCTTCGCAAGTGGGAGTGGCGCAGGCGCAGCTTTCGCTTTTACTGGCTGGGACTCGAGTCGAAGAAATTGATGTGGCTCGAGCGCGGCTAAAGGCCACGGAAGCAAACCTGGTGCTCTCTGAGCGAACCTGTAAACGGCACAAGGATATGGGCAAAGCGTCAAGCGCTCTGGCTCGTGATCAGGCGTGCTACAAAGCCAGCGCAGATAGGGCGGCGAGAGATGAAGCGAAACGCACCCTGGAAATGCTCTTAGCCGGCACGCGTGCCGAAGAAATTGAAGTGGCGCGTGCAACGCTGAAACAAACGCAAACGCAACTTGCCGATGCCGAACGGGCTTTGAAGAATTGCCGGCTTTACGCTCCCGCTGACGGCGTGATTCGCTCTCGTCTTAAAGAGCCCGGTGATATGGTCGGTGCAAGCACTCCTATTTATGAAATGGCGCTAATGAATCCGCTTTGGGCGCGGGTTTACATTGATGAGCCCAATTTGGGCCGCATCACAATGGGGCAAAAGGTAGCCGTCACTGTGGACAGTTTCCCCGATAAAACGTTTGATGCCACGGTCGGATTTATCTCTTCTGTGGCCGAATTTACCCCAAAAACTGTTCAGACTGAAGCCATTCGCACCAATTTGGTTTATGAGGTGCGTTTAACGGTAGATGATCCTCAAGGATTGCTTCGTTTAGGAATGCCCGTGAGCGCTCAACTGTTGAAGTAAGTCATCATGTCAGAACTTTCAGCCATTACGTTGGAGTCAGTATCGCGCTTTGAAAAAGGTGTGACTTCGCCTCTTTTGAAATCCATTACCGCGGATTTTAAAAAAGGGCGCTTGATTGCTGTAGTTGGTGCCGACGGGGCTGGTAAAACAACATTGATGCGAGTGATGGCCGGTTTACTTAAACCTCAGGAGGGGGTTGTCCAACTATTTGGTGAAAAGCTTTACTCAAAAGAGCTGTCGCGCCTGCAAACTTTGTGCGGTTACATGCCCCAGCAGTTTGGTCTTTATACCGATTTAAGTGTTCAGGAAAATCTCACGCTTTACGCTGACTTATTTGGCTTAAATGAGTCGGAAAGAAAAAAACGGTTCAGTGAACTTTTGGCTATAACAGGACTGACAAACTTTACCGCTAGGCCTGCCGGAAAGTTATCCGGGGGAATGAAGCAAAAGTTAGGTTTAGCCTGCGCACTGTTAAACCATCCGGAGATTCTCCTTTTGGATGAACCGAGTGTGGGTGTCGATCCGTTATCCAGACGTGAGCTTTGGTCAATTCTCAAAAAAAATGTCCAGTCAGAGGCTATGACCGTTGTCGTGGCAACGACTTATATGGACGAAGCTTCCCTTTGCGATGATGTGCTGATTCTTGAAAACGGTGAAGTTATTCTGCATGACAGTCCTCAAGCGATTGCCGCTCTGGCCGATGGTTTAGCCTTTAACGTACAAGTGCCTGCAGGCACAAGAGTGAGGGATCTGCAGGCACAATTGCTTGACGATACGGACTTCATTTTAGACGCGGTGCCTCGATCGGGATGTGTGAGGGTGCTGCTTCGAAACAAAGCCGATGCACTTCCTACAGGAAAAATACGGACTTCTACTTGACCCGGTGACAGGCGGCTTGGAAGAAGGCTATTTAGTTAACCGCGCAAAAACAGTGCCGCGTCATCCTTATTCAGTCATTGCGCGAAGTTCCGCGCGGCCCATAGACATTTCGAACGAGTCTGTCGTTGTAGCCAAAAATCTGGTCAGGCGTTTTGGTTCTTTCACTGCGGTTGACAGAACCTCTTTTGATGTCAAGGCTGGCGAAATTTTTGGATTGCTGGGACCAAACGGTGCCGGTAAAACGACAACTTTTAAGATGCTGTGCGGCCTATTGAAGGTAACCTCCGGTGAGCTTGTGGTGGCGGGAGTCAATGTTTTAAATAGCCGAGAGCAAGCCCGTGAGCAGCTTGGTTATATGTCTCAAAAATTTGCACTTTACGGTGACTTGAGTGTGAGCGAAAACATGGACTTTTTTGCGAGCGCCTACGGTTTGTCCGGGGTAGGAAAAGCGCAGAGGATAGAGTTTTTGTTGAATGAATTTGAATTGACGCCATTTTCGGCTGCGCAGGCAAAAACGTTGCCAGGCGGAATCAAACAGCGCTTGGCCATGGCGGTCGCGCTCATTCATAATCCTAAACTTTTATTTTTAGATGAGCCGACAAGCGGAGCGGATGTGCCGACACGAAGACAATTTTGGCGCTGGATGACTGCTCTGAGTCAAACAGGCACAACCATTATTGTGACGACCCATTTTATGGAGGAGGCTCTTTACTGTGACAGGCTTCTTATTCAAGATGGCGGACAGCCGCTTATTATGGGCTCTCCCAGTCAGGTGCGCGGGCAAAGTCTGAGTATGGATGAGGCGTTCATCCGAGTTGTTGAGAAATTTCGTGCTCAAAGGAGTCAATCATGACGCATGCTACAGATTTCTGGCGTCATGTCTACGCCTTAAGCTTAAAAGAGAGCCGTCAGATTATTCGGGATAAAAGCGCTATTTTGGTTGGCGTTGTTTTACCGCTGATTTTGTTGATTTTATTTGGTTACGGTATCTCTTTTGATGTAAAAGATATTCGTTTGGCTGTAGTGAGCGATCAAAACAGTTCTCAGGCAACGCTCTACACACAGGCTTTAGTCAATAATCATTCGTTTAATGTCATGGTGCTTCCTTCCCGAAAAGAGGCGCTTGACGCCTTGGATCGCTTTGACGTGGAGGCCGTTATCGTTTTTGAAAAGCGTCCTTTAGCTCATGAGACTCAGTTGTTGATTGACGGCATTGACGCGCCTCGCGCCACCATGATTGCCAATGCGGTAATGTCTACCGTTCAGTCTGCGGGTTCCGCGGCGACAGAGTCCACCGGTATAACGGTTATTCCTCGTATTTGGTTTAACGAATCGGCTGAAAGTCGCTGGTACTTGGTGCCCGGTCTTATTGTCATCATTTTGACGATAATCGGGACGATGTTAACCGGTTTAGTGATTGCGCGAGAGTGGGAACGGGGGACAATGGAAGCCTTGCTTGCCACGCCGATTTCGCCTTGGGCATTGTTGCTGTCGAAAATTATTCCCTATTTTGTTTTAGGGGCTTTCGGCTGGGTGCTTTGTATGTTGGCGGCCGTCTTTATCTACCATATTCCGATTCGAGGCGGTTTAGGACTGATTACTCTTTCGTCTGCGATTTATCTTTTGGTGAGTCTTTGCATCGGATTGGTGATTTCGGGGGCGACACGCTCGCAGTTTTTGTCTTCACAAATTGCACTATTGGCGAGTTTTTTGCCGGCCGTGATTTTGTCGGGTTTTATCTTTGATTTAAGAAGTGCCCCGGACTGGGCCAATGTCATCGCTTACGCTATGCCTCCGGTTTATTTCCTGGAACTTTTGAAAGTAGGTTTCCTCACAGGAGGCATGCACGCGTTGGTGGTTAAAAATCTTCTGGTGCTCACCGCTTTTGCGGCGGTGCTCGTGTTGCTGGCACGTCATTTTTGCCAAAAGAGGGTGCGAGCATGAGTAATCGGATGATACGTTTTCGGGCGCTGGTTCGAAAAGAGTTTTTGGCAACACTAAAAGAGAAAACGAGCCGAATGATTTTGGTCGGTCCCTTGCTTTTGTACATCATTTTGTTTGGTTACATTGCCAGTTTCAATTTAAACCATATTCCTTACGTGCTGTGTGATTTGTCAGGCTCTGAAGCATCCTCTCAGTTTGTTCGCGCAGTGGATAACAATAAAATTTTTGAACGCGTGGCCACTATCCAAAGTGTCTCTCAAATCAAAGCGCTTATGGATGAAGGCGAGGCTCTTTTAACGGTGGTGATTGAACCGCAATTTGCTCAGCACCTCAATGAAGGTAAAAGGGCGCAAGTCCAGGTCATCATTGATGGTCGCAATTCGACGACCGCTCAACTGGCCGCCGGTTATTTGACGCAGATCGCTCAGACGATGAACGCCACGATCACGGGGGTGCCCGAGCTCTTAAAGACACGATTTTTGTTTAATCCCAATGTCATCACTCAGTGGTTCATCATGCCGGGCTTGATTGTCATGCTCTCCATGTTGCAAGTGGTTGTGCTTTCAGCCTTGTCGGTGGCGCGGGAAAGAGAGCAGGGGACGTTTGAGCAGCTATTGGTGTCGCCTTATACAACGGCTGAATTGCTTGCCGCTAAATCTATTGTTCCCATAATAATCGGGCTTTTTCAAAGTACGCTGATCTTTTTGGTGGATCTATTTTGGTTTGAGATCCCCATGGGAGGCAGTGTGCTGGCCATGTATTTAATTCTTTTGTTATTTACCCTCTCGGTGGTCGGGTTGGGTTTGGCGGTTTCCGCTTACAGCCAAACGATGCAGCAGGGGTTATTGATAGTTTTTGTCTTTTTGGTGCCGATGGTGCTTTTATCGGGTTTGTTTGCTCCGGTGGCCAATATGCCGCAATGGATTGAGCTTCTCACTTATGCCGATCCTTTGCGTTTTACGTTGTCTGCCGTCAGACGAATTTATCTCGCGGGAGCGCCATTGTCTGCAGTGCTTGTGTCGATGTGGCCGGTCGCGGTGATGGCCGCTGTCACTTTGCCCGCAGCTTATTACTTTTTTAAGAAACGACTATGAGAAAACAAACAGCAAGAATTCGCGGTGACGGCGAAAGAACACGTGAAGCACTCATTGAGGCGGCGGGGGCTTTGGCAGCCGAACGAGGCTGGGCCAACGTTGCGGCTAAGGACGTCTGCGACATGGCAGGCGTCAATTGCGCGAGCGTTAACTATTGGTTCGGCGGACGCGATCAACTGTATGAAGCGGTTTTATCAAGAATTCCCGATACGATTTTCAGTCAAGAATTGGAAATCGAGATGGTGCAGTACGAAACGGCCCAGGAAGCCTTGCAGTACTTTTTCACGCATCATTTGGAACGTGTGGATGATAAACGCAGTTGGCCCATGCGTGTTTGGGCACGAGAAGTAACCGGAACGCCCTCGAAAAATATTCTGAATTTGGCTAGAAAAGTTGGCGTTATACGTATTAAGGCGCTTCAGCAGTTTTTTGCTGATTACCTTGGAGTCGATGACTATCGGGATCCGAGAGTCGGAGCCGCTTTTATGACAACCATGTCGGCAGTGCTACTTCATATGTTGGTTGCGCCTGAACTAAGAAATATCATTGTGCCGGGATTTGTTCATGAGCGCAGTCGAATGAATAATCTCATCGTTTGTCAGGTGATGGCGGGACTGGCGTCTATGAAAGACAATATCGCCAAGGAAAAAGCGCAAGACCGATAGGTCTTGCGCCGCAGAAGCGTTCTTTAAATAACTCGATTGGGAGCGGTGCCGGTGGCAATGAATGCTTGAATATTTTCAAGCGCTTGCAGCCCGGTGCTTTTTCGCGCTTCAAAGGTGCCGCTTGCGATGTGCGGCGTGATAAGAAGATTATCGAATTGGGCTAAACGTTGATCGATGGCGGGTTCGCCTTCGAAAACGTCAAGCGCGGCACCGGCGATGGTTTTCTGTTCCAACGCCTCAATTAACTGATCGGTATCCACCAACTCTCCTCTTCCGATATTAATGAGGAAACCTTGGGGGCCCAGCGCTTCGAGCACTTCGCGGTTGACGATATGGTGTGTCGCCGCACCGCCCGGCATGGCTAAAACTAGAAAATCGGACCATGCAGCTAATTCTTTGAGACTATTGAATCGTTTATATGGCACATCGCAGTTACTTAAATTTGTAAAGCCGATCCGCATCTTAAAGCCTTCGCCGCGGCGGGCGATTTCCCTGCCGATATGTCCAAGGCCCGCGACCCCCAACCGCTTGCCGCTAATGCGAGTGGTGAGGGGAAAGCCCGAGAAAGTCATAAGTTTCTGTCTGGCATGATTGACCGCTTGAGGTGTTTGACGGGCAAGCGCTGTAAGAAGCGCCCAGGCAAAATCGGCCACATCATCGCTTGTTGCTGTTGGTGCATTGGTCAGAACAATGTTGCGTCGCTTCATTTCCTCAAGATCAAACTTATCAAAACCTACACCGAGACTGGCGATCATTTTGAGATTAGGAAAAGTCGACAGAAGATCTTGCTGCATTGACACCGGAGGATTGCTGATGACGATTTCGACATCATCGAGTTCTGAGCGTTCTTTGTCTGTTAAATCCTCCCAGTACTGAATCTCTGCGATATCTTTGAGCCCATTTAATAGGCTCTCAGGGAGAGGTTTTTTAAAAAAACTCACAATTCGCACGATGCTACTCCTTATTCGTTTTCCTGATTGTCTTCTTTTTCAAGCGTTACTTCAGGGCTGACCATCGGATGGATGAGTCGGTAAAGTTCACGTGCACTCTTCGGGGGCTTGCCCATTTGGGCCTCTTTGCGTGCTGAGCGAATAAGTTGACGCAAACTTTGAACATTAACCTCGGGGAAATCTTTGATAAAGTCTGTGAGAGCGGCATCGTCTGCAATTAATTTATCGCGCAGACGCTCGGCTCTATGGTGCGCGGCCACAGCCGCGCGGCTCTCACCCGTGGCCATGTCAATAGCGGCCCGTACTTTTTCAGGATCCAGCCCATTCATGCGTTTACCGATCAGCTGCAGTTGTCTGCGCTGCGCTCCGAAAGACTTCATTTTGGCGTATTCATCAATCGCGTAACGAACATCTTCCGGAAGCGGAATGCGGTTTAAAGTATCTGCGCCGAGCTTGGTCATTTCTTTGCCCAAATCCTGCAGGGCCTGTAATTCTCGTTTAATTTGAGATTTACTCGGACGGTCATAGCCGTCTTCTTCGTCTTCAAAATCGTCGCGGTTGTCTCGGTATTGAGCCATGATCCAGTTATTCCTAAAGATAATAGACGGATTGTAACGGGAAATTTTCTTTTTCAGCATTATTATTGATGGATTAAGACTATCTCGAGAAAGTTTGTGAGCGATATCGTTAAAACATTTCCCCATTCGCCATTTGAACTGCACGCTCCTTATGAGCCGTCCGGTGATCAGCCTCAGGCCATTGAAGAATTAAATGAGGGGCTCGAGAGCGGTTTGGCGTTTCAAACACTGTTGGGGGTAACCGGGTCGGGTAAAACATTTACGATGGCTAACGTCATCGCCCGTCAGGGAGTGCCCGCCTTGATCATGGCTCCGAATAAGACATTGGCCGCGCAGCTGTATTCGGAGATGCGGGAATTTTTCCCCAATAACGCGGTGGAATACTTCGTTTCGTATTACGACTACTATCAGCCGGAAGCCTATGTTCCCAGTCGAGATCTTTTCATAGAAAAAGATTCGGCAATCAATGAGCACATCGAACAGATGCGTTTGGCTGCCACCAAAAGCATTCTCGAGCGCCGTGACACCATTATTGTGGCCACTGTCTCGGCCATCTACGGTATCGGTAAGCCGGAAAGTTACACACAGATGCGTTTGATCATGCGAACGGGCGATGTCAAAAGCCGTTCGGATTTTATTTCGCAGCTGGTGCGCATGCAGTACAAGCGCAGTGAAATGGATTTCGCACGCGGCACCTTCCGTGTCCGAGGAGACACTATTGATGTTTTCCCGGCCGAACACGCCGAAATGGCGGTTCGTTTCGAGCTTTTTGACGATGAGTTGGAATCCATTGCGCTCTTTGATCCGCTCACTGGAAAAATTGTTCAAAAAGTCACACGTTTTGTGATTTATCCGGCAAGCCACTACGTCACTCCTCGTGATGAAATTCTTCGGGCGATAGAAACCATCAAAGAAGAATTGCGGGAGCGAAAGAAATTTTTCTTGGATGAGGGCAAACTCGTCGAAGCCCAACGCCTTGAACAGCGCACGCTTTTTGACTTGGAAATGCTCGATCAGGTGGGCTTTTGCAAGGGAATTGAAAATTATTCGCGCCATCTGACCGGCTTGGCCCCGGGGGGTGCGCCCCCGTGTTTAATTGATTACCTGCCTTCGGACTGCCTGATGTTTTTCGATGAATCCCATGTGATGATCGGTCAGTTAGGCGGAATGTACAGAGGAGACCGTTCCAGAAAAGAAACGCTTGTGCTCTATGGATTCAGGTTGCCTTCTGCGTTGGATAATCGGCCGTTGCGCTTTGATGAATTTGAACGCAAGATGCGACGCAGCATCTTTGTTTCGGCTACGCCTGCGGACTATGAGTTGGAGCATTCCTCCCAAGTGGTTGAACAAGTGGTCAGACCGACTGGGTTGGTTGATCCGGAAGTGATTGTAAGGCCGGCCAGCACTCAGGTCGATGATGTGCTTTCAGAAATTAATGAGCGAGTGGAAAAAGGCGAACGGGTTTTGGTGACAACGCTCACAAAACGGATGGCCGAAGATTTGACGGACTTTTTAAGTGACAATGGTGTCAAAGTACGCTATCTGCATTCCGACATTGATACGGTCGAGCGTGTGGAGATCATTCGAGATCTTCGCGCAGGCGTTTTTGATGTGTTGGTTGGCATTAATCTTTTGCGTGAAGGCTTGGATATTCCGGAAGTCTCACTTGTGGCTATTTTGGATGCCGACAAAGAAGGCTTTTTGCGAAGTGAGCGTTCATTAATCCAAACGATTGGTCGCGCGGCAAGAAATGTGGCGGGCACCGCTATTTTGTATGCCGATAAAATGACCGACTCGATGAAGCGGGCAATCGGAGAAACGGAGCGCCGCCGGGCTAAGCAGAAGGCCTATAACGAAGCGCATGGCATTACCCCTAAGAGTGTTAAAAAGGAAGTTCGCGACATTATTGATGGTGTTTATAGGCCTGACGCACCCAGCCGGGAAGATATCGCGGAAAATGTGGGTTCGATGACTGAAAAAGAACTCTCAGCCCGAATTAAAAAACTTGAAAAAGAAATGTTCGAATACGCTAAAAATCTTGATTTTGAAAAAGCGGCTGCTGTACGCGACAAGTTGGCTGAATTAAAAAGTCGAGTGCTGGGAGCTGGCGTGCCAACAGAAACCTGACACGATTGGCCGATTGCGCATGCGTTTAAGTCAGTCGCTTTCCTCGAATAGACTAAAATGACAAAACTGTAGAAGAGCAAAAAGGGGCTTAAAAATGTCGATTACCACAACGATTCATACTGAAATGCGCCGCCAAGATCGGGCGGTGGATGATCCCACCATCATCAAAGCGTTCTTGCATCGCTGCAAGATGGTGACGTTGGCTATTCACGATGAGCCTTTCCCGTACATTGTTCCGTTAAGCTACGGCTACGAAGTCAACAATGATGGCTTGATTTTCTACTTCCATGGAGCGGCGGAAGGCCACAAGATTGAGCTTTATAACAAAAATCCGCATGTCAGTTTCTGCGTGGCTGAGCCGGCAGCAACCATTATTGAAGATAACCCCGCGTGCCGATCCGGTCAGAACTATTTTTCCGTGGTGGGTCGTGGTGTCATGGAACGTTTAACGGGAGATGATCGCGTCAAGGCGATGGACGCCATCATGCACCACTATATGGGAGACAACGGCGAGTTTTCTTGGACCTATCCTCAAGAGATGCTCGATAGCATGGCTTTCTGGGCTCTCCGTGTGCACGAATTGTCCGCCAAGACCCGTCAGGAAATGGCTTTCAGAAAGTAGTGCGATATGCAAAATTTTCACGATTTAATAGGAGGCTTTCACCATTTTCGAGCCAACTATTTTCTCAAAGAAAAAGAATTCTTTGAGGCATTGGCTCATTCGCAAAGTCCCAAGACAATGGTGATTGCCTGCTGCGACTCCAGAACGGATCCGGCCATTGTTTTGGGATGCAAGCCCGGAGACTTGTTTGTTGTCAGAAGCGTGGCGGCGATTGTGCCGCCTCCGGAAAAAGCCGGTGAGTATGACGCGGTCATGGCCGCGGTGGAGTACGGCGTCAAACACCTCAACGTTGAAAATATCGTTGTTATGGGCCACTCAAATTGTGGAGGCATTGCCGGACTTTTTAATCCGCAAACCTTAAAAGATGAGCGATATATCAATCGTTGGGTCTCTTTGGCGTGTCCTGCTGTTCATAAAATCGATGAAGAAAATCCGGATGAGTCTAAGGCAGAAAAGGCGCGCCTGTGTGAAGAAGCCACGGTTTTGTTATCAATAGAAAATTTGCTCTCGTACCACTGGGTGGAGGAAGCTGTTCAAGCGGGAACGTTAACCTTGCACGCTCTTTATTACGATATGCACAAAGGCTTATTAAGCGTGTGGAATGGTGACTCGGAAAATTTTGAGCCTATTGCCAAGTAGATTGGATACTCTAACTCAGGCAGAGATTGCGCAGCGTTGCCTATGGAGTCAGAAGGTGATTTAAGCGTTTGAAAATGCAAAACCCAATGCTACGGTTAGTGCGCTTTTCCTTTATTAAAGGCAACGTAGCTCAACATCGATTGGGTGGAATGCAAACCCAACAATCTAGGAGATGAACGAAAACTGAAAAGTTCGTTTCCATTTTGATGTCTCAAAATAGAGTCGGATGTCCAGTCACCCGACTCTATGAATTATCTAGCGCAAAAATTCGATCACACGTTTTCTCGGAAGGCGAGATTTGGGCCGACTGGCATTAGAGTCGTTGTCTGCCCGATAACCCAAGGCGATGCCTACAACCGAGCGTTCATTTTTAGCTTTAAAGCCAAGAATCTCATCGAGCTTATCAAAGTCAAGCCCGCCCAATATGGTCGAGTCAACGCCAATTGCCGCAGCCGCCACAGTCACGCATCCTAAGGCGATAAAGGCCTGATTGCTCGCATACCGAAAGAGTCCTTCCGGATCATTATCAAATTTGTGCGAGTAAGTCAGACGGATCACATCCGGCCGTTCAGGACTTTTCCACCCGGTATAACGGCCATCCGCTTCTTCTTGGCGGTAAAGCTCCTCGAAAAATTCTTCGCTAAAGCAAGTCGGAACCGTGAAGATGATCAGTTGCGGAGCCTGCATGCGTTCAAAGTTAAAGTCCTTAACAGCCGGCATGATTTTTTCTTTCATCTCAGGCGTATCGATGACGTAGAACTTCCACGGCTGAATATTTGTCGAGGAGGGAGACAGTCTGAGCACTTCCAGAAGCGTATCCATGTCCTGGTCGTTTACCCGGCGACTGGGATCGTAGTGCTTCGTGGTGTAGCGAGTGCGCATTAATTCGAGAATATCCATGGCGAACTCCTAAAACTTTTTAGCAAATAGAACACGCAGGGCACCGGATCCGCCTTCTTCAATCGGAGCTTGAACAAATGCCTGAACTTCTCGCATTTGTCGCAGCCACCGTCTGACAAGACCTTTGAGAACCGGTCCTTCTTCGCCGCTGTTAATGCCTTTTCCCGTGACAATGCGAACACAGCGGATATGAGCTTCGCGAGCCTGAAGGATAAAGTCCACAAGGGCACGTCTGGCTTCTTCGGTACGGTAGCCATGTAAATCAAGGTGCGCTCCGACAGGCCAAAGTCCCCGGGATAATTTTTGCGCAAGGTCGATACCGCAACCCACAGCGATGTACTCACGATCACCCCAATCGTCAGCGCTGGCCCCATCGTAGCTGTCCGAGAGACCCACTTCGGCACGCAATTTCAAAGGGGTTTGCTCAACTTTGGGCCGAGGAGGCTTTTTTGTCGACATCGCCCGCACATTTTTGTTTTCCAGCTTAGTGACACCCAGGCGTTGCATTTCTTTTTCAAAAAGATCGATTTCAGAAACATCCCTTTCGGTTGGTGTAACCCCGATGCGCTTCATCTCTGCGGCAAAAAGGGCGCGATCATCGTCTTCTTTTTCGCGTCTTTGAAGTCGGGCGGCGGCTTCCTTTTCCCGGATGATCGACTCTTCCGAAAGTTTTGTTTTAATGCCTTTTAAAGCTTCAAAACCTTTTGCCCGCATGGCTTTTACTCCAGGCTTTCCAAGTAGCGTTGGGCGTCCAAGGCGGCCATGCAGCCGGTGGCGGCACTGGTTACAGCTTGACGGTAAACAGGGTCTTGGCAGTCACCTGCGGCAAATACGCCTTCGATGTTGGTGGCCGTAGCGGCGTGATGACCGGTTCCTTGGGTAACAATGTAGCCGCCCTCAAGAGTCAACTCATCGGCGAAAATCTTCGTGTTGGGGGAGTGGCCGATGGCGACAAAAAGGCCATCTACAGAGATGCTTTCATCGGGTTTTCCGTCGGTGCTCTTTAACAGAACGCCGGTAACGCCCTGATCGTCACCGAGCACTTCTTTGACTTCGGCAAACAGATGTAGCACGATCTTGCCTTCCTTGACGGCATGCATCAGTTTGGTGACCATAATCGGCTCGGCTTTGAAAGTGTCGCGGCGGTGGATGAGGTGCACGATGCTTGCGATATTGGACAGATAAAGCGCTTCTTCAAGAGCGGCATTGCCTCCGCCCACCACCGCAACGGGTTTCTTACGATAGAAAAAGCCGTCGCAAGTGGCGCAAGCCGAAACGCCACGTCCCTTGTAGCGGGTTTCTGATTCCAAACCAAGGTATTTGGCACTTGCGCCGGTGGCGATGATGAGCGCGTCACACGTAAAAGTCTTGCCGGAATCGGCTTCCAAGCGAATCGGCTTTTCTTTTAAGTGCGCGGCTGTGATGACATCAAATTCAATTCGCGTGCCGAAACGTTCCGCATGATCCATGAAGCGTTGCATGAGATCGGGGCCTTGAGCGCCGTTGACATCTGCCGGCCAGTTTTCTATTTCAGAGGTTGTCATCAGTTGTCCGCCCTGCTCCATGCCGGTAATTAAGAGAGGATTTAAATTGGCGCGGGCAGCGTAAATGGCGGCTGTGTAACCTGCGGGACCGGATCCGATGATAATAAGCTTTTCATGTTGAATGTTTTCTGACATTTTTAACCTCTTTTCTCAGTAGATCAGTTCATTGTATCCGAGTGCCATTGCGAAAAGCACAGAAAAATTGAAAACAATGGTCAAGAAGCGTTCAAAATAGTGATAAACCCCGTAAAATGATGAGGTTGATTTCAGAAGATAGATTGATGAAAAAACCGGCTCTCATAAAAGAAAAAGCTAAGAAAAACATATTGCAACCGTCAGCCCGAAAATCTTCACGTACGAAGGCCGCAACCGCTCCTGTCACGGTGAGCGCCGTTGTTAACGATCCTATTCCCGTTGAGGATAAACGCAGAAAAGTCAGGCTCGGATCGGTGGCAGGCGTTTGCCTGCTCGTTTTCTCCGTTCTATACCTTTTGATGCTGATCTCCTATAACCAGGCAGATCCGTCTTTTACACACGCGGCTCCCAATGTCGCGCCTAAAAATTGGATCGGTCTACTGGGGGCTTGGGTATCCGACATTGCTTTGTTTGCGTTAGGGTGGTCGGCTTATTGGCTCTTTCCGGTTGCGTTGATGAGCGCCTGGCGCTGCCTGAGTCCCCATTACAGAAAGCTCTCTTTTGGCAGAATTTGGCACCTTTTCGGTTTGTTGATTCTGTTGTGCGCGAGCACGTCTCTTGAAGCGCTCAGATTGTATTACTTGGCAGATCCCTTGCCGGGACAGGCGGGCGGTGTTTTGGGTCAATCCGTTATGACCGCTTGCGTTCCGGTGGTCGGCGCTTTGGGCTTGACGCTTTTGATGGTGGTGCTTGCCATGAGCGGCGCGGCCATCTTTTTCGACTTTTCATGGTTGGATGTGACCGAGAGAATCGGCACGCGCTTGGATCGCTTTTGGCATTTCTTTACCGATCGGCATGAGGCTAAGGTCGATCAGGAGCAGAGAAAAACCGCTCAGGAAGAATTGGCTCAACAGTTTAAGCAAGACATCCCTGCGTTGAGAAATTCGGATGATGTCATTGATGTGCAACCGGAACCCGTGCTTCCTGCCGTTAGCCGCCCGGTGATTAATCCTCAGGCAAAAGTGAAAAAGTCGGAAGTGGCGCTTGAAGCTCAGCAAGACACTTTGTTTGAAGACGCTTCTCAACCGATCCGTCCGTCGCTCCGTTTATTTGATCCGGCGGGTAATACCGAGCCATCTATTGATAAGGCTTCACTGGCTGTTATGAGCGGGTTGATTGAAAGTAAGCTGGCCAGCTACGGCGTGACAGTGAAGGTGAAAGCCGCCAACCCGGGTCCCGTTGTTACCCGTTACGAAATTGAATTGGCCGAAGGGGTGAAAAGCTCAAGCGTTAAAAGTCTTGAGTCTGATTTGGCTCGTGTTTTGTCCGTTCAGTCTGTCCGTGTGCTTGACACCGTGCCCAATACGCCCTACATGGGTATTGAAGTGCCTAATCCGCGTCGTCAGCTCGTGAGAATTTCGGAGCTTTTAGGCTCTCAGGACTTTGCAAAATCCAAGGCGCTTTTGCCCTTGTGTTTGGGCAAACGCATTACTGGTGAGCCGTTTGTTGTTGACTTAGCCAAGATGCCTCACTTGCTCGTAGCCGGTACCACGGGTTCAGGCAAATCGGTTGGTGTCAACAGCATGATTTTGTCCCTTCTTTACAAGTTCGAGCCTTCAAAGTTGCGTCTGATTTTGATTGACCCGAAGAAGGTGGAATTTGCCTACTACGAAGACATCCCGCATCTTCTCTGTCCGGTTGTCGACCAAATGAATGAGGCAAAGCACGGCTTGCAGTGGTGTGTTAAGGAGATGGAGCGCCGCTATAAATTGGCTCATAGCATTAAGGTGAGAAACCTTGAAAGCTACAACGCCAAGGTTAAAGAAGCGCGTGAAGCGGGCACGCCCCTCATGAATCCTCTGGCGAAAAATGCCGGCGAGGAAGTTGAACTTGAAGAACTGCCTTATATCGTCGTCGTGGTCGATGAATTGGCGGACCTTTTGATGATTGATAAAAAGGGGGTGGAAGAGTCGCTTATTCGTCTGGCTCAAAAGGCTCGCGCGGCCGGCATTCATTTGATTTTGGCCACGCAGCGCCCCAGTGCTGATGTCATCTCCGGGCTTTTGCGCACCAATATTCCTTCTCGCGCGGCGTTTCAGGTGGCCACCGGTTCCGATAGCCGCATCATTTTGGATCAGACCGGAGCTGAAAATCTTTTGGGTAACGGGGACTTTCTCTTTAAGATGCCAAGCCTTCAAGTGCTTGAACGTATCCAGGGGGCTTTTGTTACGGATGAAGAATTGGAACGCGTTGCACAAGCCCTGCGTCAGATGGCTAAACCCAACTATGTTGACGATGTTCTCGTGTCCGAAGAAGAGGAAGCGGCAGATTCCGATGAGCCGCGCGGCACAAACGGCGGCAGAAAAGATCCGCTATTTGATAAAGCCGTTCAAATTGTGGTCGAAAGCAACAAGTGTTCGGTTACCTATTTGCAAAGACGGCTTGGAGTGGGTTATCCAAGAGCGGCCAACATAGTCGAAGACATGGAAGCCGAGGGGATTGTCAGTCCGGCCGATTCCAGCGGTCGCCGAACCATTAACGCCAGAAATAATGGGGACTTGTGATGAAGAGCTTTGTGAATGCGGCAGTTTTAACAGCGCTTGGCTGTTTCAGCCTGGCTTCTTTTGCAGCCGCGACCGATGATTTGAGTCGTTTTCTAAAAAATGTGACGAGTGCGCAAGGCTCCTTTGAGCAAAAGGTTTTTACTCGTGAAGGTGAAAATAAAGAGGCGGCCGGTACCGGCGATTTTGCTTTTCTTCGCCCCGGCAAATTTAAGTGGCACTATAACGCGCCTTTTGAAGAGCTCATTGTGACCGATGGGAAAACGCTTTGGCTCTATGACACGGAACTTGAGCAAGTTACGCAAAAACAATTATCAGGAGCGATCCCTGCGTCTCCTGCCTCGCTTTTATTTGGAGCCCAGGATTTCCGTAAAGATTTCAATGTCGAAAATTTAGCTTCAAAAGACGGATTGGATTGGCTAAAAGCCACGCCGAAAGACGACAGCAATGCTTTTTCTGAAGTGCGAATTGGCTTTAAAAACGGTTTGCCGCAGGAGATGACGCTTAAAGATAATTTTGGGCAGGAAACTCGCTTGTCTTTTGAAAATTTCAAAACCAACGTCAAATTGCAGGCTTCAGACTTTGTTTTCAAGATTCCTAAAGGCGTTGAAGTGCTTAAAGACAGTAGCTCATTTTAGTGCACGTTCGTATTATTTAACTTTTAGGTTTCAGCAGTCATCAGAGCCGCATCTAAAATAAAAACACCCGCTCAAAATCAATAGATTTATTGCGGGAGTTTTTTAGTATCAAATTAGTTTTTAAACGTTTTATACGAAGCGGCAAACGTGATCAACGGCGATATCGGAAAAACCGTATGCTTCAGCCTTCGTGAGTTTGCCGTTGGCAATAGCGACAATCTCATCAAAGAGTTCCGCTCCCATTGTTTGATAGCTTTTTTCGCAACGCACGATGGGTGAGAGGTCATAGTCCATGTTGTCTTCCATGCACCGATAAGTTCGCTCATTGGCGGTAACTTTCATGACCGGGGCAATAGCGTTGCCTGTGGGCGTGCCTCGACCGGTGGTGAAAATAACAACCTGACAGCCGGCGGCGACCATTGAGGTGACCGATGAAATGTCGTAGCCCGCGGTATCCATGACAATGGCGCCCTGACGGGTGGGGCGTTCAGCTTGCTGAAGCACTTCAACAATGGGACGCGTGCCGCCTTTACGGATGCAGCCTAAGCTCTTTTCATCTAAGGTCGAAAGGCCTCCGGCTTTATTGCCCGGAGTGGGTTGGCCGGCTCGGCAGTCTTGGCCGACAGCTTTGAGATGATCTTCGTAATCGCGGCAGATTTTGATGACTTCGTTATGCAATTTGCTGGTCGCGGCGCGGCGGGCAAGCACATGTTCTCCACCAATCCATTCAATGGATTCGCTCAAAAGCGTGCTGGCTCCATGATCAACCAAAAGGTCGCTTAATTCGCCCACTGCCGGATTGCTACCGATGCCGGAAGTTGCATCCGATCCTCCGCATTCGATACCTAAAAAGAGTTCGCTTAAATCAAAAAGTTCTTTTTGTTGCATGCCGGCTTGGGCGGCCATTTCGCGCGCGGCTCGTACCGCTTTTTCAATCGTCTTGAGTGTGCCGCCTTCTTCCTGAATGCCAAAAGAGACAACCGGTTTGGAGGTCATGGAACAGATCTTTTCGCGCAATTCTTTGTGTCCGACTGTCTCGCAGCCAAGACCGATAATGACGACACCATAGACATTCGGATTGCAGGCAAATCCTGTGAGAATTTTCTGAGACATGGCTGTGTTGGCTGCCACGTCCGAGCATCCTGTGTTGAAAATGATGTTGACAGCGCCGCGCACTTGGCTAGCGACAATGCGAGCGGTTTCGCTGCCGCACGCGCAACCCGGCAGAATAAGAACGTGGTTGCGGATGCCGGGGCGGCCTTCCGCGCGGCGATAACCCCAGAATTTAACTCCGTTTTTGGTTGGCACAAACTGAGGAACGTCTTCGTCAGTTTCTTCAATGAGTTCGCTCTCGTAATCACGCGGAACACTGTAAATATTATTGTGATCAACCAATTGACCGACTTCAATTGCGCAGGTGCTGCGACCGATGCGTTCGCCATACTTTAAAACATCCGCTCCTTTTTCAATCGGTTTAATGGCGACCTTGTGACAGGCAGGAATATTGTCTTTAGCGCTAAGAGTACAGAGTTGACCGTTTTGCGAATAAATAACTTTTGAACCCAAGGCAACGTCTTTAACACAAACGACGATGTTGTCCGTAGTGTCCATTAACAACGCATTGATGTCCATGAAGCGACCTCCGGGAAGTTGTAGTTTTTTCGCTCCATAGCATAACGCTGATTTTTATGGACGCATAGAAAAACTGGTTTTCTTTAGACAAAACTCAAACCCCCGTCAGCCGAACGCTAAACGGGGGTTTGAGTTTTTAGAGGGAAGGCAAAGGGCAATCAGCCGGCGATGGCTCGCGTTTGATTGCTTTGGCTCTTTTGAGACAGATTGCCTTTTTTGACCTTTTGTGTGAGGTGATAAATCACGTAACACAGAACCGTAAAGGGCACGCCGCAGTAAAGTGCGATGCGTTGAGCCGGATCGATCCCCATGCCCACCATGACGATGACACACATGGTTCCGCCGACAATCGGCACCCACGGGAACCACGGGCTCTTGTACTTGAGTTCAGACAAGCTGTGACCGGAGGCAATAAATTGCTTTCTGAAGCGGTAATGGGCCACGCAGATGCTGAGCCAGACGGCCACGGTGGAAAAACCCACAATCGAGGTGAGAATCACAAAGACCGTGTCAGCCGCCATGACACTTGAAGCCAGTGCCAAGAGACCGCCCAGCATGCTAAAGGCAAGGGCGTTGACCGGCACGCCGCGCTTATTGAGTTTGGCAAGCCCGGCGGGCATCATGCCATCGTGTCCCAAGGACCAAACCATACGGCCGGAAGCAAACAAGCCCGTGTTGGCCGAAGACAAAATCGCCGTGATAATCACGAAATTGAAGATGTCAGCGGCATAGGGGATGCCCATTTGTTCAAAGACCGTGATAAAGGGGCTCTTGGAGACTGTGGCCGCTTCAGAGGGTAAAAGCGTTGCGACAATCAAAACCGTGCCCACGAAAAAGACGACCAGACGCAAAAGCGAGGCGCGCACAGCCATCGGAATAACCTTTTCGGGGTTGTTGGTTTCGCCGGCGGCCACACCAATCAATTCCGTGCCGGAGTAGGCAAAGCAGACCGTCACCATGGTAAACAGAAGCGGCGTGATGCCATTGGGCAACAAACCTCCTTCGCCCACCAAATGGGTCAGTCCCGGAGAGCCGGATTCACCGAAGGGAATCACGTCAAAGAACGCGCACGCGCCCAAGACGATGAAAACCTGAATCGTCACGACTTTAATAATGGAGAGGAAAAATTCGCTTTCGGCAAAAAAGCGTGTATCCACCACATTAAGTAAGAAGATTATCGTGCCGAAAATCAAGCACCAGGACCACACCGGCACCTGAGGGAACCAGTATTGCATGGCAAAGCCCACAGCAGTGAAAGCTGTGCCGAGGGTGACGGTCCAGTTAAGCCAATACAGCCATGCCACGGCATAACCCGAAGCAGGGGAGATGTATTTGCTTGCGTACAGATGGAAAGAACCGGGATCGGGATGAGCCACGGAGAGTTCTCCTAAACTCAACATGATCAAGTACACCATAAATGCACCGATCAAGTACGCAAGCACGGTGCCGAAAGCACCAACGTTTGCGATGATATGACCCGTTCCAAAAAAGAGTCCGCTGCCTATCACGCCGCCGAGACTCAACATAATCAGGTGGCGCAATTGCATCGAGCGTTGAAATTGGGACTCGTTGTTCGCCGTAATGTTTTGGGAGTTCATAATGCCTTTCCCCCAAAGTGCTGCTATTGCGATCTAGCGCCGAGGGTACACAGGCTATTACCCAAGGACTTAGGATCTTGTCTTCGACGAGTAGTTTCTCGCTTCGAAGCTAGTCCGACAATAACAACTTGTTTTAAAAAGATGTCCGTCGTCCAAACGTTCATCTCGCGTTTTCTCGGAGGTTGTCTCCCCCGATACGGTGGTCAACACATTTAACAGTTTTTGGTTGTTTGACACCGCGATATTAGGGATAAATGACCGCGATATCAAGACCAGGACGAAATATTTTTTCTAACTGTCAAACTACACACAATATATACCATGAATAGCTGTCAAAAGGGCATATTTTCCAATCTATGGTGTGTTGTTTTGGGGACAGGAATAAGACACTTTTAAGCAAAACCGACTACAAAGTCCGTCATTAAGACGATTAAAATGAGAAATACTTTTGTGTTAAGCGGAGAGAAAAATGTCCGATGCTATGTGGGGTGGGCGATTTGACCTGCCGATGGATCATTTGGTTCAGGAATTCAATGCGACGATTTTGATAGAAAAACGCGTGACGCCTTTTTCTATCATAGGCAGCACGGCGCATGTGCATATGCTTGCTGCGCAAAACATTCTGACGCAGTCAGAAGCCGATACGATTCTTCAGGGTTTACAAGCCGTCCGTCAAGAAGTTGAGGACGGCAAATTTGTATTTGATGTAGCTGATGAAGATATTCAGATGGCTATCGAACGACGGGTGACCGAACTCGTCGGCGCGGTGGGAGGCAAGATGCACACGGCGCGTTCTCGCAACGATCAGGCGCAATTGGATGTCAGACTTTACACGAGACACGCAATCGAGGAAATTATTAAAGCGATCCGTGATTTGCAGCGAACGATTATCGCCAAAGCCGAGCAATACATGGGGGTGATGTTTCCGGGCTATACCCATTTTCAAACCGGGCAACCCATCTTGTTTTCCCATTGGATGATGGCTTATTTTTGGATGCTTGAGCGCGATATCGGGCGTTTTGAGGACGCTTATAAACGCTTAAATGTCTGCCCATTGGGCGCAGCCGCCATGGCTGGGACCACTTTCCCGATTGATCGTGAAATGACCGCTAAAGAAATGGGCTTTGAGGGACCGAGTGAAAATTCAGTCGATACGATCGGCGATCGTGATCATTTGATTGAAACAGACTCCGCTGCCGCCATTTGCATGATGCATTTAAGTCGTTTGTGCGAAGAAATCGTGCTCTTTACCAGTCAAGACATTCACTTTTTTGAATTGTCTGATGATTTCTGCACGGGTTCTTCCATCATGCCTAATAAGAAAAATCCGGATATCGCCGAAAAGATTCGCGGCAAAGCCGGCCGAGTGTTCGGCAACCTTCAGGCGATGCTTGCGATGATGAAAGGGTTGCCCCTGGCCTTCAATACCGATATGAGTGAGGATAAAGAGCCGACGTTTGATTCTGTGGATACGCTTCACATGAGTCTTCGTATATTGAAACCCATGCTTGAGAAGATGACGGTTAACTCGGAGCAGGCTAGAGTGGGAGCGGGCAGGGGATACTCCAATGCCACGGACTTGGCGGACTACCTCGCCCGCAAAGGTATTCCTTTCCGTCAGGCCCACCACATCGTCGGTCACATCGTCAATTACTGCATTAAGCACAATACGGATCTTGAACGTATGACGCTGCAAGAGTACAAACAGTTTTCCGATGCGATTGAAGACGATATTCATCAATTCATCACGCTTGAAGCCTGTGTGGCCGCGCGACGTTCATTCGGCGGCACCGCGCCGGAACGGGTCAAAGAACAAATTGAGCGCGCTCGCGCCCGCCTAGCTCTTACTCATTGCGGAGTTTAAAAATGTCAGTTTTAACGTTGACGCAAGATGATGTTCTCGGTGTTTTACCAAAAGTGGATGTTTTTTCAACGGTTGAATCCATGTTTGCCGCCTTGGGGCGGGGAGAGGCTGTTCAGCCTAAACAGGTTCAAACGCTTTTCCCTCAAGGTAAAGGTGACTTCATCAACTACAGTGGCGTTTGGATGAGTGCCGGCGTGTACGGTTTAAAAACATCACCCTTTATTGTTCAGGAGAAGGGCTATACAGTCACCGCCTGGACTCTTTTAATGTCCACGCAAACGGGCAATCCTTTGCTTTTAGTTGATAGCTCCAGACTTACGCTCGAGAGAACCGCGGCAACGACAGCCGTTGCCGTGAAATATTTGGCTTGTGCCAAAGCTCGCCGTCTGGCCGTAATCGGTACAGGTCCTCAAGCGTTGGCGCATATTCGCTACGTACAGGGTCTTCGCGATTGGGACAGTATTCGAGTGTGGTCCCTGAACAGTCATGAGTTATCCGAAGACAAGCGGGAAGAATTCTTTAAAGCCGGTCAAGGCAAGTTGCAATTTGTGCAGACGAAAGCTCAGGCGATAGAAAAGGCCGATGTGATCATGCTCTGCACCAGCGCGGCCGCCTCTGTTCTTGAAGCCAAAGATATTGACGGCGCTCCCTTAATTACGTCAATCTCCACCAATGCGCCGGGCGCCCATGAAATTGATCCTGCCCTGTTGCCCGTGATGGACGTTTATTGCGACTGCTCGGCTACGACCGCTACGGTGTCCGGCGAAATGAAACAGGCTATTGAAGCCGGAATATGGAGCGCAGAGCAAGTTAAAGGCGATTTAGGAGCCCTTGTAAATCACACCTGTGATTGTCCCGTCTATGACAAACCGGTCTTTTTCCGCTCAATCGGTCAAGGTCTGGAAGATATTGCCGTGGCTTTGGCAGTGTTCAAAGAAGTTCAAAAGAAGGATAAATAAAAATGAAAATTGAAGCGTTCGGTGTAGAACAATGGATGAATGAGTGGGAAACGAAGTGCGCCTACAACGTTGCGGAAACCTGCGTGGAGTCCATTACGGTTAAAGAACTTCTTGAATTAGCAGGAGTCAGCGAGCAAAAGATGACTGCTGACCTTCTGGATAAAAAATTAACCTACGGTTGGATCGAAGGCAGCACGAAAGTCCGTGAGTTAATTGCTGGGCTGTATCAAAAGCAAACGCCAGAAAACATTCTCACAACGCATGGCTGCATCGGTGCGAACATGTTGATGCATGAAACGTTGGTGGAACCCGGTGATCATGTGATTTCCGTGATTCCGACCTACCAGCAGCACTACTCCATTCCGGAAAGTTTCGGCGCACATATTGAAACCTTGAGATTAAAACCGGAAAACGGTTTCTTGCCGGACTTAAATGAATTGCGTGCCATGGTTAAGCCGCACACCAAACTCATTTGTATCAACAATCCGAATAATCCCACGGGCGCTTTGATGGATGAAAAACTGCTTCGTGATATTTGCGAGATTGCCCGCTCGGTTGGTGCTTGGGTTCTTTGTGATGAGGTCTATCGTGGTTTAACCCAAGACGATGTATATAGCCCCTCTGTGGCCGATCTCTACGAAAAGGGGATTAGCACAGGCAGTATGTCCAAAGTGTTTAGTTTGGCCGGTTTGCGTTTCGGTTGGATCGCAGCGCCCAGAACACTCATTGATGCGGTTTTGCATCATCGTGACTACAACACCATCAGTGTTGGCATGCTCGATGAATACTTCACAGAAATCGCCCTTGGTGCTAAGGACAAAATTTTGGCCCGCAATCGTCAAATCATTCGTGAGAACCTTCAGATTTTGGACGAATGGGTTAAAAGTGAGCCTCGGGCCTCTTATGTCAAACCCAAAGCCGGTACAACCGCGTTCGTCAAAATTGAGACGACCCTGTCTTCACATGAATTCTGCGAGCGTTTGGTCAAGGAAAAGGGCGTGATGTTTACACCGGGCTCTGCCTTGCATACCGAAGGGTATGTCAGAATCGGCTACGCTAATAACAAAGAAGTTTTGAAGAAGGGGCTTGCCTTAACGAGCGAATTTTTGAAAGAAATTCCGTAGCGCGGCGCCAGAGAGGCCGAATTCTGTACTAGGCGATGGAATTCGACACAATTCGTTGAATAGGCACTGAAAAAACAAAACCTGCACTTCGCTAAAAGTGCAGGTTTTCTATATGGCTCCCCGAGTTGGGTTCGAACCAACGACCTGCGGATTAACAGTCCGTCGCTCTACCGACTGAGCTATCGGGGAATCGAGGTTGAGAAATATACACAATCAGAAAATAAAACGCAAGAGCATGCGCGAAAAAGTGAAAATCAATCTTTAGAAACCATAGAGTAGCTACGTATTTTCGTATGGGGCTTTGTCGGAACAAGTTCTGGAAGGGACTGAGATTTTAGGTGAAAAGGAAGGAAAATTTCATTAAAATGGGACGGTTCTAAAAGATGTGTGACCCCGTGGTGAAACAGGATATCACGATAGCCTCCTAAGCTGTAATTCTGGGTTCGAGTCCCGGCGGGGCCGCCATTGTCGACATTAGAAAAATGTAAAGCACATCTCCACGCGCCTGAGATTAAGCTGTCTCAGGCGTTCTCGGTTTTGGTAAACGGATTATTTTTCAATGGCTACTAGCAAACGTTCTGAATACGGCGAATCCAGCATTAAAGTCTTAAAGGGGTTGGAACCGGTCAAACAACGCCCCGGCATGTACACCCTGACGGACAATCCTTTGCACATTATTCAAGAAGTCATCGATAACTCAAGTGACGAAGTATTGGCAGGGGGAGCTTCGCGCATTGAAGTGACGCTTCACACTGACGGCTCCGTCACGGTAACCGATGATGGTCGTGGTATTCCGGTTGGGCTGCATAAAGAAGAGGGGGTGCCGGCGGTTCAACTTGTGTTCACCCAACTTCACGCAGGCGGCAAATTTGAAAAAGAATCCGGCGGAGCCTATTCCTTTGCGGGCGGCTTGCATGGGGTCGGCGTTTCCGTTACCAATGCCTTGTCAACAAGATTGGAGGTGACCGTTTGGCGCGAAGGTAAAGAACACCGTATTGTGTTTGCCGATGGCAACGTTATCGAACCATTGACTAGCCAAAAAAGTCCCCGTCCGAAATCGGCTACCGGCAC
>CAJMEC010000012.1 GCA_905212345.1 uncultured Sutterella sp. | reverse complement strand
GTCTTGCCACGATCACACCTGGGGCTGGATTTGTAAAGCCATGGGCTGCGATCATCATCGGTGTTCTTCTCGGCTACTTTTACCCGGATCTTGGCGCATCGATGAAGCCTCTCGGAGACGGCTTCATTAAATTAATCAAAATGATTATCGCCCCTGTGATCTTCTGCACGGTTGTGACCGGAATCGCCGGCATGGAAGACATGAAGAAAGTGGGCAAAACCGGCGGCCTAGCCATTTTGTACTTTGAGGTCGTCAGTACCATTGCCCTGGTGGTTGGTCTTATTTTGGTAAACACCCTGGGGCCTGGCCGCGGCATGCACATTGATCCGGCCACGCTTGATGCCGGTTCTGTTGCCGTTTACACCTCCGGCGACAAGATGGAGTCCACTGCGCAATTTCTGATGAACATCATCCCGAATACGGTGGTGAGTGCCTTTGCCGAAGGTAACATTTTGCAAGTACTCTTCTTCTCCATCCTTTTCGGAATCGCTTTACATCAATTCGGCGGCCGCGGTACCTTAGTCTTTGATGTGATTGAGAAGAGTTCTCAAATTCTTTTCCAAATTGTCAACATGATCATGAAGGTCGCTCCGATCGGTGCTTTTGGTGCTATGGCCTTTACGATTGGCAAATACGGTGTTCAATCGCTTCTACCTTTGGCCGAGCTGATGGGCACGTTCTATCTCACCTGCCTGCTTTTTATTTTCGTTGTGTTGGGTGCAATTTGCCGCTATGCAGGTTTTTCCGTTTGGAAATACATCTGCTACATCAAGGAAGAGCTTCTCATCGTGTTGGGCACGTCTTCTTCTGAATCCGCTCTACCCAAGATCATGGATAAGCTTGAAAAAGCCGGCGTGAGCAAATCGGTTGTAGGCCTTGTTGTTCCAACCGGTTACTCCTTCAACTTGGACGGCACTGCGATTTACCTCACGATGGCAGCCGTTTTCATTGCTCAGGCTTGTGACGTAGATATGACACTTACCCAAGAACTTACCCTCTTGGCCGTACTGCTTTTAACCAGTAAAGGCGCTGCCGGTGTCACGGGTTCTGGCTTCATTGTTCTGGCCGCTACCCTTTCAGCCGTGGGTCATGTCCCGGTGGCAGGTCTTGCCTTAATTCTCGGTATTGACCGCTTCATGTCCGAAGCTCGCGCCTTGACCAATATTATTGGTAACGGTATTGCTACGATTGTGGTTGGCAAATGGTGTAAGGAACTCGATGAAGAAAAACTGCACAGTGTTTTAGGGAAATCCGATGCCAAAATCCCTGAAATGCCCGAACTACCTGAGCCTAAGGTTTTCCGGGATACGCAGGAACTAAAATACATTCCTATCGACGATTACACAAACCGTTAATATCAAAAAAAGCCCTCTATTTAAGAAAGAATAGGGGGCAATTTTTTGCCCCCCACCACACAAAAATCCGGAAAAAAATGAAAACACGATAAAAAGAATAAGAGCTCTGTACGTCTTAGAGATCAGTCCTGACTTCAGTCAAGTTGACATAAAAATAGTCGACAAGTGGCCTTAACTTATATTAGAAAACTTCTTAGATTAGATGTCGTAAATACTACCGAATTCTCGTAGGCTCTAATTTAAAAGGCTCTTGCGCTGCTCCCCAAACATCTGACCAGTCACCTGTTAAGGCTCCTTTGGCATAATCAACCACTCTATTTTCAAAGAAATTTGTATGAGTAACCCCAAGCATGCCATCCACCCACGGCAATGGATTTTTAGTCTCTTTGAAGATAGCTTTCATCCCCATAGCAGTTAATCGACGATCAGCGATAAATCGAATATAACGTTTGACTTCTTCTTTGGTCAGTTTTTGCATTTCACTGACTCCAAATGCCAAATCAATAAAACGATCCTCAAGCTCAACCATTGTCTCCGCTATGGTATAAATCGTCCGTTTTAGTTCATCATTCCACATCCCAGGATTCTGCGAGATGTACTCTCTAAACAGTCGAATCATTGATTCGGTGTGCAGAGTCTCATCATTAATGGACCACGCGATGATTTGTCCCATTCCTCGCATCGTGCCGTTTCTTGTGAAGTTAAGAAGCATGACAAAGCTTGAGAAAAGCTGCATACCCTCGGTGAAAGCAGAAAAAGCGGCCATTTTTGCGGCCATATTCTCATTGTCATTTAACCGGATACCGTGAAAGTAATCATGCTTGGCAGCCATCTCTTCGTATTGCAAAAACTCGTTGTAAATCGTCTCTGGCATGCCGAGCGTCTCAATCAAGTGCGAGTAAGCGGCAATATGGACGGCCTCTCGAGCGGCAAAACTTGAAAGCATCATCCGTACTTCTGGCTGTGGAAAGGCCGGCAGGTAGGTATAAACGTAGGCGGAACTGACGTCTATATCTCCCTGGGTGAAAAAGCGGAAAACTTTCGTTAAAAAGTCTTTTTCGTTGTCTGTCAGTCTTGTTTTCCAATCCTTGACATCTTCCACCATAGGCACTTCGGTCCAAAGCCAATGCATTTGTTCGCTTTGCATGAAAGCTTCATAAGCCCACGGATAAGCAAAAGGCTTGTAGTAATCACGCGTTTGCGTCAAAAGTATTCTTTTCTCTAACATATTCATCCCTCACAAGCCAAACAAGCACTATCAGTGAGCACTTCCTGCATATTGATCTCATCCTCTATGCGTCTGCGCTCCAAAGCTAAGCCAATACGGTCGGCTTTTCTGAGTTTGTCACTTCGACAGTAGTACAAAGATTTCAAGCCTTTTTTCCAGGCCAGGAAATGGCATGCGTGCAAATAAGCCACCGAAACGTCAGCCGGGAAAAAGAGATTCACCGACTGCCCCTGATCAATAAACGCCTGTCTGTCGGCCGCAAGCTCAATGATCCAGCGCTGATCAAGTTCTTGCGCGGTCTTAAAAACATCTCTTATCGCCTTAGGGATTGCGTCAATGTGTTGAACACTTCCATCATGGGCGATGATATCCGTCCACACTTCATCCGTGTTTAAACCCAGTTGACCTAACGCTTTGACAAGATAGCGATTTTTGACAATATGAGCGCCGGATATCGTATCTTGCCTATAAACATTGGCTCGACGCGGTTCGATAGAGGGAGAGGTGTTGCCCACTATGAGGCTTGATGAGGCGTTGGGCGCCACCGCCATCCAATGCGAAAATCGCCTCTGAACTCCACTCGCCTTAGCATCCGGACACGGTCCTCGTTTTTCAACCAGCACACGATCTGCCCGAGCGCAAGCCTCACGAATATGACTAAAAATTTGACGATTAACCGATTTTGCTAGAGCTGAATCAAAAGGAATATCACGGCGTTGGAAATAGGCATGCAGACCTAACGCGCCCAGACCAATGGAACGCTCCCTTTCGGCCGAGCGCTTTGCGCGAGCTATGCTTGCGGGCGCATGATCAATGAAGTATTGAAGAACATTGTCCAAAAACTCCATGACATCTTGAACAAAGAGAGGATCTTCTTTCCAATCATCAAAATATTCAAGATTTAGAGAACTTAGACAACAAACAGCGGTTCGATCCGCATTGGTAGGAAGAAAGATTTCCGTACATAAATTCGAGCCATTAATTCTCAAACCTTGTTTTTTTAACCATTCAGGCAGCGCTTTATTGGCGGTATCTATAAAAACCAAATAGGGCTCCCCTGTTTGCATTCTCAGTTCCAAAATACGTTGCCAAATATCTCTGACGCTGGCGATTTCGACAACCTTACCTGAATGTGGATCTATCAAAGGCCAAGAGTCATCGGCTTCACTGTCGAGCATACTAGCTTCAACTTTTTTCATAAATGCATCGGTGATATTGATTCCATGGTGCAAGTTAAGAGTGCGCATGTTTTGGTCACCGGTTGGTTTGCGCATCTCAATGAACTGAATAATGTCAGGATGATCAACAGACAAAAAAGCCGCATAAGAACCTCTACGCGTTGTTCCTTGCCGATAGGCCAGGCATGCCGCGTCATAAACCTTCAGATGCGGCATGATACCCACGCTTTTTTCGTCAGCGCTTCGAATTCCAAGATGAATCCCCACACCGCCTCCCAACATTGAAAGCCAATTCACCTCAGAAAGAGTGTTCACCAATCCTTCCGCACTATCTTCCATATAAGAAAGAAAACAACTGACAGGGAGCCCTTTCTTGGTGCGCCCGAAAGACAACACTGGTGTTGAAAAACTCAACCAATGCTTGGATGCGTATTCATAAATTCTCTGCGCATGAGCTTCGTCGCTGCCGAAAGCTTCAGCCACAAAAGCCAAGCGCTCCTGAGGACTTTTTTCCTCTGCCCTCATGTAGCTTTCACGTAAACGAATTAAGCCCAATTCATCAAAAAGACTGTCTCGTGAATAATCGATTTTGACTGACATAACAGTACAAACAAAAAAATAGGTTTCAAAAAAATGGATTCGTGCTACTTCACTGTGTTTTTGTTACACAAAAAGGTCTGAGTTGCAGGCTACTTGCCTTTTGGGATTGCCTTTCAGACCTTTGATGAGTTTACTGAGCGGAATTTTCTAAACCATATGGCCATTGAGAGGTACCGTACATGTTATAGACGTGACGATAACCGGTGCTGATCAAAATTCTAGCTGCACGTTCGGCACGCACACCTGAACGACAATGGACAAGTATTTTCTGATCAAAATCGGGAGCTACCGTCAATCGCGCACCTTTTTTAAGCTGTCCGAGCGGAATATTGACACTACCTTTAATGAAACCCTCTTTCAAACGCTCAATCGGTTCACGAACGTCGATGACAACAACACCATCAGCGATCATTTCTCGAGCCACCTCCGGCACTACTTTTTGGTAGGCTGGATCTTCGAAAGTCAAAGGCACAGCAGGTTGCGGATCAACCGGTTCCAAAGCCTGAGCCAAAGGGATCGTCAAAAGTAAAGATGTTGCTAAAGCAACAAGTGTTTTTCGAGAAATCATTTTCTATCCTCTTTTAAATCTGATTGGAATTAACACTGGTACTGATGACTAGGCATTTTTCAAATTAGCCTGCACAACAAAGCGGTTTTACCAAAAGGCAACGGCGACAATATAAAAACCATAATCTTTCTCCTAATTAACAACCCTTTAGGATTTTATCTTATTAGAACAACAATATTTTGTAATAGGAATGACTATCTATACTACTAATAGATTTTGAAATGTTTTTCTCTAAAATTTTATAAATACACTCAACAATCGCCTCAGCGCTCATGCCTGCTACGCAATAAACTGATTGCCTTGATAGTTCGAAACTATCGACAATCACTCATAAGAGAAGGAATAAAGTGAAAGGGGACCCAAATCTAAATTAAGACTTGGGCCCCCTTTTTTAACTGTAAAGCCGCCTAGGCATCAAAGCGACTTTGCCTTATTGATATGTGGTTTATAAAAAATAAAATAAAACGGAACGGCGCCAGGAGTTCGTAATAAATTTCATCATCCTTGTATTCTTTCTCCACGCTCTTAAATTAGATCATCAATTTATATTTATTTTGAAACATCTGAAGTGAAGTCGGAGTTAAATGTCCGTCCACTAGAATTTTTTCTGCTTTAAATCTGTCATAAACTTGGAAAATATCCTTGTCGCCCCGGCCCGATAAATTCACAATAACTTTTTGCTCTTTCGTAGGATCTGCCTTTGCCATTTTTAGGGCATAGGCTAAAGCGTGAGAACTTTCCAACGCCGGAATAATGCCTTCTTGCAAGCTCAAAAGCATGAAAGCCTCAAGCGCCTCTACATCTGTAATCCCCACATATTGAGCTCGGCCGATAGACTGTAAATAACAATGTTGTGGACCAACTGAAGGAAAATCCAATCCGGCGGCAATGGAATAGGATTCTTCGATTTGTCCTTTTTCGTTTTGCATGTTGAGAGCGTTAGCCCCAAAGAAGATACCTTCTGTCCCCGTCTGCAAAACGCACCCGTGCTTTCCGCTTGAGATACCAAAACCGGCAGGTTCTACCCCAATTAACTTCACACTTTCTTCGCCAATAAAATCATTAAAAAGGCCAATTGCATTGGAGCCTCCGCCCACACAAGCGATGACCGCATCGGGTAAGCTCTGTTCTGCTGAGAGAAACTGTTTTTTTGCCTCTTCTCCAATCACCTTTTGAAATTCTCTGACAATCGTTGGGAAGGGGTGAGGTCCGGCGGCTGTTCCCAACAAATAATGGGTAGTGTCTAAATTCTCAACCCAGTCATCAAGAGCCGCCTCACAGGCTTCTTTCAAAGTAGCAGAACCTTTTGTCACCGCAACAACCTTGGCTCCCATCAACTCCATACGAAAGACATTGGGCTTTTGCCGCTCAATATCCTTAGCTCCCATATAGATCACACATTCAAAGCCCATTAACGCACAAGCCAAGGCTGTTGCCACTCCATGCTGACCGGCTCCTGTCTCCGCGATAATGCGTGTTTTCCCCATACGTTTCGCTAAAAGAGCCTGCCCCAGTACCTGATTAGTTTTATGGGCACCACCGTGCAGCAAATCCTCGCGTTTTAGGTAAATTTTTGTCTTTGTCCCCCGTGTCAAATTTCGACAGAGTGTCAACGGAGTCGGACGGCCGGCATAATCACACAACAAATAATTTAATTCCTTCCTAAAGCTCTGATCCTGCTGTGCTTTACAAAATTGCCTTTCCAATTGATTTAATGCCGGAATAAGTTCAGCGGGCACATACTGACCACCGTACTGACCAAAGAAAGCATTTAAAGTAGACATAAGTCGCTCCTAATAATTTTTAATCAGGCGGACTTATATGGATGGATTGGGATTCAAACAATAAACCCGCTCAGATTAAGGCGGGTTTTGAAAATCGTTGCAACAACCTCAGGCACCCGCTTTAGGAGTGCCAACGCCAAGTAAGGGAGGTTTGATAAGCAACAGTCATTGTAAAAACTTTTCACTAAACGCTCTTGAGTCTAACACATAACAAAAGATTTGTTTTATGGTTTCTAAGCGATTTTCATTAGAAACGCCCATTTTTAGCAAATCTCTCTTGTATCAGGTCAACAGATATTAACGATAGTTGGACGCTAAATTTTTCGAGCATATTCTCCTAAACATAAGTGTTGATAGAGGAGAGTTTTAATACCAATCATGTTTTTCATTTCTATCCAAGCTTTCGATTTTCTGCATATCTTCTTGCGACAACTGAAAGTCAAAAACCGCTAAATTCTCCTTAATGTGTTCTTGATTACAAGAACCCGGAACAACTGCTATCTCCCTTTGCAAATGCCAACGAAGAATAATCTGTGCCACCGTTTTTCTGTAAGTGCGTGCAATGGTTAGCAAAACAGAATTATTAAAAATTTCTTTAGCGTGACCTCTTCCACCAAACGGATACCAACTCAGAACAGTAATTCCCAAAGACTGGATGTGTTTCACCACGACCTTATCTTGGTAGAAAGGATGAATTTCGTTTTGAATCAATACTGGTTGAATATCCACTTGTGGCAAAAATGCGTTCGTTTCCTGAATGTAGTAACAAGACAGACCGGCCGCTCTTACCTTTCCTTTCGCAATGGCCTGCTCAATCGCCCGGTATGCACTAACGTCATTTTTTGCAGGGTGATGCAACATCATGATGTCAATGTAATCTAAATTAAGCTGTTCTAGCGCCTCATCAATAGCCTTAGAAGCTTGGGCATACTGATCTGGATAAAGCTTCGTTTGAAGGATGACTTTTTCACGGGACAGGCCAGAACGTCGAATCGCTTGCCCAACTTCTTTCTCGTTTCCATAAAAAGAGGCTGTGTCAATTAACCTGTAACCGCATTGAAGCGCACAACAAACAGCATTAATACATTGCTCTCCTCTTAAACTCCATGTACCAAGGCCAATCCTCGGTAACTGAAAATCACTTGAAGTTTCTATTTGAGAGGTGGATGACACTTTTGAGCTCCTAGAAAAAAGGCCCCGTTTATACGATTCAGGGGCCTAGCGATCACTCTTTTATTTTTTTGAAATATCTGTACCGAAAAACTGTGTTGACAGTTTAGAAAGTTCCCCTGAAGCTCTTAAATCACTAAGAATTTTATTGAGTTCGGCCTGCAATCTTTCTGTTCCCTCTTTCTTCAGAGGAATGCCTACAGAAGTCGTTTCATCAGCAATAGCGGCAATTCTTACAGCAGCCTGTGGATGGACTTTTTTGTAGTCGTAATAGACCACCTCGGCATTTAATGTTGCATCAATTCGTCCACTCAACAGCAACTCAAAGGTTTGGTTCAAATCGTCCACCCCATCAACTTTTGCACCGTATTTTTCAGCAATTTCTGCATAGGTACTCGAAATAGTATTCGCTGTCTTTTTGCCTTTTAAATCTTGCATAGATTTAATTTCGGTATTTTGATCGGAAACGATGACGACTGTACGGTTATAAGCATACGGCTCTGTGAAGCGATAGGCCTTTTCTCTCTCCGGTGTCATGTCAACACCGTTAATCATGATGTCATAGCGACCGGCTGAAATACCTGCCAACAGTCCATCCCATTTTCCTTCCACAAATTGTGGTTCAACTCCCAGCCTCTGAGCAATTAAACGACCGACTTCAATATCGTAACCAGTGAGTTTGCCTGACTGATCATGAAAGGTCCATGGCGACCATGTCCCTTCCGTAGCAATCACAATTTTTCCTTTGGTACGTATTTGATCCAAAAGATCTTGGCTGGATTGAGTTGCCGAAGTTTGCGCATCAGCAGCTTCTTCATTAGAACAACCGCTCACTCCAAGTACAACAGACAGTAAAGCGACCGGCAAAATAAATTGAAAAGTACGACGATTCAACATTTTCTTTTCCTTTGAAATTATTCTTTACCGTTTTCTTCTTCGGTCATTTGTAAAAACGCTTTTGTACGAGAATCTTTCGGATGCTCAAAAAATTCTTTGGCTCTCCCCGATTCCACCATAACACCCTCTTCCATAAACCAAACTTTATTGGAAACGTTACGAGCAAAACTCATCTCATGTGTCACCACGAGCATCGTCATTCCGTCATCGGCCATTTCACGCATCAAAGTCAAAATACCCTGCGTTAATTCAGGATCAAGGGCTGAGGTCGGTTCATCAAAATAAATGATTTCAGGCTCAGCCGCTAAGGCTCTGGCAATAGCAACTCGCTGTTGCTGTCCTCCAGACAATTCCGAAGGATAATAGTCTTGTCTGTCTTCAAGGCCTACCCGTTTTAATAGTGCTCGTCCTATATCTAATGCTTTTGCTTTGGGAACGCCTCGTCCGACAATAAGTCCTTCGGTAACGTTTTCCAATGCCGTTTTATTAAAAAACAGATTGTAATTTTGAAAAACAAAAGCCGTCTTTTTGCGGATAGCCAAAATATCCTGGCGGTGCATCCGGCTCATATCGAATGTTTTTTCATCAAAAGTCATCACTCCGGCATCGGCCTTTTCTAAAAAATTCATGCAACGCAACAGCGTCGTTTTTCCTGATCCGCTCGGACCGATAATGGAGATAACGTCCCCTTTATTGATTTTCAGATCCAACCCTTTAATCACATCAAGGTCGCCGAACGATTTACGTAAATTTCTTACTTCAATCACTTGAACACCCGTGCATCAACGGCGACCGTACTTTTGCAAACGCTTTTCCCCACTCGTTTGCAGTTTGGTCAATACCGTGCAGAAAATTAGATAGATCAAACCCACTTCAACATAAAGCAGTAAAGGCTCGTACGTTCTTGCCACAATACGCTGTGTAGTCATAAACATTTCAGTCACCGTGATGTTTGCCGCCAAAGACGTGTCCTTCACCATGGAAATAAGGGAATTGCCCAATGTCGGAAATGCTGTGCGAAAGGCCTGGGGCAAAACAATGCGGCGAATGGTTTGTCCCCAACTCATACCGGCGCAAAGCCCCGCTTCAAGCTGCCCCTTAGGGACCGATTCCAATGCTGCGCGCATCGTTTCTGAACAGTACGCACCCTCATTAATTGAAAAAACTACAACGGCCGCAACAAACGGATCAATCAAAATGCCAACGTGGGGTAAACCGTAAAAAACGATAAAAAGTTGAACCAAAAGCGGGGTGCCGCGAATAATCCAAATGTAAAAACGGGCAAGCTGGGTAAGAACGGGGACATTGGCAAACTGAATCAATGCCACAATAACCGCGATGATCAGTGCAAAGGTAAACGATAGGGCTGTAAGCGGAATCGTTACCAACAGACCTGGCAATAAAATATCCCAAAATGAATCCAAAAAAAGTTCCATCGCCGCGTTCACGAATCAAACCTCAATAAAACCAAACACTTTCTCAAAACGGGGAAACAAAAGTATTCGTCGGATCAAGATTTCTTACCGACGGATCAGAAGCGTTTCTGAGTATAAAAAGCAATTCTTTTGGGCGTCAAATACTTTTTCTCCATTGGCAAAAAATTGCTTCAAGTAGGCAACTTTGCAACACTCCAGTACAATTTTCAGAATATGTTTGGTGGGAGAAATCATGACCTTTATCGAAAAACTCAAAAACCGTTGGATTGAAAGTCAATCACTTTTGTGTGTTGGATTGGATCCGGACAAAAACCGCTTCCCCGACAGCATCAAGGAAAAGAAAGATTGTTACTACGAGTTCTGTACAGCCATCGTAGATGCAACCGCCTCTTTTGCCTGTGCTTTTAAGCCTCAGATTGCTTACTTTGCCTCCTGTGGAGCCGAGGCAGAACTCAAAGCCATTATTGAATACATCCACCAACACTACCCGAGCATTCCGGTTGTTTTGGATTCTAAGCGCGGTGACATTGGCTCTACCGCCAAACACTATGCCAAAGAAGCGTTTGTGCGTTATGCAGCAGATGCCGTAACGCTCTCCCCTTACATGGGTTTTGACTCCGTTCAACCGTATCTTGAGTATGAAGACCGGGGAGCCATCTTGTTGTGCCGAACATCCAATCCAGGCGGCAACGACATTCAAATGCTGAAAGTGGACGGTAAACCGATTTACCAAAGAGTGGCGGAATTAGCCGCGGGTCCTTGGAACTTAAACGGCCAGTTAGGGTTAGTGGTCGGCGCCACCTATCCCAATGAAATTGCCGCGGTTCGCTCCATTGTTGGTGACCTTCCCCTTCTCGTACCCGGAGTCGGCGCTCAAGGCGGAGATATTCAAGCTTGTGTGAATGCCGGCGCAACGACTGATAAATGCGGCATGATGATTAATTCAAGCCGCGCGATTTTATATGCTTCTAAAAACGAAGATTTCAAAGAAGCCGCCGCACGTGTTGCTAAGGAAACTCGAGACAAAATCAATCAGGCTCGCGGCCTTTAAAAATTAAACGCTAAAACAAATTTGCCCAAGATTTTTCTTGGGCTTTTTCATTCAAAATCCCCGAAAAACCATTTCGATCTTTCGGGGATTTGTTTTGCTTTCAGTTCAATGAATTCTTAATTGCCAATTAGAAAACGATACTGGCAAGCAAGAAACCGAACGGGATAGCGGCAATCAAACCCAAGCAACCCGGCAGGAAGAAGGGGTGGTTAATCACAAACGAGCCGCTCCATTTACCCATGTAAGAACCCGTATCGTCGCAAGAAACGGCGAAAGCGGAAGTCGGGTAAACGTTCGTCACGAAGATACCGGACACGGCAACGAAGCAAGCCAAAATCATGGGAGCATCGCAACCGAGGCTGGCAGCCACCGGGACGAGCAATGCGGAGGTCGCACCTTGCGAGAAGAGCAAAGCAGACACGCAGAAGAAAGCCAAAGCCAAGAGACCCGGGTATTGGCCGAGCAACACCGTAGCTTGTTCCTTAATAGAGGGAACATAAATGTCAATAACGGTAGAAGCAAACCAGCAGATACCGAGAATCACAACCAAGGATTCATAACCGCCATGGAAGATCGTGGATTCCTTAATCTTCGTGAGCTTGACATCGCAGAACCAGTACATCAGCATCGAGATGAAGAGCATCGTGATAACGATGATGTCGCGAGAGCCTAATGTATGACCGATCTCTTGCTTAAAGAGCAACATCAAAACGATGAAGAGCACGCCCAAGAGGAACAAGCCCACAGAAAGCTTGGCTCCCTTCGGCAACGGCTTTTCAAGTTCTTCCTTACTTGTCATCGAAACGAGACCTTCCTTCATACGTTGTTGGAAGATCGGGTCCTTAGCGAGATCAACGCCTTGGAAGGCAGAGATCAAAGAAGCAACAGCGGCACCGAACAAACCGGCAGGCAAAATCACCATGAGGGCATCACCGAAAGATACGCCCATCTTTTCAACCACGACATACATGGCGGCCGTAGCAGCAGAGATAGGAGAAGCGGAAATAGCGATTTGGGAAGCCACCACAGCCGAAGTCAACGGTTGAGAGGGACGAACACCATTTTGCTTAGCCACTTCTTGAACGACGTTCAAAATGGCCATCGTGGTAAAGCCCGTACCGGAGAAAATCGTCAACGTAAAGGCGATTGCCGGAGCGAGGATATTGATGTACTTCGGATTACTGCGCAAAATATGCGAAGCGACACGAATCATATAGTCCATACCGCCAGCGACGTGCATCACAGAGCATGCAAAAAGCACACTCATGATGATCAAAATCACGTCAAGAGGCATCGGTCCGGGCGGAATACCGAAAATAAAAACGGCGACCGCCATACCGAGGCCGCCAGCCATACCTACACCGATTCCACCCAATTTAGCCGCGTAGATAATAATGGCAAAAAGAAATATAAAATGTACCCAAACCATAATACAGCTCCATAAAAAAACAGGAGAATTTTTATACTTTTTGTTGTATTTGCTCCACAGGGAACACAAACACACAGACAATAGACAACGTCCGCTTTCTATCATCTGCGGTTTTGATTCTATTACTACGACCTTTGAGCTATGTTCTTGTTATCGGTCTGCTTGATTGCTATCAAGTTAATTTACAAGGTTTTACTTATTACTCTGGTTATTCCTTAAGGGTGAACACTACATCAACCATTCTTATTTAAAACTCTTTTGTAATAACACTTCTTTAAGCGCTTTTATGTTAGGAGAGTTCTCTGCTCGTAAATATATTAAGTCAACTTGAACAAAGGCTAGGGACTTGGACTTGGGCAAGGGATGAACTGAAATCATGTCAGAACAATTAAATTGTTCCCACCAATATAAAGGTACAATCGCAAACCCCAAGCCACCAACTACAGAACCAACAATGGCTGAATATGACTGAAGTTCAATGATTCGAGCTGGCATTGTTCCCATATAGTCAAACCACTCCAAACAACGGCTGAAATATTGACCCGTGGTATGAAACACCAAAGCGGTCTGAGTCGAGAGCTCTTCTTTTAAAACAGAACGATTTTTTGGGTGATTACAACCAGTTTTTCTCTAAAAAGCGGAATACTTGTCAACCGTTCGTCTTCCTTAGAGTGAAGGACAATACCGGCATCCAATTCTCTGCACAAAATAGCTTCTTTAATGTGCTCGCTTGGAGCGACTTTCAATGACAAATCAATTTTTGGATAGTGCTTAAGCAGCTTTGAAATCGGACGACTAAGCCGTGTCCCCACTAAGTGGTCCGTTGCTCCAAACCGCAGTACACCGTGAGGTTCTTCATTGGTGATTTTGCTTTCAGTCTCCCGAACAAGTGAAAGAATTTTTCTGGCGTCTTCCGCCAATGCCAAAGCGTGAGAAGTCGCAAACAATTGGCGTCCGTGCTTCTCAAATAAAGTTACTGATAGACGATTTTCCAAATTCTGCAATCTCATACTGACAGCAGAAGGCACCCGATGCAGTGATTGAGCGGCCTTTATGACCCCTCCCGTCTCCACAACGACCAAAACCGTCCTCAAATCATCAAGGTCAATCATTCAAGAAAATTGAACTAAATAATCAAGATAATTTCATTGCACAGAATATTAAACCTACCTATACTTTTAAAAGGTCAAACCCGATGGCATCTCCCCAATAGAATGTCATCGAATAATATAGCTCCTTCCTTAGGGAACTTTTTCAGTCCTGCCATGCGCAGGACTTTTTTTCTCCGCTTGAAACAAATAAGCAAAAATATGCTTTTACAGCGGAGGTTTTTGTGCGTTTCCGAGTCTAAGCTTTAGCTTGTCTTATGCTTTTTATTGGAGACCGATGATGACAGAAGAAAAATTCGGACCTTTTGCCCGAGGAGCCAAAAACGACGCGTTTGCTCAATACTTCACCGGGCAGAGCTACCTCAACATGCTCACAACAAGTGGTGTTGTGACGGCCAACGTCACCTTTGAACCGGGTTGCCGCAACAATTGGCATATCCACCACAAGGGCGGACAAATCTTATTAGTCACCGCTGGACGCGGCTACTACCAAGAATGGGGAAAAGAGCCTCGAGAACTTCATCCGGGGGATGTCGTAAATATCGCTCCGGAGGTTAAGCACTGGCATGGAGCCGCTCCTGACAGCTGGTTTGCTCACATCGCCATTGAAGTCCCTGCCGATGGGGGCAAAAACGAATGGTGCGAACCGGTCGGTGATGAGGAATACTCCAAATTAGCCTAAATACATTAATGGCCGCAAATTTTGCGGCCATTGTCTGAATCCGACACTAGACTAGTTTTCTTGCCCCGATCCTGCTTCAGACTCAACCTTTTCTTCAATGCAGGAGACCAACACTTTATCGATACGTCGGCCATCCATATCAACAACTTCAAAGCGCCAGTTGTCCCATGTTACGACATCTCCGGTCTTGGGTAAATGACCGGTCATCCAAATAATCATGCCAGCCAATGTGTTGTAACGGCCGTCAGCTTCATTGGGCAACTGTTTAAGGTTCAACTGGTCTTTTAACTCCGGCACCGGCATCATGCCATCGACCAAAAGTGACCCATCTTCACGTTTAATTGCCCAGTCTTCCTCTCCCGGAACGTTTTTAAATTCACCAGCAATAGCTTCGAGCACATCACGAGGGCTGACAATACCCTGCACAGAACCATACTCATCAACCACAATGGCAAGCGGAACGTCATTTTCTTTAAAGTTATCCAACAGCTCCAAACCGGTTAACGATTCTGGCACATAAACAGCAGGTATCAAGTGTGTGGTGAAATCCACTTCCCCTGTATCCACAATCTGCTGCAAAAGAAAACGTGTCGAGCAAAAACCCTTGATATCGTCGAGCGAACCATCGCAAACGGGCAATCTCGAATGTTTCGAAGTCACCAATTTTTTAATGTTTTCCTGTGACCCGTCCTGAATATCAATCCATTCCACTTCATTTCGCGGAGTCATTAATGTGCCGATTGTACGATCATCCAATCGGAAAATATTGCGCACCATGTCGCGCTCTTGCACTTCAATGGTTCCGGCCTCACTACCTTCGACCACCATTTGATGAATTTCTTCTTCAGTTACAGCCGCTTCCTCTACATTTTGCTTTCCTGTCAGTTTCAACAGCAGATCCGTTGAGACCGACAACAATTTCACGAAGGGCGCCATTAAAACAGCTAAGAAATTAATCGGCGGAGCAATGCGGCAAGCGATACCTTCCGGATTCATTTGTCCCACTCGTTTCGGAACCAATTCGCCTAAAACGATGGAGAAATAAGTCACCAAAACGACCACCAAAAGCAATCCCACTGCGCGGGCCGTATTGATTTCTACGCCAAAGCTTTCATTTAACCAAGCAGCCACCGGCGTTGCTAATGCAGCTTCGCCGACAATACCGGACAAAATACCGATTGAGGTAATACCGACCTGAATTGCAGAGAGCGCCCGAGTAGGTTCCTCG
This sequence comes from uncultured Sutterella sp., assembly GCA_905212345.1. Classification (GTDB taxonomy): domain Bacteria; phylum Pseudomonadota; class Gammaproteobacteria; order Burkholderiales; family Burkholderiaceae_F; genus Aphodousia. The sequence goes on along the minus strand of CAJMEC010000012.1, from coordinate 28,847 downwards.
TTGAGTTTAAGAGCAACTTTAGCTCCGGAATTTCCGTCATCAATTTTCATCTGCAAACGGGCTTTTCGGCTCGTCACCAATGCGATTTCACTCATCGCAAAAATACCGTTTAAGAAAATCAGGGCTAAAAGGCAAAGAACATTAAACCAATTGTCCATTTTTTATTCACCAACGATTCAAAAGTATTCCTATTAATTTTTCTCAATTAAATGACGAAGACCTTCAAGTGCTGTTTTTATAGTTGACTCGCGTACAGAGTTGCGATCACCAGAAAACTGGCATCTTTTAACGACAGGGATTTCACCTTTTTTGCACCAAGACAAATAAACGGTCCCAACAGGCTTACCGGGAACAGCACCCCCCGGTCCCGCAATTCCAGTTACCGCCACCGCCACTGTTGCTGTTGATCGACTTAAGGCGCCGAGAACCATTTCAGAGGCGGTCTGCTCACTGACGGCTCCGTAGCGACAAAGAGTTTCATGCTTCACACCCAGCAAATCCTCTTTTGATTGATTGCTATATGTGACAAAACCTCGATCAAACCATTCACTTGATCCGGCGATTTGAGTGATTGCGCAAGCGATGCCTCCTGCCGTACAGGACTCCGCAGTTGCCAACACGGCTTTATGCGCCAACGCGCACCGTCCTACGCGCTCAGACAGTTCAACAAAGAGTTCCATATCAGTACACCACCCATTGCACAGCAAATAAGATCAGCCAAGCGTAAACAGCCGCAATGGCATCATCAAGCATGATCCCAAAACCATTCTTCATTTTTTTGTCAAAGTAATCCGCGGGAGGCAACTTGACAATGTCAAAGAAACGGAAGGCAACAAAGGCGGCAATCTGCCATAAAAGAGTCGGCGGCATCAATGCTAAGAGCAACCAAATAGCAAAGACCTCGTCAATCACAATGGCACCGTGATCCTGAACCCCCAAGTCCTCTGAGGTCTTCTGACAAGCCCAGGCTCCAATAAAAAAAGTCGCGGCTACGATAAAAAACCAAGCCGTATAGGGAATCCAAGGATCTAATAAAACGAACACCATCCAGCCTGCCAATGTCCCCCAAGTGCCAGGGGCCGGGCGGATCACTCCACTGGCAAAAAATGAAGCAATGGCGTGCGCCGGATGACTGAATGCAAAGGCGCAAGTCATTCGGACCTTATTGACCGGATTGTTACTGCTATATTTTTCAAACATCTTCCTAAGCGAAATGATCAAATCCATAAAAAGTATTTTGAATTTCGCCACCATCTTTATTTAAAAGCTTCAAACCGCTTGAAACAACTTTTCCCACCCTAGTCAGTCGAAGCGGCCGCCCATTTTCCTGACATTTTTGAGCATAATCGTTGATGCGTTGTCTGACGCTTACCGGAGCGGTCCAGACCAATTCATAATCATCGCCCCCCGCCAATTGAGCCTGGCGGCGCTCTTCTTGTGTTCTCAAGACCAATTGCGGACTGACTGCCAGGCAATCAACGTAAACCTCGGCGCCGACATTGGATCGTACAAGAATGTTGCCAAGATCTTTTAAAAAGCCATCCGAGATATCTGCGCAAGCTGTTGCAAAATGGCTCAAAAATTGCCCCAGCGCCACTCTGGGCACAGGCGTATCCATTGCCGCAGCCAAATAGTCATCACAAGCGCCTGTCCACTGTCCCGTTCTTAGCATCAGGGCTAAGTAAGCGTCCCCTACCGTTCCGCTCACCCAAATATCGTCACCAATCCGCGCCCCTTGGCGGGTAAGCCCCCGCTCAACTTCTCCGATCGCCGTGATTGTGATACTGAATGGCGCTTGAGAATGACCAATTTTTGCAGTCTTTGTCGTATCTCCCCCAATGAGAGGACAACTAAATTCTTTTGCGCATTCGTAAAGACCACGGCTAAAGGCTTCAAGCCAAGATGAATCACTTTCAGGCAACGACAACGCCAAGAAAAAACAACGAGGATCAGCGCCTGCGGCAGCCAAATCAGAAAGATTGACAGCTAAAGATTTCTTACCAATCGTGTAGGGATCGGCATTGGGCAAAAAATGCGTTCCAGAGGCAACCGTATCCGTTGTTACCGCTAAACGCTTATTTCCTACTTGAATAATCGCGCAATCATCCCCGATCCCTTGGGTTGGCCATCGACCGGGGATGTTGAAATTGAAGAAACGAGAAATTAGCTCTGTTTCACTAAGGCATGGGCCCATAAAATTACTTTTTAGCACCCACCTCTGTCGCGCGCACATCGGCGGCTACTTTATCCAACACACCGTTGACATAACGGAAGCCATCGGAACCGCCAAAGAGCTTAGCCAATTCCACAGCCTCATTAATTACCACACGGTACGGAATCTCAATATGAAATTTCAACTCGTAGGTTCCCAACAAAAGAACCGAGCGTTCAACCAGAGACAAGTGCGAAATGTCGCGATCAACGTGCTTGGAGAAAACCGCTTGCAAATCTTCTGCGTGTTCAATGACACCGGCTAATAATTCAGAGAAGTGCTTCTTGTCGCAGCGCTCAAAATCCGCGGCATCAATAGCCGCTCCGGCAATAGGTTCGCCGTCGTCACTTAAAACGCTCAAAAGTGTACGTTCAATTGTCACAGCGTCCGCGCCGCTTACCAACCATTCGTAAACGCCCAAAAGGGCAAACTCTCTGGAAAGCGAACGCGCACCACGGCTTGGGCGATGGGGTTTAACGTCTGTCATTGATTACTCCCCGTCTTCCATGTCGTACTCAAATTCTTTACGAAGATTGGCCATCTCAACGGCAACCTGCGCAGCATCCGTGCCCTTTTGTTGTAAGCGGGCTTGAGCTTGCTCATCGTTTTCAGTGGTAAGCACGGCGTTTGCAATCGGGATATCAAAATCCAAACCAACCTGCATGATGCCGGAGGCCGACTCGTTGGAAACAATTTCAAAATGGTACGTTTCGCCACGAATTACTGCACCGATAGCGATTAAAGCGTCATACTCTTCCGTTGCTGCCAATTGTTGAAGGGCAAACGGAATTTCTAGAGCGCCCGGCACACGCATGAGCGTGATGTCTTCCTCAACCACACCCAATCGATCTAATTCTGCCAAACAAGCCTTTAACAGGCCTTCGCCGGCATACTCATTGAATCGAGATTGAACAATGCCGATTTTCAAACCGCGTCCGTCTAAGGAATTCTCAATAATGTCCATGGACATTGTGTTTCTCCGAAGAAATTCTGTTCTTTATGTAAATTGGCATATTGTACCGTGTTTGGGCGCGGACAACACGCCTAAACGGTACAAAAATTAACGAAAAATCAATTCGCTAGAGATTTTCTAACGGTGCATTCCCCGAACGTAAGAGGGCGGGAAATCCACTTTTTCTCCCAACTCTAGCGCAGCCTGCCATCCCCAATGGGGGTTAAGCAACATTTGCCGTCCCACATCAACCAAATCAGCCGTTCCTTCCACAAGTACACTTTCGGCTTGACGAGCGTCTTTAATTAAGCCGCAGGCAATTGTTGGAACCCCGGTTTGCAGACGAACTGCACGAGCGAACGGCAATTGGTAACCATAAGATACATTAATCTTTTGACTACTGTGCAGGCCACCGGTTGACACATCAACAAACGCGCAGCCTCTTTCTTTAAAGATTTCAACAAGCTCGATGGTTTCTTTCAGATTCCAGCCGCCCTCAATCCAATCCGTAGCAGAAACTCTTACCCCGATTTCAACATTGGGGGCCGCCTTTTTCATCGCATCAAAAACGGCTAACGGCAAACGGGTACGATTTTCAAAGCTTCCACCCCACTTATCGGTGCGAAGATTCGAAATCGGTGAGAGGAATTGGTGCAAAAGGTAGCCGTGAGCCATGTGAATTTCAATGGCATCGACACCTGCGCGTTGAGCACGTTCGGCGGCGTTCGCAAAAGCCTGGATAGTGGCTTCTATGCCACCTGGCAGCATTTCCCGCGGAGTCGGCGCGTCCCCTCCGGCGCTAACCGCCGACGGTGCGACCGGCTCCCATCCGCCTTCTTCAGCCAAAAGATGGCCGCCTAGCCAAGGAGCGCGTTCAGAAGCTTTGCGTCCCGCGTGATTAATTTGAACAGCAACTTTCGTTGACGGATCAATCGCTTTCATCGTCTGAACGATTTCTGCAAAATAACCCGCCAATTCATCTGACCAAAGCCCTAAATCTGAACCGCTAATTCGTCCATCCGGCGTTACAGCCGTGGCTTCAATACAAACAAATCCCGCACCGGATCCAGCCAATTTGCCATAGTGAACTTTATGCCAAGTTGTAGCCTTTCCATCTATGGCTTGATACTGACACATCGGCGGCACACTGATGCGATTGCGAAGTTGCATCTGACCGATTTTGTAGGGAGAAAACAACTGCGTTTTCATGATTACCTTCCCTTTGTATCAAAAGAGCCCATCATCGTTTTTAAGGCTCATCATTCGTTCCACGTAGCGAGCAATCGTATCAATTTCAAGGTTGACCCAAGATTGAGGTTTTAAGTGCTTTAACGTAGTTACTTCTACGGTATGCGGAATCAAATTGATGGAGATACGAGTGCCAACCGGTGTGTCTTCAACATCATTAATTGTCAAAGAAACACCATTGACTGTCACCGATCCCTTATAGGCTAAATAGGCAGACAATTTCATAGGAGCACGGACCACTAAATGCCAACTTTCGGCCTTGGGTTCCATCACTTCCACCTGGCCCACGCCGTCCACGTGACCGGAAACTATATGACCGTCCAATCGATCTCCAACACGAAGGGCTTTTTCCAAATTAACTTCGCCCCAGGTATCTAATCCACACGTTTTTGACAGACTTTCCGCGGAGACCTCAATTTGAAACGTATCGCCTTCAATGTTAACAACGGTCATGCAAGCGCCATTGACCGCAATCGACTCACCAATCTCCGTTCCTTTAAGCCAACCGACCGGTGTATCAATCGTCAGGCGAACACCGTCACCTAATTTTTCAGGTTCGCGGACCTTACCAATTGCTTCAATAATGCCTGTAAACATTGTTTTATTTCCTTTTTCGTAAGATTATCCGAACATCTTCGCCCACTTGAGCCGTCTGAATCGTCGTCCATGTATCACAATCTGATAACGATTGAAGAGGGGGAAGATCAAAGGCACTTCTACCCTGTCCTAATATTTTCGGCGCAACGTAGCACAAGAGCTCGTCGACTAAACCTAATCGAACCATTTCTCCGGTTAAAGTCGCTCCCGCTTCAACGTGCACTTCATTGACTTCGCGCCGTGCCAGCTCCTTCAAAAGCGCTTGCAGATCAACTCGACCGTTTTCACCTAAGAGAGTCAGAATTTCTGCGCCTCGTTCTCTCAATCGCTTGGATTTTTTGAGATCTTCCTCGACACAAACAACAAGTGTCTGTCCTTCATTAAAAAAATGATTTTCAGGATTAACTCTCAAATAAGAATCGACCAGAACCTTCAATGGTTGTCTAGCTTGAAGTTTTCCATCCACTCTAGCTGTTAACGACGGATTATCAGCCAATACTGTCCCAACACCCGTGAGAATAGCTCCTGCCTCACACCGGTAGCGCCTACCGTCTTCCCTGGCTTCTGGTCCTGTGATCCACTGACTTTCTCCGTTTGTCAGAGCCGTAAATCCATCTAGACTCATCGCGACTTTCGCGCGCACCCAAGGGCGATTTTCTGTCATTCGTGTCATAAAACCTGCGTTTATCTGCCAGGCCTCTTTTTGCAGCAATCCGACATCCACGGTGATTCCGGCTTGCCGAAGCATTTCAACACCACGACCGGCCACAAGCGGATTGGGATCCAAACATGCGACAACAACTCGAGCAACTTGATCTTTAATTAACCTTAGTGCGCAAGGAGGTGTTCTCCCATAATGAGAACAAGGCTCCAAAGTAACGTAAACAGTCGCTCCCTTCACATCATGTCCATTAGCCGCCGCATCTTTAATCGCTTGAATTTCGGCATGATCAGAGCCAACCTTTTGAGTAAAGCCTTCTCCCAAAATACTGCCATCTCGCACAATGACACAACCAACGGAAGGATTGGGCGGACTAATCGGGCGGGCCTTAGCGGCAAGCGTTAAAGCCTCTCGCATATAGTCTCGATCTGAAGAGAACATCTCTGACTAGACCTCTCGAGCCATATCAGCAAATTTTTGAACGTCTTCAAAATTGCGATAAACACTGGCAAAGCGAACATAGGCGACTTTATCAAGACCGCGCAGCTCTTCCATCACCAATTCGCCCAAGCGATCGCTTCGGACTTCCCGTTCTCCCAGTGCAAGCATCTTTTGCTCAATACGGTTAATCGCTTCATCCACTCGTTCGCGAGATACCGGACGCTTACGTAACGCGAGCATCATTGAAGCACGAAGCTTCTTTTGGTCATACTCGCAACGCCCACCTCCACGCTTAATAATGGAAGGCATCGAAAGTTCTACTCTTTCATAGGTGGTAAACCGCTTTTCACACTTCAAACAACGACGACGTCTGCGAATTGTCGTGCCATCTTCACTTGTGCGAGAGTCAATCACTTGGGTTTGCTCGTGTTTACAAAAAGGACAATGCATACTCCCCTCTCTTTTGCATGACCTGTAAAGTTAACTTTTCCTAACCACAATATATGGTGTTGGAGCGTCTAGTTTTGATTGTACTCGTTAGTACACTACATGTGGACTTTTTTCGATTAATAGGAATAAATTGTGCTTTTGCCGAAGATATATCAAACGAGATCAATATAAAACAAATGCTTCCAGATCACTAAAGCTTGAGGATATGTGCAAAAACACTAAATCACATCTAAAGACATGCTTAACCACAAAATAACGACCTGATCACAAAATCACGTATTCAAAATCAGAACTTCACAAATACAAAAAAGGGGCAACCCCAAACGTCTTTGAGATCACCCCTAGCTTCAATCAAGTTTGCCGGAAGGTAGTAGAAAACCGGCGTTAACTTAGATTAGAAGTTGTGAACCAAGCCCATCATGACTTCCGTCACGTCGGTGTCGACATCCTTGGAAGAAGGAACACCGTCGTTTTCTGTGGACTTCGTGTAGCTAGCAGCCGTGTAAACATACGTGCGCTTGCTCAACGGATATTGGTAACCAACGCCAACACCATAGACCTTGTAGTCAGCCTTGTCATTAACTTCCTTGATCACCTTGGATTGTTCGTAGTCAGCATAGCCAACTTGCGTATAAAGGGAACCACCAGCGATCGGGGTGACTGCACCCAACATAACACCAAAACCAGTCAAGCCGGTTTCGACATCACCGTATTTCCGATCAACTTCACCATCCCCAACCTCAACCCAGGTACCAGTCTTAGAACCGCGAACTTGGGCAACATTGTCGAAGTATTGAGCACCGAGGCTGACCTTCGTAACACCGAAGTCATAAGCACCAAAGGCCGTCACAGCATAGCCGTCATCGTCATTGGCAACGTCTTTGATAGCAGCGTTGCCTAAATTGTCAGCCATACGACCCTTCAAACCAGCGTAGTCTTGCATACTGACTGTCAAAGCGCCCGTCAAGGCACCATAGTCAGCACCCAAACCTAAGGCATAGTAACGATCCGCCAAGTGGCCGCCTTCTTCACTATTGGAAGAGGTGTCTTTACCCAAAGAAGCCTGAGCCACCAAAGTCAAGCCGGCAAATTCCGGAGACTTATAGGTGATCATGTTGTCATAACGGTCAGACTTGCCCAAGAAGAAATTGCTCATCGTACCGGTGTAGTCACCCCAACCCGTACCAAACACGCCTGCATCGGCAACGAGGTCATAAGAACCCAAACCGGAATCCAAGCCACCCATACGACCAAAGGCGACTTCACCGAAGTCGGTCTTGGCGTAAACCGTAGCTTGACGACCGAAGAGACGACCACCCTGGGTCATCTTGCCATCATCGACAGAGAAACCGTTTTCCACTTGGAAACCAACTGTCAAACCTTCAGAAATTTGTTCAGAGCCCTTCAAGCCAAAACGAGAACCGGAATTCTGACCAGACTTCATAGCGAAGTCATCCGTGCTGGCAGCGCCGTCTTCAGAAACGTGCGTGTAATTCAAACCAGCGTCAATCTTACCGTAGAGGGTTACGTCAGCAGCCAAAGCAGAACCAGCAAAAGCACCCAAGACAGCAACAGCAGCTAAAGTCTTTTTCATGATAAATTTTCCTTCTTCAAAGAAAGATGTCTTTATAGAAATTTGAAAGCAAATAAGACATTCGCTTTGCTGCCTTGAATTTTCCTACCACATACCCCCCCCTAGTCAAGTTTAAAAGACTTTTTGTCTGACATTGTGTTTCATTTTTACAACACATTAAGTAATAAAAGCTAAACCAACTTCCTGTTTTCAACATAGACAAAGGTTTTTACTTTAGGTACTTTTGGTTTTTTCATCATCAAAACAGCAGTTTTTCCACTGTTTCTAAGATCGCTTTTGAATAAATTTGCTGACTCAAAATCTCCACGTTATAAATCAATAACCAATTTTCTTTATCAAGCATCAACAGAAATTCAAAAAAAGAAAAGAGGATAACAATTGAGTAAATCAACTTTTCCTGACAGAAAAGAGGATCCAGAATGAATTGCAATCACTAGTAAGCTATCTGCACAAACAAGTTGGTATTGGATCGTCGCCTCATTAGAGTATCTCAAACTGTTCCGTACTTTAGGGGACTCCTGAATTTCACTAAAATTAGTCGACGTATTTTTTGCCTGCATAAAACTTTACACTCCGAATAAAGTGTTCAATATTTAAATTGCCATTAAAAGTTCTAATTTTTCGTTATTTTCAAAATAGACATACACAGTACTGTCGTAAGCACTGTGCTACAAATTTCTTCATTAACCGTATTTTTTAACCTATCTTACCCACAAACGACAGGTAGTTTGCGATTACGTTGTTTTTCCCAATTCTTGATGACTTTGCAATATATGAATTCATTCCCACTTTTGCATTTTTTGCACGAAATTTTGACGTTCTTAACATTTTTGTGTACAAAAAATACAGTTTCGTTTTATCAACCAACTTAAAAATAATTTGGGGGAGCTACTTACTCCCCCATTAGTCTATCCACTAAGAATCGCTTAAAGCGGTTGCAACCTTAGATTCAAACTATAAATCCCTTGGATCGTTGCGCTGGCCAGGACATGCGAAGCCATGCGTTGGCAAACCTCCTGCCAACGAGCCGTATCTGGTAAGTCCAATGTTTTCACATCAAGCGCATACACCCGAAATTCGTAGCCGTGCATGCGAGCGTCGAATCCCGGAGGACAGGGGCCGTCGTAGCCGCGATGAATTTCTGTCTCCGTTGAATAATCATTGATTGCCTCAATTCCCTTCGGTTTGGCAAAACGCTTACCGCTTTTTTCATCACCGACACTAGCTTCGCCCTTTTTCACTTCGCAAACGGTGGGATCCATGTCCCACACCAACCAGTGAACAAAGTCGCGCCTTGGCTGATCAGCAGGAATTTCACCATCTTCATTTAAAGCCTTTCGATCTGTCGGGACATCCGGATCAATACAAGCTAAAACAATGGATTGTGTTCCTTGCGGCAAACCGCTCCATGAAAGTTGAGGATTTAAATTTTCAGCCAACGCGAATTTGCCGTCAACTAATTGCCCGTAGGCACACTCGCTCGGAATCCACTGCCCGTGCTCAAAGTCTTGACTGGTTATTTTCATAGACAATCCTCCCAAATTACTAAATTGATTATTCGTTGATCCAGACGCTTTTGTCAATCTTTTAACACTTTAGCCAAATCGTCACAGGACCGTCATTGATTAAGGCGACCTGCATATTTGCGCCAAACTGCCCTGTTTCTGTTTTTAGACCGCTTTCTTTAATTTTTTCAATAAAGTGTTCATAAAGACGCTTTCCCGTTTCAGGGTCTGCAGCAGGCGTAAAACTCGGCCGAAGTCCTTTAGCTGTGTCCGCAGCAAGGGTGAATTGGGAAACGATTAATATTTCTCCACCGATATCGGACACACTTTTATTCATTTTGCCGTTTTCGTCTTCAAAAATCCGATAAGCCAACACTTTTTTGGCAAGCTTTTCACATTGCTCTGCGCTATCGCCTTTTTCTGCACAAACTAAAACCAAAAGACCTTGTTTCACGGCGCCAATTACTTGCTCATTGACTGTCACGGAGGCGTTTTTAACTCTTTGCAGTAATCCGATCATTGTCCTTCCCTTTGATAAAAAGCCGCGGCAAAACTTCGTTCGTCGCGGCTTTTGTTTCTCCCAAAATGGTCTTAGTGAACCGTCACCTTAGCCCATTTACGCTTACCAACTTGAATGGTATATGTGCCAACCTTAAGCTTTAATCCGCGGTCGGTTACGCGGTCTCCATTGACGCGAACACCACCTTGGTCAACGTTACGGTTTGCTTCGCCGACGCTGGGCACCATGCCGGCTTCCTTAATGAGCTTACCGATGCCGATCTCGCCATCCACAGCGGCTACATTGACTTCCGGGATTTCCGATGGCATTTCGCCAGCGCGGAATCGGTTATTAAATTCCACCTCTGCAGCATCTGCGTCAGCGCTCGTGTGGAAACGCTCAACAATTTCTTTAGCTAAAAGGACCTTGGCTTCGCGAGGGTTGCGACCATTGGCACACTCATTTTTCAGCGTTTCAATTTCGCTGTTGCTCTTTAAGCTCAAAAGGTCATACCAATTCCACATCAAGTCGTCCGAAATACTCATCACCTTGCCAAACATATCATTCGGCGTATCGGTGATACCGATGTAGTTGTGCTTGGACTTACTCATCTTGTTGACGCCATCCAGACCGACAAGCAAGGGCATGGTCAAAATGCACTGGGGCTCTTGATCATATTGGCGTTGTAATTCGCGACCGACAAGAAGATTGAAGCGTTGATCCGAACCACCTAATTCCATATCAGCTTTCAAAGCCACGCTGTCGTAACCTTGCATGAGCGGATACAAAAGTTCATGCATGGCAATCGGAGCCTGCTCGGCATAGCGCTTGGCAAAATCATCGCGCTCAAGCAAGCGGGCCAACGTATAGCGAGAGGCCAGCTTGATCATATCGGTAGCCGTCATCTTGTCGCTCCATTCGGAGTTGTAACGGATTTCCGTCTTTTCGCGATCCAAAATAAGACTTGCCTGATCCAAATAGGTCTTAGCGTTGACTTCAATTTGTTCGCGGGAAAGGGGCGGACGGGTCACGTTGCGGCCTGAAGGGTCACCGATAGCGGCCGTAAAGTCTCCGATCAAGAAAATAACGGTGTGGCCCAAATCTTGCAATTGACGCAATTTATTCAACACAACCGTGTGACCGATATGAATATCCGGAGCTGTGGGGTCCAAACCGAGCTTGCAACGCAAAGGCGTTCCCGTCGCCTGCGAGCGAGCCAGCTTTTGCTCAAGATCCGATTCAATCAAAAGCGTGTCAACGCCGCGCTTAATGGTTGCCATGGCTTCCTTGACCTGCTCGGTCACAGGATATTTTTGTTCAGTTTCGCTCATAGATTTTTTACAAAAAAATTACATAAAAAACAGAATATTCAATCGGTCTCATGGAGTAATTCGGGTAAAATTAGTGCCGTTTTCCGATTGCGTATCGGCTTATTGTAACCAATCAATCCTCTAATGTCTGCGCCCAGTATCCTTGCTAAGAATTTACGTACCGTTGGCCAAGGCTTATGCCTTGTTGCCCACGGCTGCGCTCGCTCGTGGGATCGGGTTGCTAAAAGCCCATACAGACGCTTGGTTTTAGGTATCACTTTCGGTATTTTGCCCGCTTCTGTCGCTATCGCTACCTATTCGGCCTATCCGTCCGACGATGAGCAAATGGCCAGAAGCCTGCAAACGGAAATTGTCGCTCCGCTTCCCATTCCCTCAATTGCGGACCAAATCACCGTTGTAACCACGCATAGTGCTGTAACAACACATACGACAATGATCCGAGTCAACGATACGCTCGGAGCTATTTTCTCTAGATTAAATATTGAAGATGCGGCACTGCAGCGCTTCATTCGCGGCCAGACATTAGCTCAGCCGCTTTCGACACCGCGTGAGGGTGTTTATGTACAGGCAAAGGTGACAGCCGACAAGAAAGCTCAGACTCTGAAGATTTTCTTAGAAAGCCGTTCTGCCAATCAAAAGAATTCCGTCGTCACAATCTCTCGCAGAGGCGAGCGTTTTGTTATCAACTCAGCTCCCTTCGTTTATGAAACGCAACAAGCGATGAGTGCCGGACTCGTTGATAAGTCACTTATTGAATCTGCCAAAGCTGTCGGTGTCCCTAGTGAAATTGCAGAAAAAATGCCCCTGGCGTTTGAGCGTGCAATCAACAACGGCCTGGATATTTCAAAAGGCGATGACTTCCGCGTTATCTATGAGCGGCAGTTCCTTGAAGGAGACTTTGTCAGAAACGGGAAAATTTTGGCTGTTTCTGTGACCCATCAAGGCAAAACATACGAAAGTTTCTGGGCCGATGATGGTACAAGAAACGGTGGGTTCTATAGCCTAGACGGGACCTCCAACCGTACAACCTTTATCCGCGTTCCCGTTGAAGGCGCACGGGTGACTTCAAGCTTTATGCCAATGAGACGTCACCCCGTGACGGGCGTGCTTCGTCCGCACCAAGGGACTGACTTCGGCGCTCCCCGAGGTAATAAGATTTTTGCCGCTGCCGACGGCGTTATTTCCAGACGCTCCTTTGATAAGCGCGGTTTCGGCAACTACCTCATGATCAAACATGATGATTCACGCACAACGCTGTATGGCCATATGTCCCGAATTGCCGATGGCATGAAGGTCGGCGTTCCCGTTAAACGCGGACAGGTTATCGGCTATGTCGGAGCCACAGGTTTAGCGACCGGTCCTCACCTTCACTATGAATTGCGTGTTAATAACCGTCAAGTCAATCCGTTGAAAACAAGTATTCCGGATAAGGAACATCTGACGAACGAAGAAAAACATAAACTTCTAGCCTCCGCCCGTCCTCTGACGGCTCGACTGGCTATGCTTAACCGTATTCAATCCGTTAAACCGCTGACACCGAGGGAAGCGGTTGCTAAAGAAGAAAGCACCCCGGAACAACCCAGGTCATAAGATGAGCAGGCGATCGGACATTTTCATTGGTTTGATGTCTGGAACGAGCCTTGACGGCGCCGATGCGGTGGCTTGTCAATTCAAGGCTGACCGCGTTCAATTTCTCGGACACGAACATTTGTCTTACAACCTCTCACTGCGAAAAGCCCTTTTATCGCTTATAACGTCCGGGCCAGATGAAATTAATCGGTGTGGCCAAACGGCTATTCAATTAGCTCACTTTTACGCACAGGTTGTTAAGCGTTTATTGGCTAAACTCAATCTCACCTCTCAGGATATTGCCGCCATAGGGGTTCATGGACAAACCATCCGCCATTGCCCGCAACTAGGCTTCACGGTGCAACTGAATAATCCAGCCTTGTTAGCAGAACTCACCAACATTGATGTCATTGCTGACTTCAGAAGTCGGGATATGGCCGCAGGAGGCGAGGGCGCTCCACTTGTCCCCGCCTTTCACGCCTGTATTTTCTCCGGTGACTCGCCTCGAGCTATTGTCAATATCGGCGGTATTGCCAATGTGACTTTATTAAAAAGAAAGACAGTCTTAGGCTTTGACTGCGGCCCGGGTAACACATTGATGGATGTATGGGTACAAAAGCATTGCGGACTACTTTTCGATGAAGACGGACGTTGGGCTTCTAAGGGCAAGATTGTTGGCGCGTTACTTGAAGCGTGTTTGACAGATCCTTACTTCAAACGAAAACCGCCCAAGAGCACCGGTCGAGAATATTTCAACGAAAATTGGCTTCTGGAACGCTTCCCACTGCTTTCATCACTTAATCCTGAAGATGTTCAACGCACCCTGGTTGCCCTAACTGCTCAAGGCATTCTCTCTGCCATCGCTCAAACGCAGCCAGATACGAAAGAACTTTTTATCTGCGGAGGCGGAGCGCTGAATCCTTTGCTGATGCAGGAGTTGCAAAAAGGACCTTATGCCGTCTTCAGCACCTCTGTTTTAGGCGTTGATCCCATGTATGTTGAATCCATGGCTTTTGCCTGGCTTGCCTATCGTTTTGCCAATAAAAAAGCCGGGAATCTCCCGGCCGTAACGCGTGCTCGAGGCGAGCGCATTTTAGGCGCGCTCTACCCAGCGCACTAAACAGAAAAAGATGAACCACAGCCGCAGGTGGTCACGGCATTAGGATTGCGGATAACAAATTGCGCTCCCGTCAAATCTTCCTTGAAATCAATTTCTGCGCCAACGAGGTATTGATAACTCAGGGAGTCAATTAAGAGCGTTACACCATCCTTAACCATTTTGGCGTCATCTTCGTTTTCTTTTTCATCGAATTGAAAACCATACTGAAAACCCGCGCAGCCGCCGCCTTGCACAAATACACGCAGTTTCAGATTGTCGTTACCTTCTTCTTCAATCAAACTTTTAACCTTTGCCACTGCGGCGTCGGTAAAGTGGATGGGATCCGGAGCCAAATTTGTTTGTGTGTTATCTTGCATAGTGATTTCGTCCATCAGAAAACCTGTTGATTATACGTTTTTTGACGAAGCATTTTTGTTGCGAAACGTTACCCTTCTAGTCCAACCAGTATCACCCCTAATGTCATCCCGATCACCCCGGCCAAACGCATTGCCGACAAGCGTTCACGCAAAAGCAAACCACCTAAAACAACCCCAATCATCATGCCGACTTCTCGGCTCGGGGCAACGTAGGCAAGCGGAGCAATTGTCATGGCATAAAGCACCAGAAGATAGGCTAAGGGCGAACCCACGGTGACCACTGCTAAAGCCTTTTGTAAACGCGGCGTTGTGAGGATTTCCTTAGATTCCGCCTTCCAATTGGCGTGCATAATAATAAAAGGAGCAAAGACAATCGCTCGCACTGCAATGGAAGGGAAATAAAAACTCATTGGTGTAAGTCCCGTTTCTTGCTGCACGGCCCAAGCATCACAAAATGAATACCCGGCAATAAAGCACCCTGTTAAGAACCCCCAAAATATCCCCGCGCGAATACGAAGATCCTGCGTTTGTTTGTCTTGCTTGTGCGGCATCGCTAAAAGCACAATGGAGGCCAAAATCAAAACAATGCCAATCCAGCCCCAGAAAGAAGGTCTGTCACCCAAAATCAACACCGCGCATAAAACGGTAATCAACGGGCCAGTGCCACGTGCTGTTGGGTAAACAATGGAGTAGTCCGACTTTTTGTAACCTATCTGCAAAACCTGTCCGTAAATAACGTGAATCGGCGCAGAAAGTGCGATGACCAGCCACCCGATCGGGGTGATATTAGAGAACGCTTGGGGATCGTAAATAAAAAGCGCCGGGACGGTAACGACCGCCGTGATGATATAAACCAGCCACCAAAAGGGTCTCGTGGCATTGGCTTTTTTAAGAAAATAGTTCCAAGTTGCGTGCACCAGTGCTGCTGTCAGCACAAGTACCAGAGCCGTTAAAGACATTTTTTAGACAAATAAAAAGCAATCTCGCTATTGTACGCCTACGAAAAAGGCTCTCCAATTTTGGAGAGCCTCTCTGTTGCCAATCCCGCTTGAGACGGGATTTGGGCAATTTGCAATCGTAAAGCGATTAGCGCTTGGAGAATTGCTTACGGCGACGGGCCTTGCGAAGACCGACCTTCTTACGTTCGACTTCGCGAGCGTCACGGGTCACAAAGCCCGCGGCGGACAACTGGGCCTTCAAGCCTTCGTCGTAGTCAATCAAAGCGCGGGTAATGCCGTGACGCACAGCGCCGGCTTGACCCGTTTCACCACCGCCACGCACGTTGACCATCACGTCAAACGTTTCAACGTTTTCGGTGAGTTCCAACGGTTGCATCACGACCATACGGCCGGTTTCACGGTGGAAGTATTCATTCAAAGGACGACCGTTGATCACGATCTTGCCGGAACCACGCTTAATAAAGACGCGGGCCACGGAGCTCTTGCGACGGCCGGTGCCGTAATTGTAATTGCCGATCATGCCGAATCCTTATTAGATGTCGAGGTTCTTAGGTTGTTGAGCCGTATGCGGATGTTCTTCACCAGCATAGATCTTCAACTTCTTAATCATGGCATAGCCCAAGGGTCCCTTCGGGAGCATGCCCTTAACAGCGATTTCAAGGGCGCGACCCGGGTGGCGTTGTTGCATCTTTTCGAAAGTCGTTTCGATGATGCCGCCAGGATAACCCGTGTGGCGATAGTAACGCTTGTTCTTAGCCTTGTCGCCACTCATCTTCATCTTGGAAGCGTTGATCACAACGATGAAATCGCCCGTATCAACGTGCGGCGTGTATTCAGGCTTGTGCTTGCCACGCAAACGGGCAGCAATTTCAGCAGCGAGGTGACCGACGATCTTATCGGTGGCGTCAACCACGTACCATTCGCGAGTCACTTCGAGCGGCTTAGCCGAGAAGGTCTTCATTATTCATTCACCTATCAATGAAAACGCACGACATTTTCATTCAAGTCGCGCGCAAACGGATTGTCGCTTAAGGCCGCAAGCACCAGCGACAGAGTCCAAAAATTCGTTTCCCGTTAATTCAAAAAGGCGACAGAGAAACACCTATTGAAATAACAAGGGTTGGGATTTTACCTAAAAAATTGAAGAAAAACAAACCTGTTAGAGGTCCGCCAGCCAAAATCTTTTTGCGCTGAAAAGAGCACTGACACAGCCCTTAAACGAAGCCTACAAAACAGTTTGTAGACTTCGTAAACGGACATTTTTATTTGGCAGTCTCACGGTAATTAAGAGCGGCCCTAACAAACGCTTCAAAAAGCGGATGCCCAAAACGCGGAGTTGAGGTAAATTCCGGATGAAATTGCACGCCAAAAAAGAACGGATGATTAGGCAACTCCATCATTTCTGGCAAATGTTCCTCCTGCGTGCAGGCAGAAATCACCATTCCTGAAGCTTCAAACTGGGGAACATAAGTATTGTTGACCTCATAGCGATGGCGATGACGCTCTGCTACCATACCGCCATAGATTTCGTAGGCGAGCGTTCCCTTTTTTACCGGCACTTCCTGCTTGCCTAAACGCATCGTTCCACCTAAATTGCTTTGCTCGTCGCGTTTTTGCGTAGCTCCATCCCGATCAGTCCATTCTGTAATTAAAGAAACAACCGGGTGTGGTGTATCAGGATTAAGTTCTGTTGAATTGGCTTGATCCAATCCGCAAACATGCCTGGCAAATTCAATCACGGCCAATTGCATTCCAAGACAAATACCCAGATAGGGAATCTTATTCACACGCGCATATTCAATAGCTCGAATCATACCTTCAGTGCCACGCTTTCCAAATCCGCCCGGCACCAAAATAGCGTCCATGCCTTTGAGCTTATCTGTGCCTTTTTCTTCAATTTCCGTTGCATCCACAAAAATGCGATTCACCCGTGTGTGAGTATGGATTCCTGCATGCAAAAGCGCTTCGTTCAAACTCTTGTAGCTATCGGCATAGTCAACGTATTTTCCTACTAGCGCAATATTGACTTCGTGTTGAGGATTTTGTAATTCTTCGCAAATTTTCACCCAAGCAGAAAGGTCTGCTGATTTGGATTGATCTAATCCGAGCCGTTTGCAAATAATCTCATCGAGATGCTGCTCATGCAACATCAGCGGCACTTCATAAATTGTTTTAGCATCCCAAACGCTGATAACGTGATCAACCGGCAAATTGGCAAAGAGGGCAATTTTGGCTCTTTCATTCTCGGGAATAGGGCGATCCGCGCGACACAAAAGGACATCAGGATAAACGCCCTCTTCCCGAAGCTTTTGCACTGAGTGCTGGGTCGGTTTGGTCTTTAGCTCACCTGCGGCCGCAATCCAGGGGCAAAGCGTTAAATGAACAAAGCAGCTGTTTTCACGCCCTACCTGTAAACTCAACTGGCGAACCGCTTCAACAAAGGGAAGTGATTCAATATCCCCTACCGTTCCGCCGATTTCGACAACAGCAATATCGGCACTGCCCGCTCCTCGCTTCACAAATTCCTGGATTTCGTTAGTTACATGCGGGATAACTTGCACGGTCTTACCCAAATATTCCCCGCGGCGTTCTTTGCGCAAAACGCTCTCATAGATCTGACCGCTCGTGAAATTATTGGCCTTGTGCATTTTGGCTGAAATAAAGCGCTCATAATGCCCCAAATCCAAATCGGTTTCCGCTCCGTCCTCGGTTACAAACACCTCTCCGTGCTGAAAGGGACTCATGGTGCCCGGATCTACATTTAAGTAAGGATCCATTTTGATCATGGTGACGCGATAACCGCGCGATTCCAAAATGGCAGCTAGAGATGCGGCGGCCACACCTTTGCCTAAAGAAGACACAACGCCGCCTGTGACAAATACGTATCTGGTCATTTGTCAATCCTTTCGGAAAAGTATCAAACCAACCGTCGATTTTAGTAACCGAAAAAAGTAAAACTCCAGCCCCCAACTGACTAATTTTGAGTTCCCTAATTATTTTGTTTTAAGCACTTCGACTCATTTAAAACAACCGTGTTATACGAACAAGAAAATCAATTATCTTAAGAATCAAACTCTGTCTAACAATCTTCCTACTTTTCACAGATTTTTAATCTTTCCGACATCTATCTCAAACAATTCCGTCATTTTGTAAGCGCATACTGCCGCCAATTGTAGTTGTGTGGTCTCTCTTATTTTGTTCAAATAACGTTTTTTTCATGGAATACTACTTTCTCGCTCTACTTGCCTTTCTCGGTTTGGTAGCTGTTTTTGATATTTTTGTCGGGGTCAGCAATGACGCTGTCAATTTCTTAAATTCGGCTTTAGGTTGTCGAATCGCCTCTTTTAAAACCATCATGCTTGTGGCCAGCATCGGCGTCATGTTGGGCGCGACATTCTCATCTGGAATGATGGAAATTGCTCGCTCCGGTGTTTTCAATCCGCAGATGTTTACCTTTTCTGAAATCATGGTGATTTTCTTTGCGGTAATGGTCACGGACATTATTTTGTTGGACCTTTTTAATTCGCTCGGCCTGCCGACATCAACCACGGTATCCATTGTTTTTGAATTATTGGGAAGTGCGCTGGCCGCGGCAACTTATACGCTTTTATTGGATGGCGCGTCGCTTGCGAATGTTATCCGTTCGAGGCAGCGAGCTTTATTTGAATTTCCTGGTTTTCGCCCGTGAGCTTGTTAATCGTTGTGCGATTGCGGCCGCACTTGAAAACCGACTGGCAACGATTGCTGCCCAACCGTCCTCGAAGTAAGAGCTAGCGCGTTCTTGCTTCTTTCTCCACGTCGGGCAACTGACCTGGAGTTTTTTTCCTTTTGTTTGCTCTCTCTATAATTCAACATTTCTTTAACTGAAGTTCAATTTTTATGTCGAATCATCGTTTAGGGATTGTTGTTGAAGGAGGCGGAATCCGTGGAATTTATGCTGCCGGTGTTTTAGATGTCCTGTCAGACCTAAATCTTCCCGTCAAAGGCGTCATTGGTGTATCAGCCGGCGCCGTTCACGGCTGTTCTTTTGTTTCCGGTCAAAAAGGCAGAAGTCTTCGTTTCTACAAACGCTTTTGCGGCGATGACCGTTTTTTCAGTTTTAAAACATTAATCAAAACTGGCAATATCGTTGACACCCAGTTTTGCTATCACGATATCCCCTATATTTACGATCCGTTCGATAACGATACCTTTAAAAAATCCGGCATTGCTTACTATGTGACCTGTACCAATGTAGAAACCGGAGAGCCGGAATATCTGCATTTAACGGATATGGAAAAAGAAATTGACGGCTTGAGAGCTTCGGCGTCTCTGCCCTACGTTTCTCAAATCGTAGAATTTCGAGGCAAAAAGCTGCTCGATGGCGGCTGCTCTGACCGTATTCCTTTAAAAGCATTCGAAAAATTAGGGTATGACCGCAATATCGTCATTTCCACCCAACCGCGTGAACACAAAGTCAAAGACCGAGATGCGTACCTAGCGAGACTCTTTTATAGAAAGTATCCCCAATTTTGTGAAACGTTTGCCCAGTCTCCTGTGGCCTATGAGCAAACACAAAAGGATATTGATGAGGCATCTCAAAAAGGCAACGCATTTGTTATTCGGCCTCAGGCGTCTTTAGGAATTAAACGCTTGACTCATGATCCTCAAGACGTTCAGCGCGGCTACGACGCGGGACGACGAGATGCCTTAGCTCTGGTGCCTGCTCTGAAAAATTGGATTCGACAAGCTCTTTAACGGTTTAACCAACGGCAAAATGCTTTGCCGTTTGAATTGACGCTTAGCTTTATTTTGCGCGCATCCGTCTTTCGGGGCTTCACGGAAAGTTCCTTCAAAAGACCGCTTCTAAATACGTGCAGGGAAAAAGATTTTGCTTGGCCGTAGCGCTTAAGAAGCTTCTCTAAATTGCTCTTGGTAACGCGGATGGAATCAATAGCAAGGAGTTCATCACCCACACAAAGCCCCGCAAGCTCTGCGACTCCCGCTTCATCGAGTTGACTGACTTTAAGTGCGTTTGTTCCGGACAAGGTCGCCTGCAACACTTCCCGTTCAATGGGAAGTTTCTCTTCGGTCAAGTCAATGCCCATCGTTTTGAGTACACGCTTGTAGTCCGGTTCCTCGCAACCGTAAACCCAACGGTCGATTTGCTCACTCACGTCAATTCCGGTCGCCTCGAAAATGATCTCCGGCATCATCTCTTCATCTAGGCCAGCATAGTCTTTGCCCACCTCTTTAAATTGCTGCCACGCAAAACGCAAAACATCATCTAAAGAGTGTTTGCCTACACTTTCTTTCTGAATGAAAGCGTCCAAGGCCATGGCAACAAGCGCCCCTTTGTCGTAGTAACTCGTGACCGAACGGCTTCGGTTGGTTCTGACTTTATAGTATTTAATCCAGGCGTCAAAGGAAGATTCGGCCAAACTTTGTCGATTTTTCGCGCTGGCCAAATAATGACGATTCAAGGTTTCCGACAAAGATTTCAGATAGTTTTCCGTATCCGTTGCGCCGCTTCGCGCGGTCAACAGTGCGTCGTAATAACTTGTGAAACCTTCAAAAACCCACAACAGGTTCGTGTAAGTTTCCTGCGTTAAGTCATAGGGAATAAAAACGGAAGGCTTGACCCGCTTAACCCACCAAGCATGAAAGTACTCATGGGTAAAAAGCTCCAAAAGCTTAGCGTAACCGGCACTGATGGTTGTCTCACTCTCAATGGGTAAATCAAAAAAGGAAGCCGCCAGTGTAGTGCTTGCACGGTGCTCGAGTCCTCCGTATAAATTCTCACTTAAATTTAAAAAGAAACAGTAAGATGCAAAAGGAGCTTTGCGTGTCTTTGGCTCAAAAAACGAAATAACCGTTTCCACACAACGCTTAACATCGCTTTTGAGTCGTTGCCGGTCAAACGGCGTCACCTTCCCACTTAAAATGATTCGGTGGCAAACGCCATAAGCTTTGAATTCAATAGCTTGCCAGGGCCCGATTTCCATCGGCGAATCGATCAATTCATCGTAGTTTTCGGCCTGATAGCGTCCGAAGCCATTTTCTTTGATTTCAAGAGGTGAAAGCTCTGTTGCCACTTGCCAGCTGCCTACCCCTTTGGGTTCACAAATCTCTACTTCTATCGCCTCTTTTTCGCTTCCGATCGGGTACAGACACAAACTTGAGAAGGTTAAAAAACCTCTGTCAGTATCTAAATAAGCTCGGCGAACTGATGGGTCCTGGGCAAAGACTTCATAGCGGACGGTCATTTTCCGCTGTTTAGCACCGAGCTGTACGCGCCACGTGCTTTTATCGACTTTGCGGCACTCGAAAGACTGGCCGCCGCATAAAACATCCAAGGACTGAATTTCTGCTGCCATATCCCGAATCATGTAGCTGCCGGGAAGCCAGGCAGGCAGACGCAACAATAATTCATCGCAAGCGCTCAGTACCAATTCAACGTGAAATGTTCCCGAGTAAGGAACAGGAGTAACTGTATAACGCAATGTCATTTCCACACACTCCTTGGCTGAGCGCTTTTTCTTATCACTCGGCCTTTTCACCCTCTACGGGCAAATCAAACCATTCTTCATCCTCGTCGGTCGTCTGGAATTCTGCCACCGGTTGAGCCTGAACAGCCGCGGGTTCTTCGGGCGATTGCGTTACCTCCTCGGCCTGAGTATTTTCAATTTCACGGGTTGCTTGCTTAATGGCATCTTCACCCATGATGCCGGCCAAAGCAATCAAATGACGCAAGGCGGCATTGACAGCCTCGCTGGTTGCGAAAACGCGAGCCACATCCGCATCAAGCGTAATGAGCGCATTGCGGCTGGGAGCTGTTTGGCGACGGGCCTCCTGCCATAGCGGCACGGGCTCGGGGACCGGACCGTACTCCGTAGAGATTCTCAGCGAAATCATCGCGACGCTTAGAGAAACCACCCCTGCGGTCATCTCTGCGTTTATCACGGCGAGCAAAATTATCGTCACGGCGTCCAAAGCCGTCTTCTCGACGATCAAATCGACGATCAGAACGGCGTTTGAAACCATCACGATCGTCAAAGCGGCGGTCTGAGCGACGCGGACGATCCTCAAAACCAAAATCATCACGATGGCTACCCGCTTCTTCCCAAGGTTTACGCATTTTTTGTTTTCCTTTTATAAACGCGCTTTGTAATCAATCAGTTGCGCGAATAGTTTATGTAAGATGGGCGCGATCTTAGCAGAAAACACAACAAGTCATTGGAAATCGTGCATTAACATTTTCTTTCTTCTTTGCGCAATCTTTTGCTTAAAAGCACAATTTGCTCGGAATAACTTCAGTACACTATGAAGTAGGAAGGGAAGAGAGCCATCTTCCCACTCTTTCTAATAACAAAACAAAAAGAGGGATCTATATGGCACAAGCATTACAAGTAATATTCCATGGTATCAGTCGTTCCGAAGCGGTAGAACAAGCTGTACAAAAAGAATTGAACGATTTGAGCAAATTTGACCGTAACTTGGGCCCCTGCCACGCCACCATCACTCAAGAAGGCCATCAGACGATGGGCGCCTACACTGTGCGTGTCACAATTGTTGCCTCCGGCAGCGACTTGGTGGTCTCCCGCACCAACAATGACGTGATGCTTGCCATCAGAGAAGCCTTTGATACGCTACGCCGCTCAGTGAAAGACGCTGCGGAAAAATTGCGCGGTCATTAATCATTACTGATTAAGTCGAGGGGATCTCTAAAAAGATCCCCTTTTTTCTGAGCTACACTTAGCCAATCAACCTTTTCTAACAAAGGAAATAAAAATGCCTTCCATCGCTCGTATTGAAGAGTTGGCTCAGGAATTCACCCGCATCCGCCGTGAATTCCATGCCCACCCGGAATTAAGCAACCAAGAATTTGAAACTTCTAAGAAAATCGCCCAATACCTGACTCAATGGGGTATTGAAGTTCACACCGGAATCGGCGGAACGGGCGTTGTCGGTGTTCTGAAAAACGGAAATGGCACTAAACGCATTGCCTTGCGTGCTGATATGGATGCACTGCCCATTACAGAAGCCAATCATTTTGAACATGCTTCAAAAAATACCGGTGTCATGCACGCCTGCGGCCACGATGGTCATATCACAGGACTTTTGCTGGCTGCCCGTTATCTTTCCGAAACGAAAAACTTCAGCGGTACGGTCATTTTTGTCTTCCAACCCGGTGAAGAAGGCGGATTCGGCGCTCAACACATGATTGCCGACGGGCTTATGGAGAAGTTCCCGGCTGACTTCTACCTTGGCTGCCACAACTGGCCTGAAACACCGGCGATGAAAATTGGCATTAACAAAAAGGCCATGATGGCAAGCGGCAACGTCTTCAAAATTGATGTTGATGGCCGCGGCTCTCACGGCGCCATGCCCAATTTGTCCATTGATCCCGTGTTCACGGCTATTCAAATCTGCGAATCTATTCAGGGCATTATCACTCGTATGAAACGCCCGATTGACCCAGCTGTTTTAAGTATTTGCAAGATTGAAGCCGGTACGGCCTATAACGTGGTGCCCGATCATGCCAGCATTTTAGGCACCGTCAGAACGTTTGACGATAAGGTCACAGACATGGTCGAGGAAAAACTTGATCAAATCAGCCGCAACGTTGCGCAAGCTTTCGGCGCACAAGCCCATCTTACTTTCACTCGTCAATACGCTCCGGTTATCAATACACCGGAGTGCGTTGACCGAGTTCAAAACGCCGTGAAAGAACTCTATGGAGAAGACCGCCTGCACGAACAAGAACCGGTCATGCCCTCGGAAGACTTCGCAGACTACCTGCAAACCACGCCCGGGGCCTTCTTCTTTGTGGGTTCTGGCGATGGTTCGCATCGCCTGCAAGGACACGGAGACGGTCCGTGCTTATTGCACAACTCGTCTTACGACTACAACGACGCTTGCTTACCCATCGCCGCGAGCGTCTTTGCCCGTGTGACGGAAGACTACTTGCGTTAGTTCTCCGATTTTTTTCTCCCCTTGCTGAAGATTTTCAACAAGGGGATTTTTTTATCCATTTGAATAACCCAAGCTTCATCAATACCCATGCACAGGCCGCTAAAATCGTCCTATTGGAGTAATTGATATGGCGCTAAATACAAACTTTAAAACCCTCGATATTCGTGAAGTGCTCGATGCAACTCACATGAAAGGGAAAAACATCACTTTCATTGATGACTTTTCCTGTGAAGAGATTCTGAGCTTATTTCAAGCGGCGAAAATGTTTGAGCCCTTTATGCGAACGGGGTTAAATTTTTTAAATGGGAAAGTGCTCTACACCTTGTTTTTTCAGCCCTCTACCCGCACACGCTGCTCACATGAAAACGCCATGCTCCGCTTGGGAGGCTCTGTTATCACAGAAACCGATCCCTTACATAGTGCCTCCTTTGCCAAAAACGAATCCTTAGCCGACAGTCTACGAGTGACTTCAGAATATGCCGATGTCATTGTCATGCGTCATCCCGATGACAAAGAGGCGCTGCAAGCATTAAATACCACTGAAGGTTACTGCGCTCCGGTTATTTCAGGTGGTTACGGCCACGTAACCCATCCCACTCAAGGCCTTTTGGATGCCTATACGTGTTGGAGGGCGTTCGGCGACTTATCTAAAGTCACCGTTGCCATCGTGACGCCAGACTTGTCGCGTGCCCGCTCCGGTCACTCATTTGCTTTAACACTCGCCGCCTTAGGCGCCAAAATCATTTACACCGGAACCAGTGCCTTACCGATGCCTGAAATCGTTCGTCATAAATTGACGGTCATGGGAGCTCATTTTGAAGAGCATTTTGATTTGACAAAGAAAGAAAATGAAATCCTCTACATGGATGAAAAGGTTGACTTAATTTATCTACCCGGCTGCTCAGTAAAAAAGGATGATCCCAACCGGGCGGATTTTGAAAGAAAAATGGCGAATTTCTACATCTCGCTGGAAATGCTCCAAACTATTAAAGATAAAACTGGCAAAACAGTTGGACTTCATCACTCTTTACCCCGCAATCCCGGCGAATTCGATTTCACCATCGACAACACCGAACATCAACTCTACTTTAAAGCCATTGGCTTTTCTGTTGCCTTGCGCATGGCCTTATTGGCGGCCGTCGTTGGCGTTCATTAGTTTTGGGGAATTCAAAGTATGCGCATCGTAATCGCTCTTGGAGGGAATGCCCTTTTAAAACGCGGAGAACCCATGCGCTACAAAGTGCAGCGAACCAATGTGCGCATGGCGTGTCAGCAAATTGCGAAAGTTTTACCTGGCAATGAACTCATCATCACGCACGGAAACGGTCCTCAAGTAGGACTCATTGCGCTGCAACAGAATGCTTACCCAAATGTACCCATGTATCCGCTTGATGCAATTGGCGCAGAATCTGTCGGCATGATCGGTTACATGATTGCTCGGGAACTCACCAATGTCGTTTCCCAATCCATCGCAGTCACCAATGTTTTGACGCAAACAGAAATTGATCCAAATGATCCGGCTTTTAAACACCCGACCAAACCCATCGGTCCCATCTACACAAAAGAAGAAGCTGAAAAACTTAGTCAAACACACGGTTGGACAATGGCCTCTGACAACGATAAATTCCGACGCGTTGTAGCCAGCCCCGATCCCCAAAGGATATTGGGATTATCAGCGCTTAAGACACTAATTGAAAATGGGCATCTTGTCGTTTGCTGCGGCGGAGGCGGTGTGCCTGTTTATTTTGATAGTGAAGGACAGCTTAACGGAGCCGAAGCGGTGATTGATAAAGATCTTGCTTCTTCACTTCTGGCCATCTCGATTAATGCAGATCTGTTTGTTATTGCAACAGATGTCGATGGTGTTTACACGGACTGGGGAAAGCCCTCGCAATCACTTATCAGACAAATAGATGCCACTTCTCTACGAAGAATGTCTTTTGCTCAAGGCTCCATGGGCCCTAAAGTTGAAGCCGCTCGCCGTTTCGTTGAACAAACAGAAAGAACAGCAGTTATCGGGGCATTGGATCAAATTGAAAATATTATTAATGGGGAGAAAGGAACACAAATACACCTATAAAAAGCCAATGCCGTAAATGCATCAAATTGCATATAAATAGATGCATCCGCACATTAATTTATATAAAAATTGATGCATATACGCATCAAAATATAAAAATAAATAACAAGTTAGGAATTATCATAACAAGGCAAAGCCACAGAGTCCTTTGCCTCCCCCTTCGTGAAACGATCATTCTGAAATTATTTCGGGTACCCCACCGTAAAGAGCAAAATCGGTTCATGATACTCGGTCAAGTTCATAGCCTTGCGAAGTTCTTCATGGTCAAATGAGGCACGAATGCATCCAGCCAACCCCATGGCAGTGGCTGCCAAATAACAATTCTGTCCCATTGTGCCGGCATCCACATAAACACCTGTCGGGCGGGCCGCCTTAGAGCGTTCTTTATCGGCCACGAAAACGATCGTTACCGGAGCTGTCTTAACATAGTCAAATTGATGAGTGGTGGAGACTTCACGCACATCCTCATCGGTTGTTTGTTCTAAACAATTTTTAGCCGCGTTATAACGCCAGGCGCCATCAGCGCGTAGCACATAAGGCGTTACTGCGCGCAAGTCCATCGTGGATGGAACCGTGCGACGACCTTCTTTATCGGTAATTCCAGCGCAAGCCCAAAGAAGTGTTGATAGAGCCTCCTCGTTTAATTGTTTTGTTTGGCAATCTCGATTAGTGCGACGTTTTTGAAGAACCTCCCCCAATGCCATATCCAATTGAAGATGAGCTTTCAAATCAATGATTTTCATTTTCCACTCCCTTATTCACATGCATGACGAGGACTCGGTCAGAGTTTTCTCAACTTTTTCGATAATAGTCCTGCATTTTCTTTCTGTGTGCGAAATTTCCCTAAAATGCGCCTTTCTATGATTTTCTACCACCATTCCCCTGCCTTCTGAAGTGACTGTCGGAATTGTTTTTTTCTATTAAGACATGAGGAAAAAACCATTGGATAGAATCGGCAAAGGACCATTAAAATCAGATGGCGTTGTCAATGTGCAATTTTTGATACGGATAATTTCTCTGGACTGAGCAATGGATAAGAACATCAAGATTTTCGGTGCCAAACAGAACAATCTGAAAAACCTCAACGTTGAATTTGAAACCGGGAAAATCACGGTTGTCACAGGTGTGTCGGGTTCCGGGAAAAGCTCTTTGGTTTTTGACACACTCTACGCTGAAGGGCAGCGTCGTTACGTTGAAACATTCAGCCCCTATGCTCGTCAGTTTTTAGACCGTATGGACAGACCTCAGGTCGACCGCATCGAAGGGGTGCCGCCTGCCATTGCCATTGACCAAACCAACCCCGTCAGAACGTCTCGTTCAACCGTGGGCACCATGACGGAAATTAATGATCACCTGAAACTCTTTTTTGCCAGAGAAGCCAAACTCTACTGTTCTCGATGCGGCAAACTTGTTCAAGCTGATACACCGCTCTCCGTTTATAAGGCTCTAAGTTTGTGGACAAAAGAGCTTAACGATCCGCGTTTTTACATCCTTTTTGATGTTCCGACTCCGGCAACAATGACGGCTGAAGAGGTTACAGCCGCCCTGGCTGCTCAAGGATTTACCAAAATTTACGGCGAAAAAGACCAAAACGGCACGAAAATTTTAGAGGTTGTCGCCGATCGATTCCGATTCAGTAAAGCCGATAAACCGCGGGTAATCGAAGCGCTGGAAAATGCATTTAAGTTTGGTAAAGGCGAATTAACTGTTGTTGTCAAAACGGAAAACGACGAGGAGTTGCGGCGCCGCTTTTCCAACCGTCTGTCTTGCGCCGATTGCGGCATTGAGTATCAAAAGCCCACCGATGCGACTTTCAGCTTCAACTCCCCTCTCGGCGCCTGTGAAACCTGCCGGGGTTTCGGACGAGTTATCGGCGTGGATTACTCCCTGGTCATTCCGGATGAATCACTCTCGCTAGAAGACGGAGCAATTAAACCATGGAACACCAAAACAAACGCGGAATGTCTCAAAGACATGAAACGTTACGGCAAACGTGACGGCATCCGTTTGGATGTTCCCTATCGGGAACTCACACAAAGGGAAAAAGACTGGGTCATTAACGGAGAACCCGGTTGGAGTGGCAAATGGACTCGGCAATGGTACGGTGTCAAGCACTTTTTTGAGTGGCTAGAAACCAAAGCCTATAAGATGCATGTCCGAGTGCTTCTTTCCCGTTACAGAAACTATCAGGAGTGCCCAAACTGCCATGGGGCGCGTCTAAAACCGGAGGCTCTTTTATGGCGTGTCGGTTCGGAAAAGGCGGCCGAACGTGCCTGTCAAGGATTAAATTTCAAACGTCACCGCCCTGTGGGCAGTAC
>CAJMEC010000011.1 GCA_905212345.1 uncultured Sutterella sp. | reverse complement strand
AGACTATTAATTACTCTGTTTGTTACCCCTTGACAAACGTGGCTGGTCCAGAGATTAGTCGAGAGTTGTTTACTGAAGCTTTTGAATAAGCTCAATTACTTGAGAAGATGACCTACAGTAGATTGATCTACTCTAACGATCGTCAATGTATAAAAAAAAGAGGTGGAGAAAGAGGGAAAAACATGAAATAATTTAACATTTTCCAAAACTTAATAAACAAAATACAAAGGAGCACACAGTGCCCTCATTGAAAAAGATCGCATTGGCCACTTCACTCTCCCTGGCCGCTGTTGCCGCTCATGCGGGCTTTATCGACAGCTTCGTTGAAACCCTTCCCGGTGCCGTCTCACCCTATCCAGACGCAGGATTTGTTGGCAATCAGTTAAATGGCATGCACGACATTATCGAACACGGTCGCACAGGCCTTTTAGTTCCTGCCTATACCAATCATCCACGCTGGGACTACGACAACCGTGATGAAGAAAACGCCTATCCGTTTGGGGCTGGCATTTCCCGGGGCATCATTGATGAGCGCGGCAATGAACGTTTAATGTATATGATGCTTTTCCGTGATTCCCATTATGAGATTGAACCCATTATGGGCTACGCTTGGGTCGCACGTTTTCCTATTGCCAATTCCGGCTTTCATTTGGGAGCGGGTTACACAGCCGGTTTGACCTTCCGTCAAGACTACAATTGGCTACCCATTCCAGTTCCGCTTCCTCTTGTCAGCGCTGGCACAGATTGGTTTAATGTGTACGCCACCTATATCCCGGTTTCTAACGTCTTTTTCTTCTTCTCCAAGATTGAATTTGACGATCAATCCCGCCGCTTCTCCCCGTGGCCCGACAGTGTGGCATCGGCGTGGTCTAACACAACCGAACTTTATGCACAGGGCTCTTGGGTAAAAACGGACCTCTCTGATGGAGGCGGCGATGTGCCAGGCGGCTTCACATTAGACTCTGACTCCGGTTATAAGTTTGGTATTCGTCATTTCATGGATCGCCACTGGGCTTGGGATTTAAGCTATCAAAGAAGCGAACATGACCTAAATGCTCCTGGCAAAACGGTTAATAAATACCGACTAACCAACACCAATTTGATGCTTCAGTACCACTTTGAAGTGTTGGATGCCATGCGCATGCATGTTGGCGCCGGCGCTGCTTACTCTGAATTAAAAGCAAAAGACGGTAGCAACTACAAAGAACACAGCATCAATCCCGTTGTTCAAACGGGCTTTACCTGGGCCGTTACGGATCATCTGCGTGTAATGGGTGACATGACCGTAAACTTCCCGCACTTCCACAATGTGGAAATTAATGAAAACGAAGCCCTTGACGGACGTTTTAAGCCCGCCAACACAAGCTTTAACTTAGGTGTGGGTTACGCCTTTTAAGGATTGAAAATGGATACGAACGATTCATTATTTGAACGCGCCCGTCAAAGCATTCCGGGCGGTGTAAATTCTCCTGTCAGAGCCTTTGGCTCAGTCGGTGGCTCTCCCCGATTTATGAAGAAAGCCCAGGGTCCCTATATGTGGGACGAAGACGGCAAACGCTACATAGATTACATCGGATCTTGGGGACCCATGATTTTAGGTCACAACAATCCTGAAGTTATTCATGCGGTGCATGAAGCCGTCGATATGGGGCTGACATTCGGTTGCGCTACCCAACGGGAAATATTAATCGCCGAAGAAATTAAAAAATTAATCCCTTCCATTGAGGAAGTGCGCTTAGTAAGTTCTGGCACAGAAGCAGGCATGAGCGCCATACGCCTTGCTCGCGGCTTTACGGGACGCAATAAGATCATTAAATTTGAAGGCTGCTACCATGGCCACAGTGACAGCCTTTTAGTGAAGGCCGGCTCTGGTATGCTCACGTTCGGCAACCCGAGTTCTGCGGGCGTTCCCGCCGGTGTGACAGAGCATACCTTGGTTCTTGAATACAACAATCCCTCTCAGCTTGAAGATGCCTTCAAGCGTTACGGTGACGACATCGCCTGTGTAATTGTGGAGGCGGTAGCTGGCAATATGAATATGGTTCCGGGCAAACCGGAATTCATTCAAACCATGCGTAAGTTTTGCACTCAATACGGCGCGCTCTTGATTGTCGATGAGGTCATGACCGGCTTTAGAGTCGCATTGGGCGGCGCTCAAAGTCTCTACGGCGTGACACCCGATATCACCATGTTCGGGAAAGTCATCGGTGGCGGCATGCCCGTGGCAGCCTTTGGCGGCAGACGTGATGTCATGGAAAAGATTGCCCCCTGCGGTCCCGTCTATCAGGCTGGCACACTCTCCGGAAACCCTGTTGCAGTTGCTTGCGGTCTGGCCACTTTGAAACTTATTCAGCAACCGGGCTTCTATGATCGACTCTCTGCTCAGACATCTCGTTTAGTTAACGGTTTGAAAGCAGTTGCCGACCAAGCCGGCGTAATCTTTTCGGCCCGAAGTGTTGGAGGTATGTTCGGCCTTTACTTCTTGGATAAGTGCCCTGAAGGCTTTGCAGACGTAATGAAATCTGACACCAAACGCTTCAATGTATTCTTCCATAGCATGTTGGATCAAGGCGTTTATTTCGCACCTTCTGTTTTTGAAGCTGGTTTTGTTTCTATCACCCATAGTGATGAGGTGATTGACGAAACTATTAAGGCGGCAAAGGTAGCTTTTGAAAAAGTGGCAAGTGTTTAAGCTTTCTTTTTCCCTTTATTAGTAGAAAAACTGAAATGTTTTTCGTCATGCAAAATCAGCCCTATCAGAATAGTCTGATCAAAACTGCCAAAAGGACCGTATGAGAAAGATTTTTCTATTTGCCTTTGTTTTTATCAGTTCTTTTTTGACCAGTATTGCGTTTGCTCACCACTATAGCTACAACCATCATAACGGTCGTTATTACGACAATAGCGGCCGTTATGAAGGACGTATCGATAACGGTCGGATTTACGATCATAGTGGCCAATATCAAGGGAGAGTGGATTCCAATGGTCGCTGCTATGATAGTAGCGGCCGCTATCAGGGGCGTATGGATTCTTCCGGACGAATTTACGACAGCTCCGGACGCTACCAAGGACGAATCGATGACAACGGTCGGCACTATGACCACTCCGGCCGGTATTTAGGTCGTGAAGACTCGAGCGGCCGCTTTTATGACAACACCGGTCGTTATCAGGGACAAATTCGTTAGTAACGGAAATTTCCCACAATTGCCACTTTTTTAAGCAGCGAGTTAACTCTCTGTTCCACTTGAGTTTTCTTACAAAATTGTGAAAGTTATTCACAATTTCTGTGGATAACTTCCGTCCGTTAAATTTCCTCTAAAAGTGGGAAAACCCTCCTTGATTTTTAGTAAAAAATAATAAAACTCAAAATAATGAGGGTTATTTTCCTATGTAAGTGGGGCTTTATTGCACCTTCGGAAGCGGTTTAATATAGCCGTCTGTCCCAAAAAGAGGAATCGCAGAGAGTGAATGATGGAAACTGCCGCTTGTTTCCTTGGTGGAGTAAGCAACATACAAAAGTGTCTGGGATTCCGCATCATAGATACGGCGAATTTTCATATTTTTCAATAACACGCTCTTTGACCGCTTAAAAATTACTTCACCCGACTTACTTTTATCAATAGCCTCAATCATCTGGCGTGTGATGGGACCTGTTCGGTGGCATTCAATGGAATTGTTGGACGGATCGCTCAATGATAAATTGGCCTCTATGCTAGCCACATGACACGTTACTCCAGTCACCACAGGATCGGTAAAACGATTAATTTTGATGTCTTTAAACGTAAAAATACCTAACGAAACATCGCCGACATCCTCT
This sequence comes from uncultured Sutterella sp., assembly GCA_905212345.1. Lineage (GTDB taxonomy): Bacteria > Pseudomonadota > Gammaproteobacteria > Burkholderiales > Burkholderiaceae_F > Aphodousia. The sequence goes on along the minus strand of CAJMEC010000011.1, from coordinate 42,451 downwards.
TCTCCGCAACCGGTTAACCCTACCAATGCGGCAGCCACGACCAATAGCCATTTAGCTTTTGTTAATTTCATTGACATTCCCCAAAATCTACTTTTGTCGAAAAATATTACTCGAAAAAGACACAATTACCAAAAAGGCCGCAAGCATCAATAAGGCAGTGGAAAGACTAGTGACTTTTGCAATAAATCCAATAAGTGCCGGGCCTGTCAAAAGTCCTGCATAACCTAAAGTCGTCACTGCAGCAAGTGCCAAACTCATTGGCATTTCGTCTTGATTGGCTGTACTGGCAAAGGCAATCGGAATGACGTTGGCAAGCCCCAGTCCCAACGCAAAAAAGAGCACGATAACAAGCCAAACGTGAGACAAAAGGACACATCCAGCCAACATAAGAGCCCCAACCAAACAACCGTATCTCACACAATTTCTGGGACCCGCATACGCAATTAATTTATCACCGATAAGACGCATGAGAGTCATTGCCGTAGAGAAAGCAGCAAAAGCAAAGCCGGCGTTTTCAATCGCGGCCGACTTTTCCTCTACCAAGAAAACACCGCCCCAGTCCAGCACAGCCCCCTCTATCATAAAAAGCAAAAAACAAATCAATCCTAACCAAAGCACGAAACCTCTTGGCCAAGCAAATGATTTAGATACACCTTGGGCTTTACCGGCATCAGGTAGTAGAGAATTAACTGCACACCCCCAAGTAACGATACAAATCAGCAACAAAACGCCTACAGCATAAAGCAGCCCAATCCCAACATTGAGAAGGATGGCCATAGCTAAAGCGCCAATTACACTACCTAAAGAATAAAGGGCGTGAAACCCAGCAATCAAGCGTTTTTCGCTTCGATGATCTACTTCAACAGCGTGTACATTCATCGAAACTTGAAGCTCCCTCGTATGAATACGAAGGATTCACTTTGACCAACAAAAAGCTTTTCAGGCGGAGATGCTCACGCAGCGCTCGGCTTGACGTCACTTTTTGCACAAAGTGTTCGCGATAAACTCCTTATCCGCTCCTTCGGCTTTTCAACCTCCGGACTCGTGAGTCTCGGAACCTCTTTCGACGTTCCTTGATCGTTACGAAGTTCATGTCGGCATAGACCGCTATCGCTCAACAGCGCTTCCGCAGTCGCCCACTCGTTTAACAAGCGGGTTCGGTCATGCCCTTTTTCCGTCGCATGGCACGCTAAGAACGCTGACATCACATCCCGTTGAACCAGAATGTCTGTCTCGCCCCAGCGATGCCACCGCTCTTTCAACGCCTTCTTTCGGTACGTGTCCGTGGCAGGATCGTATTGCGACAATTTCAGCTCATAGGCGTTTAATTCAATCACTTGACTGTTAGCTCTTTCAGCCGAACGCTTCAAGCGACTGACAAACGTTCCCATGCCTGTCCTTGCCGTTGATTTCCCAAAGGTTCGTTGATACGAACGGTAACTGTTCTTTTCGATCTTGATCGTGCCTGCTCGTTGCAGCAGAAAATTCGCCAGCTCTCCGTGATCACGCTTGCGCGTGGCCGCCAAACACCGATGGTGTTCAGCCAACTTTACTTGGAGTTTTTCCATCCGACGACTAATCTTCCAAGACGTCGGAGACGGCTTCGCCGTCCCGTCCGCATTGAAATGATCAGGATTGTTCGCCCGTCTGGATCGGTCGATTTTGCGCTGCAATCGGCGGATCGCTTTTTCCTGCATATCCACATTCGGTGCGCCCCGAACAAGTCCCGCTTTCTGCGGATGGAAATAAGCCAAGCCGCTTGGTCCCGGATCTATTCCTATCACTTCCAACCTTGGCGCGTAGATCTTTCTAACAGGGGGCATCCCCTCCAGACAGATTTGCGCGAACCAACGCTTCTTGCCGTTGAGTGTCCGACGGACAATACGGCAATACTTAATGCGTTTGGTTTGAGTCGGCTCGATAGGATCGGCCAAGGCTTCCTTGAAGTAGGAGGTATCTGGAATCATTAGTTTCATGACCTGTTTGCGCCAAACAATTGATTGGCGGTCAGGCTTGAACATGATTTCGCGATTATCCGTTCCTTCAATGGAATTGAGTCCTTGACGATAGGACTTAAAGCGTGGTTTACCAGCACCTAAGAACATATAGCGCTCCAACGCGCGCCAAACAGTTCGTCCGACACACTGGGCTTCGTGAGCCCCGATGTCGTTGCGACCGCTGGCCTTGCGGTGGTTATTTGCTATTGTTCTTAGACCGTTTTCGGTTAAACCATAGGCTTTTTGCAGATCGGAAAAGCGTTTGCTGCGTTCTCTGCCTTGGGGCATTGAACGCGTTTGGCGCCACGGCAGACTCTCCCGCATTCGTTGGAGTCTGCCTAAAGCGGAGCCGAGCGTGGCGTTATACAACGTCCGCCCAAACTCGAACGCCTGAGTGAGAAAACGATTTTGCTGATCGTTCACACACAGCGGCAGCTCGATGACAAATGTAGGAGTATTCGATTTCATGATCGCTATCCTAACCGATATTCATACTGATCGCCTTATCACCTGACTCAAAGTCAGAGGTTTGCGGCGTTAGCTCTCTATCAATCCAAACTACTTCAACCAAGACGGCTTTTTAAATTCTTCTGAAATGATCCCATCCGACATCGTATAGCCTTGCAAGCTGCCCGCCCTGCTTTGGATACAAAGGTAACACAAAGCGCTGTCGTCTGCAGCCTTTAAACAACGCTCACCTTTGGGATCTACTCGCAAACAGTCTCCTTCAGAAATAAGGAATGCTTCACCGTCGACGAAAAAGGATCCCTTCCCTGACAAAACAATATAAAGCTCCTCATTATTTGTATGGGCATGAACAAAAGGGATACTCATGCCAGCAGGCAGATTATTTATCGAGACTTCGGTTCCACTCAAAGATAAAAGTTCGTGAAGTTCTGTGCGGCCAGCCGTCATATCTACATGTTGCAATTTTGCATTTTTCATTTTCGTCTCCTTTAGTTCGATATCGAACTTTTAATAAAAACAAGGGTTAGTATTAGTTGACCATTCCGTCAATCAACACATTTTCTAATTAACCTTCCCAACGTTTTGATTTCTTCTTCAGTCAAATTCTCTGTAATGAGTCGGTTGAGGCCCTCTGAAATTTCCTCGAAAATAGGCTCCAACTCCAGCCCTTTTTCTGTCAAAGAAACTAAAGTTCCGCGACTATCCTTAGGATCACATTGTTTTTGAACGTACCCTGCTTTTTCCAACTTATCCACTAAAACTGTTACAGTGGATTTGCTACGTTTGACACTACGAGCCAAATCCCCCATATTGCACGCGCCTTTAGTAAAAAGTTGAACCAAGACATCTCCATGACTGGGAACAATTCCCTTTAGTCCGGCTCGATCTAACGACGCAAGAATATAAGCGTTACCTTTATCGCGAAGCTTCGCAGCATCGGAAAAAATGGATAAATACGATTTCATGATTCCTCTTTAATTCGATATCGAACTATATTAAATAAATCGAATATAGTCAAACTTCTTCCTAACAAAAAAGGACACTGAATTAAACGACTTACCGTTTGCTTGGTGTCCTTATGTTTCTAACGTTGTAATTTATTTTTTCGGTGCCGCTGTGATGGACGGTTCTTCGCCTTGCTCAAAAACAATATTGGCACGACCAACGATAAGTGGATCCACGGGACCGATCGCATTTTCGTTTTTGTTCGTATAGGGCAAGAGGTGTAACACATAACGCATAGCATTAAGACGCGCGCGTTTTTTATCATCACTCTTTACGACAATCCAAGGGCACTCCACCGTATCCGTGTTCAAGAACATCATTTCTTTTGCACGAGTGTAATCATCCCACTTTGACAACGATGCGACATCTATCGGAGACAATTTCCAACGTTTTAACGGGTGAATTTTTCGTTCTTTGAAGCGACGACGCTGTTCATCACGGCTCACTGAAAACCAGAACTTAATAATGTAGATACCGTTATGAACAAGATTACGTTCAAATTCCGGGCACTCTTTCATAAAGCGGTCATATTGCTGCTCGTTGCAAAAACCCATGACTCTTTCAACACCTGCGCGGTTGTACCAAGAACGGTCAAAAAGAACCATTTCCCCACGAGTCGGAAGATGTTCAACGTAGCGTTGAAAATACCACTGACCCAATTCCCGTTCATTCGGCTTTTCCAAAGCCACAACGCGAGCGCCACGAGGATTCATGTGCTCCATGAAGCGCTTAATAGTGCCGCCTTTGCCCGCCGCATCCCGGCCTTCAAAAAGAATAACGACACGCTGACCGGTCTCTTTGACCCAAGCTTGCAACTTCAACAATTCCACTTGAAGGGCAAACTTTTCCTTCTCGTATGTTTTACGGTTAAGGCGATTTTTGTACGGATAGACGCCAGTGCGCCAATCCTTAACCAAAATATCATCGGGATTATCCACTCGCGAACTGGTTGCCGCGTAATTTAGACGTTCTTGGCGAAGCAAAAGACGCAACAAACGAATACGGTCTGCTGGAGCTTCACCCTTGAGAATAGTCCCCAATGCTTCCAATTCTTTTTGATTAGCTGCTTCCGTTGTTTCATCGGTCACAATGTCTTGCACTTCATCGGTCGCACGAGCGTGAGAAACATCGCCTCTGGAAACAAGTTGGCTTCGATAAGGACCACGTTTGGACTTAACTGTGTTTTTCGAATTTTCGGTCATGATTTATGATCCAAAGAAAAAAGAGAATATCTATTTATTGTGCTCCTACAATAAAATAGTATCAATAGATAGTATCCATAATTGCAAGGTTATTAAAACATTTTTGGGCGTTTTAAACGCCCAAAATGTTTAAATTTATGTGGACTGTATTACGGAATTATTCCGACAGTAAAAATAGAGCAGATGATTGTGACAACCACTATACCGCAAACATTAAGCCAAAAGCCCGCGCGAATCATCTCTGCAATTCGGATTCGCCCGGTCCCAAAAATAATGGCGTTAGGAGGAGTACCAACAGGCATCATAAACGCAAGAGATGCACCGAACGTTGTTGCCACCAAAAGCGCTTCGGGATGCATGCCGATGGAATTGGCGACGGCCGCAACCAAAGGCATCATGGTCGCAGCAAGCGCTGTATTGGAGGTAAATTCAGAAGCAAAAACCGTTAATGTTGTAAGACCGCTAATTGCAGCAACTTCCGGTAGCGATGACAAGAACGTTGCTTGCGCCCCGATAATATCCGCCAAGCCTGTCTTTTGAATAGCCGCAGCCATAGACAGACCACCGCCGAATAACAACAAAACGTCCCAAGCAACCGTATCGCTCGCACTGGACCAATCCAAGGCGTGCACCCCACGTTTATAGTCGACGGGGATAATAAATAAAATAATCCCGGCTCCCATTGCAATAACCGTATCAGATAACGGTTTAAACGGTGTCATATCTCCTATTTGAATACCGCGAATCACAGGCCCAAAACACCACAACAGCGCCGCTGTCACAAAAACCGTCAAGACAATTTTTTCTCCCCGAGACATCGGTCCCAATTTGGAATATTCGTGCATAACCCAATCTTTGCCACCGGGCAATTCGCTAACTAATTCCCTAAATAAAACTTTTGTCATTAACAGCTGAGTCGCGACAATCATCACAACAACAATGGGCAAGGCAATAAGCATCCAGTCTATAAAGCTAACCGGAACGTTATAGGTTTGTTCAACAAAACGCGCAAAAATTCCGTTGGGCGGCGTGCCAATCAATGTTAAAACTCCGCCTAAACTGGCTCCGTATGCGACAGCCAATAGGACACAGACTCCGAAATTATGCTCGGCACGATCTATCGGTAAGTCTTCTCGGGTTGAGCGGACAACTTTAAGCACAGCCAAAGCAATCGGAACCATCATGGCTGCGGTAGCTGTATTGCTCACCCAAGCGGAAATGAAAGACGTTGAGAGCAAAAGTCCCAAAATGATCTGTTGAGGCTTTGTTCCGACGATGCGAATCGTTAACAATGCAATACGACGGTCCAAGTGCCACCGAGCAATGCCCGCAGCAATTAAAAAGCCACCTAAAAATAAGAAAATAGTGCCGTTTGCGTACTCTTTGAGTGTATCTGACGATCCCATCACGCCAAAGAGCGGGAAAAGCACTATAGGCAAAAGGGAAGTAACAGCAATCGGAACGGCTTCGGTAAACCACCAAATGGCCATCCACAACACAATAGCTGCACAGGCACGAGCCGCATGAGAAAAGGTTTCAGATATCCCGGCTGAAGTGGTGTATTGCTCTGGAAGAATAAAGTAAAACAGCAATGCAACCAACGGACCGAGAATTAACGGAATAACTTTGGATTTGTTGCTGATGGCGCCAATTTCAATACTGGATTCATGGTGCTTCATAAAGGAGCTCCTTTCTAGATTCGTCCAACGGGCGGATCACTGCTGGTGCCAGAGATGCCAGTTTGATTTTAGAAACAAGATCTTTTGTTAAGATCTTTATTATTTTTTGATATTAGTCAAGTTTAAATTCCAGATCAAGCTATTTTGAATATTTTTCTAATCATTCTCACCTAAGGTGAACTCCAAAAGCCTCTCGGATGAAGCTTGGCGCGACCTGCTTGGCCTGCCAGACTTAAGCTTCTTGTCGTGGTACTCGGACTGGCGGAAGCGTCCTCTGAGGAACCATCGACTCTTCAAAAGAGCTCGAACATCGTTCGCTAAAACATTTGCTTAATATTTGGTGAAGGACTCATGCACAACCGTAACGGTTTTCATGGAACAACAGAGCTGTAGATGTAAGATGGCTTGGGGATAAGATATTTTTACGACGCTGACAAGAAAGAAATAATCGAAGATAACGACAAAAAAGAACTAATCGGCTCCAATTTACCGAAATATAAAATGCATTTTCATCCTAGGCTAGAATGGAACATATTCTGAAAGAAAGGATTTCAAATGTCAGAAAAACTCATTGTTGGCATGGCAGGATTCGGTACAGTAGGCAGCTCTGTCTACAAAGTCTTAAAACGAAACTCTGAGTTAATTCATGCTCGAGCAGGTAAACAGATTGAAATTAAAAGAGTAGTTTGCAGAAAAACTGATAAGGTCATCTTACAAACACAAGGAAATGCCATCGCCAGCAACGAGTTAAATACAATTATTGACGATCCTTCAATTGCTGTTGTCATTGAAGTAATGGGAGGCATTGAACCTGCGAAAACATTTATTTTGAATGCCTTAAAAAATGGAAAAGATGTTGTTACCGCAAATAAAGCTCTGTTAGCCACACATGGCGATGAAATCTTTAAAGAAGCTCAAAAGCAAAATCACTCCGTTTTCTTTGAAGCCTCGGTTGCCGGCGGTATTCCCGTTATCAAAGCATTACGGGAAGGACTTGCGGGCAATCAAATTTCTAAAATTTCCGGGATTCTCAACGGCACATGTAACTATATTTTGAGCGCTATGCATAAAACGCCTCTTTCTTTTGCAGAAGCATTAAAAAACGCTCAGCAGTTAGGCTACGCAGAGGCCGACCCTACCTTTGATATCGAAGGGTTAGATACTGGGCATAAATTGTCGATTTTGACATCATTGGCTTTTGGCGTTCCCTTCCACTTTGATATGACAGCTGTTGAAGGTATCAAAGGAATTTCTTCCATTGACATCCAATTCGCTCAAAAACTAGGTTTTGTTGTTAAATTGCTAGCTACTGTAGAGAAAACCAATAATTATCTCTCTTTTCAGGTTGCACCAACCTTTATTCCTCAAAACAGCATTCTGGCCCAAGTTAGTGACGCCATGAATGCCGTTGAGATAGTGGGTGACGCTGTTGGCAAAACCCTCTTTTACGGGGCTGGCGCCGGAGGTGAAGCAACCGCCAGCGCAGTTCTTGCAGATGTCATAGATATTGCCAAAGGACATAAAAGCATCGCCAAATCGAACTCCTCCGCCGTTGTAACTTTCTTGGATAACAAAGAGAAAAGAAATAAGAACTACATTCGATTTAATTCTGTTAGCTTGAATGATTTAACTGATCAAGTCTTAGCTACACTGGAAAAACATCATATTTCCGTTGAAAAAATTGAACAAACTAACGAAAACTTTGTTCTCATGACACAAGAAATTGCAGAAAAAACTTTACAAAAAGCCTTAACGGAACTTTCTCAAACATATTCCAATCAACTTTCAATTACGCGTTTTCGTATTGAAAAAAACATTAATTAGCTTCAACTTAACCAGAAAAGAGGTGGCAAGTTACGTACCGCCTCTTTTTGGTTTACTTTTTCTTGCTAAGCAATGTCAGGGCTATTTTCTTTCCCTTTCCAAGAACAGATCCCAATCAAAACTCGCCGTTTTTTGAGAGTCACTTATTGGCAAATCAACAATTCTTAAACGAATGTGAATTTGATCTTTTGCTGAAATAGCTCTATTCTATATCCGACATATGTCGAATACTATAGGTGTTTAAGACCATGCCAAGACCCAGCCGATGTCGACGAGTGTGCTCAGAACCAGTTTTTAGAGCGTTTAACAGTGAAGGGAAAAGCAATCCCATCACACTCTTTGTCGATGAGTACGAAGTGATTCGTTTAGTGGATTACGAAAAAAGAACACATGAACAATGCGCTCAACAAATGCAAATTTCGAGAACCACCGTAACTGAAATGTATGAAAGGGCACGATTCAAAATCGCAGATGCGATCGTGAATGGCAAACCTTTAGTGATTGATGGCGGTCATTACAGAATTTGCAATGGATTAGCTGAATACACTTGCCCTGGTCGCTGCCACTGTCGACATGGAAAACAACATCAAGTCAATCAATTTCTCAAAGGAGCCAATAATATGAAAATTGCGATCCCCATCAAAAACGAAAACATTTACCAACATTTTGGTATGGCAGCTGCATTTAAGATTTACGATGTAGAAAACGGTCAGGTTACTTCAACCAAAATTGAACAAACTAACGGCCGCGGACATGGTGTCATGCTCGACATTCTTCTCGCCGAGAACGTAAATTGTGTCATTTGCGGTGGTATTGGTGATGGCGCCATGCAAGCTCTGAAACAGGCCAACATTACGCTTTATGCCGGTATCAACAGCACAGCTGACGAAGCAGTCACTTCACTTTTAGCTGGGAATCTTCAAAGTAATTTGCAAGCCGCCTGCAGCAAGCACCAACATGCCCACCATGAACAATGTCAGCACGACAATTGCGGTCAACACGGTGAATGCCACTGCGACTGTGGAAAGTAATCTGTTTTGAGATCGTTCTTGCTTGAATCCGATCTGATATTCAACTCTCAGATCGGATACAAAAAAAGCACGTTAAAACGTGCCACTCTTGTAATTGGTGCCCGGGGAGAGACTCGAACTCTCACGGCTCATCACCGGTGGATTTTGAATCCACTGCGTCTACCATTCCGCCACCCGGGCATTTCAAATTGTCATCGCTTACTACTGGTGCGCGATACAGGGTTCGAACCTGTGACCCCTGCCGTGTGAAGGCAGTGCTCTACCGCTGAGCTAACCGCGCGCTTTAACAAGCGAGGATTGGAATTATACCGAGCTTCTTAAGCTTGTCAAGAAAAATTATGAAAAAATTTTTCTTAAGTATGAAAAACTCGCTCTAGGCTTGATTTACCTGACTAAAGAAGTCGTTCAATTCCTTGTTCTGCAACGCTTTTCAGATAATCTTTTGCCAACCCCTTGCCCGGAATAACGACCTCCGGAGAGATTTCACAAAGAGGAACTAAAACAAAAGCCCGCTCATGCATTCGAGGATGCGGAAGTGTTAAAAACTCACTTTGTTTTACCTCATCCTCAAAAAGCAATAAATCCAAATCCATTGTACGGGGAGCATTATGAATGCCTGCCGGACGCACTCGTCCAAAGTCTTTTTCAATTTCAAGCAAGCGCTCTAAAAGCTGCTCGTCGGTCAATTCTGTTTGAATTTCGATTACCGCGTTGATGTAATCCGGTCCAGTTGAGTCAATCGGCACTGTTTTATAAAACGAAGACGTTTTAATTACAGCGATTTCATCTTCATTATTGATCCGATCAACAACCTCTTTTAATGCTTGCAGAGCTTGTCCAAGATTAGCTCCCAGTGCTACATACGCCTTTGCCATCCTTAATCCTCAATCTGAATTTTCTTACGACGAATAGCGGGACGGCGACAGCGTTTAGGACGGATCGCTTTTGCGTTCTGCGAGAGTTCTTCGTCATCAATGAGGTCAATTACGCCTTCGCTGCCTGCTGTACCGCTTAAATCGCGCACAAGCTGCCAACTGTCGGCTTCAAGCAACAACTGTTTTTTGATTTGTGCTTTAGTAGGCCGCTTAGGTTCGCCTTTTCTCGGTTTTCGTGCCTGGGCGTTCGCGGCGGCTTGTTCGCGAATCATCTCCAGTCGCGTGGCTTCGTCAACCTCTTGAAATTTGGTCCACCAGTTCACTATCGCCGGATCAACGTATTCCAACTGACTTCTTAAGAGCATGAAGTCGTAACCGGCACGAAATTTTGGAATATTCAATAGTCCCATTGCGGACTTTGTTCCGCGACGCAGCAATTTAATTTGTAGAACCCAAATTGTCAAAATGTCTTCTACAAAACGCTTTTGAATGGCCAGCTTCTCACACTGCTTGTCAAGAACGTAGCGGCCGGCTTCAATCATGGCTTGAATTTGGCTCTCGCCACGTGAAATACGCTCTTCAAAGTGACGATAAGTTAAGGGCCACAACAGTGTCGCAAACAGAAAAGATGGTGAAACCTTTTTACCGATTGCAATCCGCTCGTCGGTGCGCTTCATAGCGAGCATCAAAAAGCGTTCCCCTTTTTGCTCCTTAAGTGCAACTTCTAAGAGAGGAATTACATTGCGATATAACCCCAACTGTCGTAATTTTTCCGTACAGTCAATGGCGCGGCCACAAGTAAGTAATTTCACGGCTTCATCAAACAAACGAGCCTCAGGCACATTGGCCAAAAGCGGCGCCAATCGGCTGATTGGTTCAAGAGTCGCTTCATCAATTTTGAACTGCAATTTAGAGGCAATGCGAACTGCGCGGAGCATACGAACCGGGTCTTCCCGATAGCGGTCTTCCGGATCACCAATCATTCTCACGACGCCATCCAAGATGTCACGCATGCCATTGTGGTAGTCAATAAGTTCTTCTGTCGTGGGGTTGTAGTAGAGCGCATTGATGGTAAAGTCGCGTCTTGCCGCATCCTCCCACATTTCTCCGAAAACATTATCGGAAATTACGCGTCCGAATTTGTCTTTTCTAACTCCCGCGCCCTCTAGCGCACGAAATGTTGAGCACTCAATCTTTTCTCGTCCGAACATAACGTGCACAAGTCTAAAACGCTTGCCGATAATAATGGCTCGCTTTTGACAACGCTTGACTTGCTCGGGCGTCGCATCGGTTACAACATCAAAATCTTTCGGAGTGACGCCAAGCAAAAGATCACGTACAGCACCACCAACGACATAAGCTTCGTAGCCCGCTCGCTGCAAGTTTCGCACAGTTCGAATTGCTTCCAGACTGACTAACCGCCTATCAATTCCATGTTCATCACGGCCAATAATCCGCGGGGTTTTTACATAGTGTTCCGGTTCTTTTTTGGTTTTTGAAGAAGAAAATAATTCCTTAGTGTAGGCAATAATGTTTCTAAACATTGTTCGTCCTTGAAAGGCGGCAACTTCCGAAATCAAGGGCTCAAGCTCGATCAAAGAGCTTTAAAACAGCCCAACCGCTTTTTTGCGCTTTTTCTTTTAATTGGGGATCCGGATTGGTCGCGACCACATGACCATGAAAAGATTCGACGAATTGTAGCAAGGGAAGATCTGTTATGGAGTCAGTGTATACGACACTCTCGGAGAGTTCAGTCAAAGGCATGCCAAGCTTTTGACAAAATTCTTTTAATCGGTCAATCTTATGCAGACCATAACAAAAACCGCCCTCGAACTCTCCCGTGAATTCTCCTTGAGAGTCAACAACTGGCCTAGTTGCTAATAAATGCTCAATTCCGAAAAGCTGAGCGACTGTCTCGGAAACGAAGGCTTGTGTGCCAGTTGCCAATACCGGAACGTAACCTTCAAGACGCATAGCCTCAACCACATTTTTAGCGACCGAGGTGACATTAGGTTTAACGACTTCTTCAACAAACCGTTCTCTTAACCTTTCGATATTCTGACGGGAAAAACGCGATAAAAGCGCCATATGAAATCGCATGAAAGGTTCCACTTGAAACCGACCACACCGATAGTCTTCGAGATAACGTTTTGATAAAGCCAATTCTTCAGAGAGATCAGCTCCGCTTTTATTGGCCAAAAAATCGACCCACACCACGCCGACATCAATGGGCATGAGCGTCCCGTCCATATCAAAAATTGCCAGTTTCAAAGCTTTTCTCCGTGTTTGGTAAGCCAGGCTTTTAAAGCCGGAATTGTTACCGTGGCTTTCTTCTTGGCCAACAGTTCACGATCCATTTCATTAAGTAGTTGTGACAGCGTTTTAATATCGCGCGGCAAATAATTTTTCATCCAATTTTCCGCCTCTGCCGTCACCTCTATTCCACGCTCTTTAGCCTGAGCCGCAATCGCTTTCCACATATCCCCTTCAAGGGGCTTGATGTGGAAAACCGCCCCCCAGGTTAAGCGTGTGCAGATATCGGGTCTTACAAATTTTTCCGCGGGAGACTTTTTTCCTGTCATCACTAAAGTGGCGCCCGGATGAACTCGCACTTCGTTAATCAGCGCAAAGAGCCGATCCAAACCTTCCTCTGTGAGCGTATCAACATCATCAACAGCGTAACGTAAACGATCGGCTGAAAATACCGGGACATCATTTTCCTTTAGCCCCATGGCAACCGCCAAATGAGTTTTGCCAACCCCAGACTCCCCCCAAAGATAAATCAATTGAGGTTCGCCATTTTCCTGCATTTGCCTCAGACACGTCAGAGCACCACCATTGGCTCCGACAATGAAATTATCGAGCGTTGCGGCGGGTTCCATAGCGATATCTAACGGCAACTGTTCAAAGCACATATTTATCTTAATGTGAAGGTTTCCTAGCCTTGCTAGAATCAATAAGTTAATTCACGCGGATACGCAAGTGTACCGCCACCTTCACCTTTTTTGGGCAATAAACATGACACAACTTTCTTACGCTGCCGCCGGTGTGGATATTGACGCCGGCGATGAACTGGTTGAACGCATCAAACCACTTGCTAAGCGCACGATGATTCCTGGCGTTTTAGCCAGTGTCGGCGGCTTTGGCGCAATGTTTGAAATTTCTAAAGAATATAAGAACCCCGTGTTAGTTACCGGCACCGACGGCGTTGGCACAAAATTGAAGCTTGCCTTCACTCTCGGCCGTCATGACACGGTGGGACAGGACTTGGTTGGCATGAGTGTTAATGACATTCTTGTTCAAGGTGCCAAGAGCCTTTTCTTCCTGGACTATTATGCCTGCGGCAAATTGGATGTGGACATTGCCGAACGCGTGGTTGCCGGTGTCGCTCATGGTTGCGAATTAGCCGGTTGTGCCTTGATTGGTGGCGAAACCGCAGAAATGCCCGGCATGTATCCGGAAGGTGAATACGACCTTGCCGGTTTTGCTGTCGGTATCGTGGAAAAAGATGAGGCTATTGACGGAAAGTCCATCAAGGCCGGCGACGTTGTTCTGGGCTTGGCCTCAAGCGGTCCCCACTCTAACGGTTTTTCGCTGATCCGCAAGGTCGTTGAAGTCACCAATACTCCTTGGGACATGCCGCTTGATGGTCGTACATTGGCCGATTGCGTGATGGAACCCACGCGTATCTACGTCAAGCAAGTCATAAACGTCATGAAGTCTGTGACGATCAAAGGCATGGCTCACATTACCGGTGGCGGTCTGATTGAAAACGTGCCCCGTGTATTACCGGAAAACACTCAAGCTGTTATTCATGCCGACAGTTGGACGCGTCCTGCAGTTTTTGACTGGTTGCAAGAAGCCGGCAACATTGATTCTCATGAAATGCACCGAGTCTTTAATAACGGTATCGGCATGGTAATTATCGTGGATGCGGCTGATGCCGAACGCGCAATGCAAGCATTTAAAGATGAAGGAGAAAAAGTGTTCCGTTTGGGCGAAATTGTTGAACGTCGGCAAGACTCACCCGGTTGCATCGTAATCTAAATTCAATCACTATAATCAAGAGGCGATGTATTACATCGCCTTTTTTTGTTTTTCTCGGAGAATGATTCATGCGTAAAGATAACCCGGCTTTTGTTCCAGACTCCCCTTTTGCCCGTCCGATGACTGCAGAACATATGGAATTTTTTAGAGCTATTCCGAAAACTGAACTGCATTGTCACTTGTTAGGCACCACTCAAAAATCCACTTTCGAAGATTTGGTGAAAGAGTCCGGCGCACCGATTACGCAAGAAGAAATTGACGGCTTCTTTACGCGTGGTGACAAACCCGTTGGTGTTCTTCGCATTTTCCGTGCTCTTGAAGAACACATTTTGATCAAGCCCGAGATGCTCAAACGCATCACGTACGAATATTTGGCTGACTGCAAAAAGCATGGCATTCGTTACACAGAATTTTTCTGGAATTACACTGGTCTTGCCCGTCACTACAGTTATAAAGAAGCACAGGCCGCCATCATTGAAGGCATTCACGAAGGCGAGCGCGATTTTGGTGTCATCGGTCGTTTGATTCCCTCAATTGACCGTGAAGACACTCCGGAGGCGGCTGTGCAATTGGCTCAAGAAATGATCGCTAATCGTGCTCCTGAAACAATCGGCATCGGTATAGACTATCGCGAAAATGAGCATGAACCGGAGAACTTCTGGAAGGCTTTTTATATGGCCAAGCAAGCCGGCTTTAAGGTGACGATCCATGCAGGTGAATTCGGCTGTCACTGGAGAAACATTGAAACCGCCATGAAGCTTCTTAAAGCCGACAGACTCGATCACTGCTACACCATCATTGATAATCCGGAATTAGTGGAAGAAGTTAAAAAAGCCGGTTTAATTATCACGGTCGTTCCGACTAATTCTTACTACTTGCGCACATTTAGTGATGAGGAATGGGCACTTAAACAACCCATTCGTAAGATGGTTCCAATGGGACTTCGCGTGCATCCAAATACTGACGATCCGACCATGCATCACGTCAACGCCACTCAAACATGGATGTTGATGTATAACTTCCTTAATTTCACAGTCAGTGACTTGAAGGATTTTATGCTCAATGGTATTGATGGCGCATGGATTGACGAAGATACAAAACAAAAATGGAAGCGTGAATGGAGCGAGGAATTTGATCGTTTAGCTGAAAAATTTCCCGGTTAAAGCAGCACATTAACAACTGCAAGGCCACCATCCAACAGGTGGCCTTTTCTTTTTTCTCCTAGGCCAAAGCTACTAGTCGATAGAAAAATAATTTCGCCTATTGTTTTGTACTCTGCTACAGTAAGAACATGTTCGAGCCATCGAACGGTGTTTTAGGAGAGTCATCATGCTAGTACGCATAGACCGGTATGTAGCCAAGCGAAATTGTTGTCAACATATAGACTGCAACGTTTTACGCGCTCACTCCACCTCTTCCTCACGCTCGTCATCTATATCCACTACATCAACTGGCACTTCCTGCTAAGGATGCCTCGTTGAACAAAGGCTTCGTGATAGCCCACTCGCCCAGAGTCAAAAATCACAAATTCCAACTTTTAACAATTTAATTTTCTCAAAAGACCAAAGTCTTTTTAGGCATTTTTGTAAGTGTCTCTAAAAGTACTTCTATTAGGGATAAAAGTATTTAAACATTCCCCTAATCGTTGAGAAAGACACTGCAAAGACTTTTTCTCTTACGGTAAAGGGCCTTTGCAATAAAAGAAAAGGATATATCATGCAAAAAATCGCAAACTTTAAATTGCATATATTGGCCCTCATCGTCGTGGTGATAGCCGAAGCCATCGGAACGCAGAAATTTGGACTCGTCGTGATGCTGCCTTTGCTGTTTGCATTGGTCATCGGTGGCATCATCAGTTTGCCGCGTCTGCACATTTTGAATAAATCACAAATGGACAGAGCGGCTAAATTTATGCCGATTGCCATGCTTGTTTTAATTGCCAAGATCGGTCTGGATATCGGTCCGAATCTGGAAATTTTGCTCAACTCCGGTTGGGCTCTCATCATGCAGGAATTCGGCCACTTTTTCGGCACCCTCATTTTCGGTCTCCCCGTCGCTTTGCTTTTGAAAATGAAGCGTGAAGCGATCGGTGCCTGTTATTCCATTGACCGAGAAGCCAATGTCGCCATCATCGGTGAAAAGTTTGGATTAGACAGCGCAGAAGGTCGTGGAGTGATGGGCATGTACATTTGCGGTACCGTTTTCGGCGCATTGTGGATTTCTTTATTAGCCGGTGTTATTGCCCAATTGGACATTTTCCATCCGCACGCTTTAGCCATGGGCGCCGGTATCGGTTCGGCCAGTATGATGGCTGCCGGCGTCGGTTCGATTGTTGCCTCCTACCCACATGAAGCGCAATTGGTTCAAGCGTATGCAGCAGCGGCCAATCTGATGACGTCTATTCTCGGCATTTACTTCGCGCTCTTTGTTTCGCTACCGGTCACGATCAAAATCTACGAATTTTTCACCGGCGACAAGCGTGTTGAAAATAAGAAAGCCCAAGCCGAAATTTAATCAGGCAACCTAACAAACGAAAAGGGAAAGATCATGTTAGCTTATCTCGAAAAAATGAAAGACATTCTGTTTATTCTGGTTGTGACGGCTGCCTATTCGGTGATCGCCCACATGGTCGGCAGTAATGGTGATTTAGCGGCCGGTTCCATCGGCGCTCTTGTCTTAGTCGTTATAACGGTTATCGGTATTGTCATCAGCTGGTTACCGGGTTTTAAGATGCTTCCGATGGTGTTTTGGGTCTCGATCGTCGCTGTTGTTGTTTCCATGCCGCAATTTCCTCTGAGTGATTGGATTCTGGCTCAAACGAAAAATGTCGGCTTTTTATCGATTACAACGCCTATTCTCGCCTATGGCGGCTTATGTTTAGGCAAGGATTTGCAAGCCTTTAAGCAACTGTCTTGGCGTATCGTACCTGTTGCCTTGGCGGTTGCCGCTGGCAGTTTCATCTGTGCCACGGCTTTAGCTGAATTGATGTTGCATCTGGAAGGTATTTTCTAAAGAATTCTCTCAATGAAAGGAAAGTTCAAATGAATAAAGCGCAATTAAAAGAAGCGGTCTGCCAAGCTATTGATGCCCGCTTTGCAGACATTGAAAAATTAGCAATGGACATCTTTGCTGAACCTGAACTCGGCTTTAAGGAACAAAAGACCTCTGCCAAAGTAAAAGCTGCCTTTGACGCTCTCGGTCTAGCCCATACGGATGGCTGGGGCATCACGGGTGTGAAGGCTCGTGTCAAGGGAAGAAAGTCTCTCAAAACAGTTGCGCTTTTGGGGGAACTCGATGCCATTGTCTGTCGGGATCACCCGAACGCCGATCCCGTGACGGGTGCGGCTCACTGCTGTGGCCACAACGTACAAATCGGCAATCTTCTTGCGGTAGCCATGGCCTTTAAAGATGCCGACATCATGAAGTACCTTGACGGGGATGTCGTCTTTTTCGCAGTACCCGCAGAAGAATATGTGGAAATTGATTATCGAAACGGTCTTCGCGAAAAAGGCCAACTGCGCTATTTAGGTGGTAAAGCAGAAATCATTGCCCAAGGTGGTTTTGATGATGTGGACATGGCCATGCAGATGCACGTAGACCCGACAGACAATCCCAATGGAGAATTCCAAGTGGGAGCCAGTTGCAACGGTTTCATCGGTAAATTAATCGAGTACCGCGGTAAGGCCGCTCACGCGGCCGGCGCTCCCGATAAAGGTGTTAATGCCTTAAATGCTGCCATGATAGGTGTGATGGGTGTCAATGCCCTTCGTGAAACGTTCCGTGATGACGACTGTGTTCGCTTTCACCCGATCATTAACGCCGGTGGTGACCTAGTTAATGTCATTCCAGACCGTGTAAAAATGGAAAGCTATGTACGTGCGGCTAAGCTTGACGCGCTCACCCGGTACAACAAAGTCATCAATCGTGCACTTAAGGCCGGAGGAGACGCCATTGGAGCCAATTGTGAAATTCAGGATTTGCCCGGCTACTTACCGTTGCGCCCTGATGAATACTTCCGTGACGTATTGAGAGTCAACGCTCAAGAGATATTTGGAAAGGAAAATGTGGTGGAGGGCGTTCACTCCGCAGGCTCAACCGACATGGGCGATGTATCACATTTGATGCCTGTCGTGCATCCCTGGGTGGGCTGTGTAAAAGGCGTTTTGCATGGCGCGAGCTACAACTTCGACAATAAAGAAGCGGGCTTAAAGAAGACGGCTAAAGTATTGGCCATGACCATCATTGATTTACTAGCAGATGATGCACAAGAAGCACAACGCATTTGTGACAACTTTAAACCTGTCTTAACGAAGCATAGCTATTGCGAATACATGGACTCCATCTCCAAAGCCCAATAGTTCCTTCAAAATAGTGATAAGTGGCCGACAGTTTCCTCTGTCGGCCATTTTTTTGGATTCGAGAGCAAAATTGTTTTAAACCCAATTTTGAATTAATTCTCTAGTGGATACTACTCAGAAAAACGTATCAATTAGGGTTTTCAATCATTTCGACTAAACAGATATTCAGCGAAGATACACTTTGTAAAGCGTTTATCAGACGTTTCTCTTTTTTATATTTGCCTTTCACAAGGAGCTTACGATGACCGGTATTGTTATCGTTATTATCTCTGTTGTGGCAGCGGCATACCTCATCGTTAAAAAATATTACGCTCCGGGTGCCCTGCTGTTTGTGGGTCTTATCACCCTTGCCGTCGTGACACTTATTTCTCCCGATCCTATCCTCACCGGTAAGAAAGCCACTCACTTGGCCGGCTTGGATGTTATTCAGATCGTGACGAACCTCTTGCAAAGCCGCGCTGCCGGCCTTGGTATGAACATCATGATCATTGGTGGCTTCGCCTCCTATATGGATCGTATTGGTGCCGCCGGCGCTCTTGTTCGCTTAAGCGTCAAACCGTTGTCTTATATGCATTCGCCCTACCTTATCATGGTGCTTGGCACGATGATTAGCATCGGCTTGAATGTATTTATTCCGTCTGCAGCCGGCTTGGCACTGTTGCTCATGGTTTCGATGTACCCGATCCTTTTGGCCGGTGGCGTCTCTCGCCAATCAGCCGCTGCAAGTATCGTCATGAGCGGTTGCGTGTGCTTAGGACCGTCCGGAGCCAACAACCTCTTGGGATCTGAATTGACCAACATGCATGTGATGGACTTCTTTTTGAATGTGCAGTGGATTATCGCTTGGCCGGCTCTGATCGTGCTCTTTATCTCTCACTATTTCATCCAACAATGGTTTGATAAGCGCGATCTCGCCAGTGGCAAGATCACCAAGGAAGACTTCCTCGCCACAGCCACTAGCGCGGAAAGCAAGCAACCTGACGCTCCCTCTTTCTATGCGTTCTTCCCGTTGATTCCGGTGATCATGCTCTTTGTATTCTCTCCGCTGATGTACAAAGGCATTCGCATGGAAGTGGTGACTGCGCTCTTGTGCTCAACCCTCTTTGCTTTGGTTATTCACGGCATTCGCACTCGTAGCCTCAAAGAATGCTTGGGTTCGCTAAAGGCTTTTGCTCAAGGCATGGGCAAGGTGTTCACCTCGACCGTGTTCTTGATCGTGTGCGCTGAAGTGTTCGCTCAAGGCTTGACGAAGTCCGGCGGTATTGACACGATCATTCAAGCGGTCTCCAGCATGGATGCGGGCGCTGTTGCCCTCTACACCGCCATGGTCGTCATTGTCGCATTAGCCGCTTTCGTGACAGGCTCCGGCAACGCTTCGTTCTTTAGTTTTGCCCCGATGATCCCCGACGCCGCCTTGACCGTTGGCGCCAACGCTGCATTCATGATTTCACCCCTGCAATTGATCAGCGGCATCATGCGCTCTTCAAGCCCTGTAGCCGGTGTCACTATTGCTGTCTCAGGTTTAAGTGGTTTAGATCCGTTCGTGGTGGTTCGCCGCTCCATCCCCGTCATGTTCTTGACTGGTATCGCGGTTTACTTTAGCGCCATGATTCATATTTAACGGTTAAAAACTTATGAAGAAAAACACCACCCGAAGAATAATCGATATCTCGGGTGGTGTTTTCGTTTTAGAACATTGCTCATTGATAGGAAATAAAAATGGATAAAACTATTTTTGACGAAATGATCGCCACTCGCCGTCATTTGCATACCATCCCAGAAGAAGGCTGGACAGAATTTGAAACGACCTACTTGGTTGCTCAACGCTTGAAAGAATTAGGTTACACGGATATCCGTTTGGGAACCCAAATTATCAATCCAGAAAACGTCTTGGGTCGTAATGAAAAGACAGTCGCGGAAGCCATTAAACGGGCCGAGGGACATGGAGTTCCTCATGAATTCATTGAAAAAATTGAAGGTTACACCGGTTGCGTTGCCGTTTTAAACACCGGTCGTCCCGGTCCTGTCACCGCTTTCCGTTTTGACATGGACTGCAATCCTGTCGAAGAAACTGACGATCCCGATCATGCTCCCAACCGTCAGGGATTCCGTTCCACTCATCCGGGTTTCATGCACGCTTGCGGTCATGATGGCCATACCGCTTTAGGTCTTGCTATCGCCCGCTGGTTGATGGAGCACAAGGACGAACTTAAAGGCACTTTCAAACTCATCTATCAACCGGCCGAAGAAGGTGTTCGCGGAGCTGTAGCTATTGTCGGCTCTGGAGTCTTGGATGATGTGGACATCATTGTAGGCTCTCACTGCGGCGGTAAGGTCAAGTTAGGTGAGGTCGGGTTAGTGCACAAAGGTGTCCTCGCCAGTACCAAATTTGATATCTACTTCAAAGGCACGCCCTCACATGCCGGCAACAATCCCCACAAAGGTCACAGCGCTCTGTTAGCGGCTAGTGCCACAGCCATGATGATTGTAGGCATTCCGCGCCATGGAGATGGTGCCTCTCGTGTTGCTGTCGGTAAACTGGTTGCCGGAGAAGGCCGCAACGTCACTCCTGTTAACGCCTATATGCAGACAGAAGTACGAGGCGAAACAGCAGAAATCAACGATTACCTTTGCCAAAAAATTGAACATATCGTCAAGGGTAATGCCGAGTCTTACGAAGTTGAAGGTCGAATTGAGAAAGTGGGCGAGGCCACAACAATTATTGAGTGCTCGGAAGTGCTCAATGATCTTAAAGAAATTGCCAAGAGCATTCCTGAAGTCATCAACGTGGTTGACCTCTGTTCGCCTGCCGGCAGTGAAGACTTCACCATGATGCTGCGCCGAGTGGTAGAACGCGGTGGCGTTGGCGGTATGTTCCGCTGGGGCTGCAACCATCACGGCCATCATCGCTCAGACTTCGATCTGCAAGATACTCAATCTATGCCGATTGGCTTTGAAGTCTTTACCCGCTACGCAAAGAAAGTTAACGGAATCTAACACTTTTCTTTTTCAGACCCACTCCCAGGAAAATTCGTTTTTCTGGGAGTTTTTTAATCGTCAGAAAAACAAACGCCTGAAACGCACGTATGCGAGACAGGCGTTATTGAACGAAATAGACGAGCTTATTTTCCGGCAGGCGCCTTTTCCTCCAAATGGCACTTGCTTTCAACAAAACATTTGCGTTCGTAGAATTCGCCCTTTTTACCGGTATTGAAGGAAGACACTGGACGGTGATAACCCATCACACGCGTCCAAACCTCACAGGGTTGGCGTTCGCTATCCTTTAATTGCACTTGTTCAGCCATAATTCACTCCATTCGTTTCAATCTCTATGCTGGGTCAATATAGCACAATAGATAGTGTCTTGTTCAATACTTTTTGTCAATATGTTCGATAGTTTATTAACTCCACGGCGTTCCAATTAAAAGTTTTTTGCCTATTTTCCCTTTATTTTTCCATGCCCAATCCTTATTTTCTCGCGAATCATAATTGTGACGATATACAATTACAGTATTCACAAGGCCGCTCGAACTCTTCGATCGGTTATTTTCTTTTTTTCCCGTGGGTGAGACATGAAATACTTTGATTTTGAACTTCTGGGTATCAAGCGTAAGTTGCCTTTCGTTAAAGTCGCAGGCAGACTCGCTTTAGCCAGTTTTGTCGTCATTTCCGACACTGAGCTCGTGAAAGCTGCCGCCCCTGAACTTGTTAAACGTTTGCCAGAAGTGGATCTTTTACTCACGGCGGAAGCTAAGGGCATTATCCTTGCCTACGAAATGAGCCGCATTATGGGAATGGAAAATTTTGTTGTCGCTCGCAAAAGCTACAAGCCTTATATGCAAAATGCGCTGTCCCATACATTGCGTTCAGTAACCACGCAAAAAGAACAAACGCTTTGGCTTGATGGACATGAAGCTGAACGTATCCGCGGTAAACGGGTTGCTATCATTGATGACGTTTTCGCAACGGGTGAATCGCTTGCCGCTGTAGAAGCGCTCGCCACAGCGGCCGGGGCCAAAGTTGTCGCCCGCGCTGCCATTTTAGCTGAATTGGAATCTGTCGGTAGACCGGATTTGATTTACCTGAAAGAACACTATGTGTTCCGTGCGGAAGATGACGGTACCTTTACACCGATAAAAACGCTAAAGGAAATGGAAGAGGCGAAAAACGCTCAATAAACCATAAACCGGTCCCAATTTAGATCAAATTCGGACCGGTTTTTCAATATTGAAAGACGGGGAACTCAGGGCATTTGTGTGTCCCGTTTTTTAGCAACTTCAATTAGTGATCCCGAGCCTCTTTATGGCGCAAGTGACGTTGTAGACCTTCGGGCGTGTGTTTGGCTTCTTCCAAAGCACGTTGTTTTTCTTGACGAGTGAAGTAACTAGCCAAAATACCTGCCACCACAATCATCACCATACCACCGATAACAGCCATGCTGACACTGTCGCCAAAAACAAAAACACCCATTAGTGTCGAGAATAAAATAACGGTGTACTGCAATGCGCCGCTTAAGACAAGATTGCCTCGGCTAAAGGCGATCGTCAGGAAGAATTGAGCACAGGTAGAGCAAATCACGAACCCTGCGATAGCCGCTGCTGCAACCCATGTCGGCATGGTAAATCCTCCATCGATCAAGGTTCCGACAAGACCACAAAGCGTACCGACAAAAACAAAATAAAAGAGAATTCGCAGCTCTGGCTCCTTCATTAAACCCAAACGTTTGACATAGGTCGTAGCCACGGCTGTACAGAAACCGGCGGCCAATCCCACCCCGGCTGCAAAGTATTCATCCGGCGTAATCGTTGGCGAGAGCATCACAACCACACCGAAAAAGCCTAATAAGAGCGTTGAAAGCAACTTCCAGTTAATCCCTTTGTGCTGCGACATCATAATACCGATCGTAAAACAACCGATAAACAAAGGAGAGGTGTAGTTCAGCGTCATTGCTAAACCGACATTGAGATGTGAAATGGAATAAATCCCTGCCATCACAGCGCCGGCTCCCACAAAAGAGCGGATCATATGATCAACCGGGTGGGCAGTATGCACGGTGATATGCTGCATGCGCATCATCGTGTAAAAAATGATTAAACCAAAAATGGAGCGGTAGAAAAGAACTTCAAAAGAACCTATCCCCTCAATGCTGGCGAATTTAATACAAACCGCATAGAGGGCAAAAAACATGGCCGCGACAACCATCCACAATGACTGCATGATTAGACTTTTTCGTAAGGGTTAACGATCGATAAAGTGTAGTCCTAAAAAAAGAGGCCCTCAAGCCTCCTTTTTTAACTAAACTCAAAAATCCTTTAACGGATTTCTCTATTGATGACTTCATTACTTGTCACAAACTTCACTCCCTTGGCCTTCAAAAGACCAATGCCCGTGTCATCCTCTGCAGTTAAACCGGCAACCGCATCCGTCACCCAATAGAGTTGATGTTCGTAGTGCAAGGCATCCAAGGCCGTTCTGACCAAAGAACCGTCTCGCGACAATCCGCACAGATAAATACGATTGACGAAGCGATCTTCGCAATACGACTGTAAGCCTGTCTGCGTTTTACGATCAGCTTCTAAAAATGCCGAATAAGTGTCAATTTGTGCATTTGTTCCTTTCAAGATGGCAATCACTCGAGACATGGGTAAGCGCAGTCCCCGAGCAAAGTCTGCCCCTGCGGAACCTTCCACACAAAACTTTGACGTCAAAACGATCTTCTGACCATCGCAGTCAATATGCTCGCCGGGTTTCATTCCTGCGTGAGAGTCAGCAAAAACAACATGATTGTCTGGTCTGAATTCCTGAGTGGCGATGACACGATCAAAAGTTGCCGCCATCTTCGAAATCGGTTCCAATACCGCTTCAGCTCCTGCTACCGGTAGAGCCCCATCTTTCATAAAATCATTTTGCACATCTTGAACCAGAAGGGCCGTGAAAATCTTAATCGGCATACTACTCACTCCAACAATCTTTTAATTCAGTAAATAATTTCGTCACTATAGCGCAAGTTGCTCCCTTAGGAGCTGTCTGCGCCGCTTGCCCCAAAGCCATCTCCAATAAATCAGCACGATTTTGAGCAATAGCCGCAGCAAAAATCGGAGCCAGTACACGTAACTGTCCGGGATAAGAACTTACGGCTAAACCCGCCTGAGACAAAGCTTCGATGATGCCGGTTGGTATTAGACGCGTTGTGCGGCCGCTGCCGAAGTCTGATAGGCGAGTAGCCGCATCATCACACCAGGGAACCTGATCTTTGAGCGACTGCGGCCATGCCGACTCTTCACTTCTTAAGAGAATAGAACCCAATTGTGCCCCACACGCTCCCAGCATCATCGCCGCAGAGACTTGTTGCGCGCTCATCATGGCTCCGGCGGCCACTACAGGCGTATCTGCACAAACACGAACCACGGGTGGCAAAAGTGCCATCAAGCCGATTTGAGAACCTTCCAAGGGGTTTTCAAAATACTGCCTTGGACCTCCCGCTTCAACTCCCTGAGCAATGATGACTGAGCAACCGGCCGTTTTTAAAACCTTCGCTTCTCGAGTCGAATTGACCGCCCCCATCATGAGAATCTTTCGCGCTTCCAAAGCCTCCGCGTAAATTTCACGGGGACCGCCGAAGCTAAAACTTACGGCAGGCACGTCCGCTGACAATATGGCCTCAAATTGCTCATCAAAAGCAGGAATATCCACCATTTGATGCGCCAGCCCCAATTCTTCTCTTAACGGTTCAAGCGCATCAAAAAGATTTTTCGTGGCAACTTTATCTTCCGCTGCCCGGGGAAAGACTCGAATATTTAAAGCAAAAGGTTTTGAAGTAAGCGTTTTAATTCTTTTAACAGCGCTCAGGATTTCGTCGGCATTCATGATGCCGCATGGCATCACACCAAGGCCACCAGCCTCACTTATCCCCGCCACCATTTCCGCTGTCGTGACTCCCATCATCGGCGCCCCGATTAACGGCGCTTCAATACCTAATAGTGACGTGAGCCTTTGAGCGCGTTCACTAAATTTCTTTTGCATTGACATCAAAAAATCCTAAAAAACTACGTGTGCATTGCCAAAATTAACTTCTGTATTTTACAGGTTGCCATCGCAACCTATAATTGCACTCATCGCAATTCATTTTTTAGGATTTATCGGCATGGGAAAGCGTGTTGTGGTCGGTCTATCCGGCGGCGTTGACTCTTCTGTTTCCGCTTATTTATTGAAAAAACAAGGCTACGATGTGATTGGTCTTTTCATGAAAAACTGGGAAGATGACGATGACAGTGAATATTGTTCTTCACGCCAGGATTTCATCGATGCCACAAGCGTAGCGGATGTGATCGGCATTGATATTGAAGCCGTCAATTTCGCCAAAGAATACAAAGAACGGGTGTTTGCTGATTTCCTGCGAGAATATTCGGCAGGACGCACACCGAACCCGGATGTGCTTTGTAACGCGGAAATTAAATTCAGAGCTTTCCTTGATTATGCGATGAATATGGGGGCCGAGTGTATTGCCACCGGTCACTATGCCAGAACTCGTCTGACAACTGATGGAAAAACACAGCTTCTGCGTGGTTTAGACGAAACGAAAGATCAAAGTTATTTTCTGCATCGTCTCACTCAAGAACAAATTTCTAAAGTGATTTTCCCCGTGGGGGAATTGCGCAAAACAGAGGTGCGCCGTATCGCAGAAGAAATTGGATTGCCCAATGCCAAAAAGAAAGACTCTACCGGCATTTGTTTTATCGGTGAGCGGCCGTTCCGGGAATTTCTAAACCGTTACTTACCGACACACCCGGGCCCCATGAAAACAACTGATGGCCGTGTGGTCGGAGAACACATGGGCCTGGCTTTCTACACTTTGGGACAGCGCAAGGGAATCGGTGTCGGCGGTAGTCGTGAGGGCAACGGAGAACCTTGGTTTGTCGCTAAAAAAGACATGGCAACCAATACACTTTGGATTGCTCAAGGTCATGATCATCCTTGGCTTTTGAGCCATCACTTAACAGCAGTGATGCCTAGCTGGGTTAGCGGGACTGCCCCTATTGAAGGCAGTCAACTTACTGTGAAAACTCGCTATCGCCAAAAAGATGGTAATTGCACAGTCAGCAAAATCTCAGAAAATGCGTTTACTCTGAGCTTTGATGAACCCCAATGGGCCGTCACCCCTGGGCAAAGTGCGGTCATTTATGACGGCGAGGTTTGTCTTGGTGGTGGCTTCATCGATGTAATCGATCAACACTAGGTCCTCTCAACATCCTTTATCCTCACAGATTCCTCCAACTTTCAAAGCCAAAAAGTTGGAGGAATCGTGTTTTATACTCTTGGTGTTTAGGCTTAATTTTCAGGTGCAAAAATGCATGCGTGGTTGAGTGGATTAAATCCTGAACAACAAAAAGCGGTTATGTCCACTGAAGGGTATGTTCGTGTGTTAGCAGGCCCCGGCACCGGTAAAACACGGGCTCTGACTGCCCGCTACTGCTACATCACAGAAACATTAGGTGTATCTGCTAAAAATATTTTGTGTGTCACTTTTACCAACAAAGCCGCCAATGAAATGAAGCAACGCATTCGTCAATGGTTAGGCGACTTAGATTTGGGCTATATCTGCACGCTTCATGCTTTCTGTGTTCAATTTTTGAAAGAAGAAATTCATGTTCTGCATTATCCGAAGAATTTCATCATTTTGGATGTAGAAGATCAACGATTGTTGTTATTAAAAATTTTTGAAGAAATGGGTTTAACGCTCAAAGAGGCAACGATTAAACAGAAAATTGACGAAGTACTGGAAGCTAGAAAACTCACCGCCGGCAGTTACATTGATGAAATCTTTACATTGAGTAACTCCGAACTTGAAAAGCGAATTCAATCAGCAACTGATGTTAATGACGGCATATTTTTGCGCTATCTCTATGAGCAAAAGAAAAACTATGCCTGTGACTTTAACGATTTAATCAATTTCACCGCCTATATTCTTAAACACTATCCTGACATTCTTCAAAAATGGCAAGACCGCATGCAGTATGTCATGGTTGATGAATTCCAAGACGTCAGCGCCAAGCAATATTCCATCGCTCAAATGCTTTCAGGCAAACACCATAATCTTTTTATTGTCGGCGATCCTGATCAAACGATTTACACGTGGAGAAACGCTCACGTCAAGCTCTTTCTGGATTTCGATAAACAATATCCGGATGCTCAAACCATAGTTCTGCAAACAAATTACCGCTCAAGCCCGGAAATTTTAAAGGCTGCAGACACGCTAATTCAGAAAAATGTTATTCGCTATCCCAAGATATTGCAGGCCACTAAGCCAAATGGGCCTAAGCCTCTCTTTTTTCATGCACAAAGTGAAAAAGAAGAAGCCGATTGGATTTGCCAAGAAATAAAAAAGTTAATCAATGCCGGCAATCGATATGATCAAATTGCTGTTTTATATCGTTCTCATTTCTTGAGTCGGTCAATTGAAGAAAGCTTTGTTAAAAACAGCGTTCCTTACAAAATTTATAGCGGAATCGAATTCTATGCTCGAGCAGAAATTAAAGACTGTATCTCTTACTTGCGCATGCTAACGACTGCCGATGATATTGCCTTGCTGCGAACGATCAATACTCCAGCTAGAAAAATCGGCAAGAAAAAACTCGAATTTCTAAAGACTGTGGCAGAGACAGAACATTGTTCTCTCTACGAGGCTTTAAAGAAGACTGTAGAGCAGGATTTATTCCGAACAACCGGCGCCAAACAATATGTCTATGCCATTGAATCGGTAAAAAAAGACAGCCACACCTTACCGCTAGGTTCTGTTTTACAGAAAATTCTTGATATGAGTGGCTATGAAAACTATTTAAGACTTCAGTCTGACCAAGAACGTTTGGATAACGTAGCCGAACTCAAACGAGCCATTGAAGAAGAAGGGCAGGATCCCGACGCGACACTTGAGGAGTTTCTAAATAAGGCCGCCCTACTTAGTAATTTAGATCAAAGGGAAAAGCAAGAAGCCGTTAAAGTTATGACGATTCACTCCGCAAAAGGCGTGGAATTCCCTTACGTCTTTATTTGCGGACTCAATGAAGGTGTTTTCCCCTCTAGAAAAATTTCCACACCTGAGGAAATGGATGAAGAAAGACGAATTGCCTATGTTGCCATGACCCGTGCTATCAAAGGCCTGTATTTAAGCGACAGCGAGGGTTTTTCCAATGACAACGTTTTCAAACTTCCTTCTCGATTCATTTTTGATGCTGGCCGTGAAAATTTAATCTATGTCCGTGAATTACCGGCAAGCTTTGAGGGGCGAGTCAATCGAATAGCCCACCCCAACATGATTCAATTGTTTCAATATGGAGATCGTGTTTTACACCCGATATTCGGTTCCGGAACCATTACGGGTGTGGAAACAAAAACACAGTCCTACAAAATCCAATTTGATCAATTAAAAACGGAACGCAATATTCAATTCAAGGTACCGCTAAAGCGAAACCATTGAAAAAGGCGGTTCGCTATTGAACCGCCCCAGCTTAAGCGCTTCTACTTTCTAGGTTCGGGTCTTGACCTTAAAACAATTTCTGTTATCTCTGAGGGATCCATGACGCGAAGCGCCATTCCAGTCCAAAGACCGGTTCCCGGAGAAACATAAAGTTGCGTTGTTTTACTGGCTTGATAGAGACCGGAGACAAAACCATCGTTAAAAAAAGCGACAACAGGCTGCATCAAGGCATAAAGACCACCGTGCGTATGTCCGGAAAGCTGTAAATCCACGCCTTCCAAAGTTTTAGCTCCTTTTGGTTGGTGAGCAAGCAAAATGGTCGCCGTATCCGGAGCTCCCTGCAGAGCCTTCTTTAAATCAGGCCCCGTGGCTCCGTAACGCACCGCAGAGCGGTCAGTGGTTCCTGCCAAAACCAATTGAGCACTACCCCGAGTAATAACGTGGTGACGATTTTCAAGCATCGTTACACCGTTATCCTCGAAAAATCTCACCCATGCAGCCGCCCCATGATGCCACTCATGATTTCCCGTTACAGCATAGACTCCATCTTTGGATTTAATCCTGCCGTAGGCCTGTACCTCTTGAGCCAAAGAAGCTTCAGTGCCCTCAATCATATCCCCAACCAGCACCACTGCATCGGCATCCAATTCGTTGGCGGTATCAATCACAGCCTCCAGCCACGGACGTTTTAAAAGTTGTCCAACGTGCAAGTCAGCCATCTGCACGATTCGATATCCATCAAATTCAGGAGCGAGACGATCCAGTGTAATTTCCACGCGATGAACTGTAGGCACCGTCAAAGCATAGTGAGTACCAGATATGGCGGCGGCAACTGAAAAAATTAAAAGAAGCCAACGATTTTTTGCTTCTTTTAATGGCCAAGGCACATGGGAACCGGTTGCCTTATTAACAACAGTCACCAATACAAAAAGAAGATCTTTGACCACTAACAAAGGTACTAAGACCAACAAAATGTTAAAAAGCGACTCCCAAACAATCAGTGTTGTCTCTGTAAGTTGGGGATTAAACATGTGTCCGCCAAAATAGTAGTAATAGGAAAATTTCTGACTAATGGCGAGAAAAAAGACTGTCAGGCCTAACTTGACCTTCCAAGAAGCTTTAAATGGCAGCACATAACTTAGAAAAACGTAGGCCACCAAAACCAGTGAAATAATCATTAAAACACTAATCACGAAAGATCCTTCCTATCATTGACTTCAGACGGGCTATTTTAGCCGCCTGAAGTCAAAAGTACTGAACTATTGTATTGACATTAATGATCCTCTTCCTAAGCCCCGTTGCTGTTTAATATCTCTATAGGGCGGAAGGCCGAACTGTCGTTTATATTCCCGATTAAATTGACTGGGACTTTCGTATCCCACTGCGTAGCAAGCTGTGGTGGCGTCCATTTTCTGAGTCAACATTAGTCGCTTGGCCTCGTGCAAACGCAAACTCTTATGAAATTGAAGCGGTGTCATACAGGTGACTTCTTTGAAATGGCGGTGGAAGGTCGAAACACCCATATGCACGTTATCAGCCAATTCCGAGACACTTAAAGGTGAGGCGTAATTTTCACGAAGCCAAGCGATAGCCTTAGCAATCTGCGCGCTGGCACCCTGCTTAGCATTAAATTCTCGAAGACTCGTACCCAACGGACTTTGCAGAACGCGGAAATAAATTTCCCGAATAATCATCGGAGCCAACACCTTGGCTTCAACTGGTTTGTTCAATAGCCGCATCAAGCGCAACACTGCTTCCCAAACATCATCGTCCACTTGTCCTACACAAAGTGCTTCATTGACTGTTTTTTCAGGTAAACCGTGAATTTCTTCCAATTGCATAATGAGATCGGATAAAACTGAACGGTCAATTTCCACCGCAAGGGACAAGAACGGATGGTCGTGAGTGGCACCAATTGTGCAAAACGTTGCCGGGACATCCACCCCTACCACCAAACAGTGATTTTTCCCATAGACATATTCTTTATCGCCAATGACGGAACGCTTTTGCCCATCAACGATAAAAGCCAAACTCGTTGAATAAATGCTGGCTCCTTCGCAATTACCCTGTTCACGCCTGGATAGACTTAACCCCGGAATAGTCGTGGGAAAGGTTCCAAGTTCCGGCGTGTGCTCAAGCGTAATAGCTCTGAGCTCTTCATTCATTTTCTCTAATCTTTCACTTTGCATAATGACACCTCATTAGTGTCTATTATTGGCAAGAATTGTTTTTCCAAACAAGACAAAATTGCTCACCTTTTTGCCTAATCCTCTCAAATTACAGTTTTTTACATCATTTCCAAGTGAATTATTGATCAAAACCCTCTTTGCCCAATTTATTTTTAAAAAATGCTTTTTCACATTTAGGCAAAAATTAGCTCTTTTTGTAGAGGTTCTGTCAAGTCCTAATTTTTAGACTTTACGCATAACATCCTAACAGGGAGAAAACGAATGAAAAGAAGGACTTTATTGATGAGTAGCTCCATTATTCCCGCAGCTTTTGCCACTGAGGCCCTCGCAACGCCAAGTGCACAAGAAAATCAATTGTCTAAGACGGACCCAGACTTCTCAGCGATCGAAGACTATTTGCTCAAAAATGAAATGCCTCAAGCGGGCCAAATGTCGGTAAAAAATCGCACCATGATCACGTTGGCAACACTTACAACCATCAGTGGCGTAACCCGTATTCATCAGGCTACAGAAGAAGCTCTCAAAGCCGGCATGTCTGTGGTGGAAATCAAAGAAACACTTTATCAGTGCGCACCCTACATCGGTATTACTCGGGTTGAAAGTGCACTCCTGGAAGTCAACGACGCATTGCAAAAGTTGGGACAAAATCCAATCCCAGCCTCGCAAAGCACGGTCAATGAAAATACACGCTTTGAAAAAGGACTTGCGGTGCAAAAGGGTATATTTGGTAACGCTATTGACAAGATGCATGCATCAACACCCGAGAATCAAGCCTACATCAGCAAACAAGCGCTGACCGCCTACTGCTTCGGTGATTTCTACACCCGCACTGGCCTTGACTTAAAAGCTCGAGAACTGATCACTTTCACCGCCATTATGTGTTTGGGCGGCTGCGAGCCACAGTTAAAAGCGCACACAGCCGCTAACCTTTCTGTCGGCAACTCCAAACAGGATCTGATTGATACCATCATGGTCGCCATGCCGTATATCGGTTTCCCTAGAACACTAAACGCATTGGCTGTTGTTAACGAAATCGCCAAATAGTTATCTTTTGCGCTTGCGCTGGTACTCTGTGCCGGCGCTTGTGCAAATCTTTGTGTCATTTCTCAAACATTTGAAAAATTCACTTCAATAGAAATAACATGTTTATTTGATTTTATTAAATAAAATTACGTTAACCAAGAATCGCTTAAAAATTTTCTAACAAGTTGAGAGAAGTATTTCCGGGCAATTTGAGATACTGAGAAACACAAAAAGAGAGGAAAAAAGCCATGCCATTTCAGTTCAAAAGCGAAGAAGTTCATTGCATTATGCAAGCATGCGAGAACCACACCTTTAGTGGACCCAAACCGGCTTGTCTGACGAACCTAGCGCAACGGCTGTCTTTATCGGCGAAAGAATTCCGAGACCTTGTCCGTTATCTCAAAAGCGTTGCGATAGCTGGGATTTACAATGGCACCGTTGGTTGTGGATTGGTGTATCGGCAATACTTGATGAGCTCCTACAACGCTATGCGAGCGCTGGATATCTGCAATACGGTTAAAATGGCAAACGTTCCCAACCGCTAACTTTGTTATACTACCGCTCAGCGGACGACCGCTCGTTGCACCATTGGGGACGGCCCCGGCTGAAGGAATGACTTATGGCCTGGCTGTCTTTATTTTTTGCCGGTTTAACTGAAATCGGCTGGGCGATCGCCCTTAAATACTCCCACGGTTTCACACGCCTTATCCCTTCAATCCTTGCGATTGGTGTGATGATTTTGAGTTTTCTCCTTCTTGCTCATTCCCTCAAAACGATCCCCATTGGAACAGCCTATGCGGTTTGGACCGGTATCGGCATTATGGGTACCGTCATTTTAGGGATTCTTTTATTTAACGAACCGGTGAGTTTTTGCCGGATTTTGTTCTTATCTATGATTTTGATCGGCATTGTCGGTCTTAAAGTCACTCAATAAGGAGAATATCCATGTTTCCCAGCATGCGTCGCCACTTGCAACAAATCTCTCAGGAACGGGCAATTGATATTTTGAGAAAAACCACCAATGCGGTGTTGTCTATTCGGGACAACATCACTGAATATACGTACGCGGTACCTGTCAGTCCGGTCTACGACGAAGGGCACCTCTACATCCACAGCGCTCCGATGGGCCACAAAATTGCGGCACTTAAAGCCAATCCCAAAGTATCGTTATGCGTCATCGAAAAAGAAGAAATTCATCCTGAAACGCTAACAAGTTACTTTCGTAGCGTGATCGTTTTTGGCACCGCACGATTCGTTACTGATCCCAAGGAAAAGCTCGCCGCTTTAGAAAAACTAGTTGATAAATTTGCCCCGGATTATCGAAAAGAGGGAGAAGCCGAAGCCCATCAAAAACTTGCATACGTTGCCATCATTGATATTGCCATCGAACACATAACCGGCAAAGAAGCTATTGAACTCGTTGAACACAAATAAAAAAGGCCGAGCAAGGCAATCGCCCCTCGGCCTTTTTTGTTAAGCAACGTTTTCTTTAAAGCACTTTCGACAAGAAGGCTTTCGTGCGGTTATGTTGCGGATTACTAAAGATCTGCTCAGGCGTCCCCTCTTCCACAATGCTGCCGCCATCCATGAAAATCACCCGGTCACCCACTTCACGGGCAAAACCCATTTCGTGCGTAACGACCACCATGGTCATACCTTCTTTGGCCAACTGCTTCATCACGTCGAGCACTTCTTTCACCATTTCCGGATCCAATGCAGAAGTCGGTTCATCAAACAACAAAGCCTTCGGCCGCATTGCCAATGCGCGAGCGATCGCAACACGTTGTTTTTGACCGCCGGAGAGCTGAGAGGGGTATTGATCAGCCTTATTGCGCAAGCCCACCTTATCCAAAAGGCGGAACGCAATTTCTTCGGCCTTCTCTTTACTCATCTTACGAACCTGAATCGGAGCGAGTGTCAGATTTTGCAGCACTGTCATATTTTCAAATAAATTGAAGTGCTGGAACACCATGCCGACTTCCGCGCGGATGTGGTCAATATTGGTTTTATCATCAACCTCTTCACCGGCGATGAAAATCTTGCCTTCAGTCGGCTGTTCCAAGTGCGTGATGCTACGCAAAAGCGTACTCTTGCCCGAACCCGACGGACCGATGATCACCACCACTTCGCGCTCTTTGATCTCCATGTTCACACAAGGCAGAACGACATGATCGCCGAAGGCCTTTTTTAAGTCTTTAATTACGATCATTTGACTTGAACCTCTTTTCCAAATAAGCGACCAAACGGGTAATCGGCATGGTCATCAGTAAGTAAATCAATGCAACGGCAGTCCAAATTTCCATGGCACCGTACGTGCTGGCAATCACCAACTGACCTTGGCGAGTCAATTCTTCGAAACCAATCACGGATACCAAAGAAGAGTCCTTCAACATGGCGATAAATTCATTGCCCAGCGGCGGGATGATTCGCTTAAACGCTTGAGGAATGATGATAAAGCGCATCGTCTGAGACCAATTCAAGCCCAAAGAACGACCGGCTTCCATCTGCCCCTTATCAATCGACTGAATACCAGCGCGGAAGATTTCGGCAATGTAAGCGCTACTGTTGATACTGCAAGCCACAATAGCCGCAATGAATGGATCGATACGAGTCCCGATCAAAAGCGGTAAGGCGAAATAGATCATGAAGATCTGAACCAAAAGCGGAGTGCCGCGCAAAAAGTCCACATAGATTTTTGCAGGAACTCTGAAAAAGGCTACGCGGGAAATCTGGGCGATACCGATAAAAAGACCGAAGAACAACCCCAGGCCCACGCTGATCGCTGTAATTTGAACCGTGACGCACGCCCCTTGGAATAGCAAGGGAAGCGAGTCAATGATAA
This sequence comes from uncultured Sutterella sp., assembly GCA_905212345.1. Classification (GTDB taxonomy): domain Bacteria; phylum Pseudomonadota; class Gammaproteobacteria; order Burkholderiales; family Burkholderiaceae_F; genus Aphodousia. The sequence goes on along the minus strand of CAJMEC010000011.1, from coordinate 7,437 downwards.
GTTGGAAGTCAAACATTTTTTATTGTGTATTCTCTATGAATTAATGAGCGCCAAACCACTTGGTGTAAATCTTGTCGTAGACACCATTGGCGCGTATGCGCTTAAGGCCTTCGTTGAGCTTTTCAATGAGAGCCTTGTTGCCTTTTTTAACAGCCATCCCATAATGCTCCGCATCGAAGACCTGAGGCACCGTCGTGACGGTCTCGTCACCGCGGCGAACCAAGTAATAGTCCACCACCGGCTTATCGTTAATCACTGCTGTGCAACCCTTTGTCTTTAATTCCATAAAGGCTTCAGTGATGCTGTTAAATTCGGTTACCTTAGCGTTTTTCACGCGTTTGGCCATCATGGCTCCGGTCGTGCCGATCTGTGCACACAAACGTTGCCCTTCAAGGCTTTCAAAATCGGTGTACTTTTTCGCATCTTCCTTGCGCACCATGATCACAAGGCCGGACTGATAGTAAGGATCTGTGAAATCCACCCTCTTTTGGCGCTCGGGCGTAATCGTCATGGCGGCAACTGTCACGTCGATGATTCCGGTTTGAAGCGACGGGATCAAGGCGTCGAACCCCATGTTGTGCACACGCACTTCATCGCCCATTTCCTTGGCAACCGCTTCAATAATTTCCATGTCAAAACCAGTCAATTGCTTTGTTTGTTCATCCATGAATTCAAACGGTGCAAACGTTGCTTCAGTTCCAACACTGATTGTTGCCGCTTGAGCGCTTGTAGCTAAAGCAGCTCCGACAGCCAACGAGAGTAAAAATTTCTTCATCATTTTCTAATCCTTTCTACCATCCGGCAGGCTCTCACCCATCTTTATTTTTGGGCGCCAAACCACTTGGTATAGATCTTATCGTACTCGCCACTGGCCTTGATCTTTTCAAGACCGGCGTTTAACCAATCGGCAAGCTTCTGGTTGTTCTTTGCCACTGCGATACCATAATCTTCAGCCGACAAGGTCTCAGGCAAACGGTACACACCTTTAGTGCCGCGACGAGCCATATAGTAATCCATAACAGGCTTGTCATGCACAACGGCATCACATCCACCCGATTGCAATTCCATGAAAGTTTCCGGGGCGTTGTTGAATTCCTTCACATTCTTGCCGGAGAATTTGCGAGCAGTGATTGCGCCGGTTGTGCCGATTTGAGCACACAAGGTCTTGCCTTTGACGCTATCAATTGTGGTGTACTTGCCTTTATCGGCTTCACGAACCATCACCGCCAAGCCCGACTGATAATAAGGCGTCGAGAAAAGAACGCGACGCTTACGTTGATCGGTAATGGTGATGCCGGACATGGCGATATCGATGGCTCCCGTTTGAAGAGAGGGAATCAGACCGTCAAAGGGAACGTTATGCAATTTCACCTCTGCTCCCTGGGCTTTGGCAATCGCAACGATCAACTCCATTTCAAAGCCGGCCGGTTGATTGTTTTCGTCCACATATTCAAACGGAGCAAAAGCCATGTTTGAACCCACGTTGTAAACTTCGGCAGCCTGTGCCTGAGCCATCACACCGGCAGCAGCCAAAATAGCCGCCATCGCAGTCATTTTTGCTTTAAAGGTCATTTTTTATCTCCTATGAGCATTTACCGGTGATTCGGTCTTACCGTTTTTGTCGCGCGCCGTCACCGCCAGTCCGTTTATTCGGTACAAAAAGAGCCTCCGCTCAAGTTGTGAGGAGACAGTTTATTGATTCAGTCTTCTGAAACAAACCCTTTCAATTAATTCTAACTTTCAGCAATAGTCGAAAACACTCAACAAAAAGCCGACAATACATATCATTAAAACAACATTCTTCGGCAATAGCTTGAAAAAATCAGCATTCATTTTTAATTTCAGATCAAGAGTAGGGGGCCGTAAAAAAACTGGATTTCAGTTTTTAAGACTTATCGCTATTAATTACTGTATTTTCTTTAGGAAAATTGTCGAATATTTTCTTTAAAACAACGGAAAATAATTAAAAAAATATATAAATATCAAATAATTAACTAAATTTCTATTTTTTATTACCTAAAATTTTTTTCCTTATTTTTGTCGACTAATTTTTTCTTTGAGTTAGCTCAAAGTTTCTGTTTTTCTGAAAAAAGAACCTAGGCTAAAAGAACTATGCACAGTCAAAAAATTCCGATTAGACTCTGTTGCTCATCACAACGAATAAATAGCTTCCCCCAATGTCAAGGAGTTTTTCCATGGCTACTAAAAGAGTTTTGGCAATTCATGATCTTTGTTCATTCGGTCGCTGCTCACTCACAGCGGCCATCCCGGTGATTTCGGCAATGGGCTCCCAAGTTTGTCCGTTTCCCACCGCCATTTTCAGCAATAACTTTACCTATGGCGACTTCACCTTCTCGGATTTCAGCTCAAAAATGAGCGCTTTTATGGACAAGTGGCAAAAACTTGGCCTTAACTATGACTGTATTTATAGCGGATTTCTGGCCGATGTCGGTCAAATTGAAATCGTCAAGGAAGCGATCAGCCGTTTTGCTCGTTTAAATTCAAAAAACGTTCTCGTTGTTGTGGATCCCGCGATGGGCGATGACGGCGCTCTGTATCCAACGCTAAATTCTGACTTTGTCACGCATATGCGGGCCCTGACAAAAGAAGCCGATGTCATCACACCCAACTACACGGAAGCCTGTTTATTACTTGATCAGCCTTACAACTCGACTGCCCCCGACCGCGACACATTGCAAAACATTTGTCGCACTCTTTCCAATGGCCATCAGAAGCAAAAAGTTGTCATCACCAGTGTCCCCGCTGAAGAAGGACAAATTAAGGTAGCCTGTTATGATGCAGAAACCGGTGCTTATCACGATTTCAGTACACCGCGCATTCCCTTTTCAACCTGTGGAACAGGCGATTTATTTACAAGTGTTTTAACCGGAGGCATGCTTCAAGGGAAATCTTTGAACGAGGCCGTGTTACTCGCCATGAAATTTGTGAGTCTTGCTATTGACTACACCTACAAGTCCGGCAGTGACTACCGAGAAGGCGTTCAGGTTGAACCCTGCTTGAAACACTTGTTTGACTAAGTAGATTAGGCTTTCTAACCGTTGAAATAAATCCATTCGATTAGGCGATCAATCGGGGCATCCGTTTTGGTGGCATTTTTCCCTTGGACAACGGCGTAGAGCGCGTATCGTTTACCGCTTTTTGCCTGCACCATGCCACCGGCGGATTTCACATTATTGAGCAGGCCCGTTTTAATGTAGGCATGGCCGGGAGCTGCCTGACGTTTAGACATTGTCCCATCGGTTGCCGATATTGGAAATGATGAAATCCACTCCGGCATTCTGACACTCTTCCAACCGTAGGCAATCAGTTTAGTCATGGCGCGTGCCGTTACCCGGCTTCTGCGAGATAGTCCTGATCCATTATCCAGAATGATTTCACCTGGCGTCGTTTTAACAGCCAAAGTTAACCACTGCTCAACGATTTTTCTTGCGTGAAAATAACTCGCCGGCACTTGCGGACTGTCCTTAGCAGCCATTGTCAGCAAAAGATGCTTGGCAAAAACATTATTGCTGAATTTGTTAGTGAGTTTTACGAGCGTGCCTAAATCGTCCGACCAGGCATCAAATAAAAGCTGAGCTCCTTCAGGAACACTTCCATCAATGACCTTTCCATCCCAGGCCAATCCGACTTGACGCGCAACACTCTTCATATAAACCTGCCAATACGTATTAGCATCAGGCGCCAAATAAGCCAGGATTTTTTCATCACACCCAGAAGGTAAAGCTCCTTCAAACTGAGGCGACCAGGGATTTTCTATATCCAATTTCAAAGCCTGACGCCATTGCACACAAGCTTTGCGCCGAGATAAGGGAACTGATGCCGGAACTTCTAGACCTTCAATTTGAGGCGAGACGGTAACACGCGCTCGCTTTTGCTTTTCTTGAGGCGTCAGAGTCAGTGCAATAGAGCGGTAGTTTAGAAGCGCCGCATCCGCCGGCGCAGTATAGGGGCGATCCCAATCCTCTTCAAATTCAGGATCTTGCTTATCTTTTTCAAAGTACGAGCGATCAATGACAACGTCTCCTGCGATGTGGTCAATACCCATGGACTTTAGACGCGAGAGGTCTCGCCACAAATTTTCAACCACATATTTAGGGTCTCCTCCTCCTTTAATAAAAAGTGTTCCGATTAAAACGCCGTCTGAAATCTCCCCTGTGTAATAAAACGAAGTTTTCCAACGCCAATCCGGCCCCAAAAATTCCAAAGCCGCCAATGTTGTTACCATTTTTTCTGTTGAGGCGGGAATAACCTTGACTCGATCTCGCCAATTCAAAGAAAGCCGCCCCCCGTCCAAAGCCACCACACTGGCAGCCATCTGATTCTTCTGAAGATTCTCAGAACGTAAAGCGTCTGAAACCGTGGGCGGCAGAAAATTTTGAGCCCAAGCCATTTCCATTACAAAACAACAAGTTAACAATGAAAGAACGCTTGAGAAAGTAAAATTTTTCATCTTTTTTAGCCCATGCCCTTGAAATTGGAAAAAGCATCCCCATATGAAGCATTAGTTTCAAGGGGTAAATGGTTCGGTTGCGCATATTGTCTCGCAATCGAAAAGAAATTGCCCGAAAATTGACCCAGTATGGTTTTTTTAGAATCGATTTTGAATTTAATAGTTAGGAGACATTCCAAATGCAAATTCGTCCTCTGCACGACCGTGTGATCGTCAAGCGCCTGGAAAGTGAACGTACGACCGCTGCCGGTATCGTTATTCCGGATAGCGCCGGTGAAAAGCCCGACCAAGGTGAAGTCTTGGCTGTTGGCCCCGGCAAGCGTGACGACGCCGGTAAGATCATCCCCATGGATGTGAAAGTGGGCGACCGCGTGCTCTTCGGTAAGTACGCCGGCCAAACCGTTAAGGTTGAAGGTGAAGAGTTGCTCGTGATGCGCGAAGAAGACATCATGGGCGTGTTGGAATAATTTTCCGCCAGTACAGATTTATTAGTTGGAGTATTAACCCATGACTGCTAAACAAGTTCTTTTTGGTGATGACGCTCGCGTGCGCATGGTTCGCGGCATCAACATTTTGGCTAACGCCGTTAAAGTGACGTTGGGTCCGAAGGGTCGTAATGTTGTTTTGGATCGTAACTTCGGTAGCCCCTTGGTCACCAAAGACGGTGTAACGGTTGCTCGCGAAATCGAACTCAAGGATAAGTTCGAAAACATGGGCGCTCAAATGGTTCGTGAAGTGGCCTCCAAGACCAATGACAATGCCGGTGACGGTACGACAACCGCTACGGTTTTGGCCCAAGCCATCGTTGTTGAAGGCATGAAGTTTGTGGCCGCTGGTATGAATCCGATGGATTTGAAGCGCGGCATCGACAAGGCTGTTGAATGCGCCATTGCTGAATTGAAGAAAATCAGCAAACCCGTGACCACCACGAAGGAAATCGCTCAAGTCGGTTCTATTTCTGCCAACAGCGACCAAGAAATCGGTGAAATCATCGCAGAAGCCATGGAAAAGGTCGGCAAGGAAGGCGTGATCACGGTTGAAGACGGCAAGTCCTTGAAGAACGAATTGGATGTAGTCGAAGGTATGCAATTTGACCGTGGCTACCTCTCTCCGTACTTCATCACGAATCCGGACAAGCAAGTGGCTGTGCTTGAAAACCCGTACATCTTGTTGCATGATCAAAAGATCAGCAATATCCGTGATTTGCTCCCGATTCTTGAACAAGTGGCCAAGGCTGGTCGTCCGCTCTTGATCATTTGCGAAGACTTGGAAGGCGAAGCCCTCGCTACGCTCGTTGTTAATAGCTTGCGCGGCATCTTGAAGGTCTGCGCTGTTAAGGCCCCGGGCTTCGGTGATCGCCGTAAGGCCACATTGGAAGATATCGCCATCTTGACGGGCGGCACACTTGTCACGAAGGACATCGGTTTGTCTCTCGACAAGGCTACGCTTGAACATTTGGGTCAAGCCAAGCGCGTTGAAGTTAACAAGGAAAACACCACGATCATCAACGGCGCCGGCAACCCCGAAATGATCGAAGCACGTGTCAAGAACATCCGCACGCAAATCGAAAGCGTGACGAGCGACTATGACCGCGAAAAGCTTCAAGAACGTGTGGCCAAGTTGGCCGGTGGCGTTGCCTTAATCAAGGTTGGCGCTGCCACCGAAGTTGAAATGAAGGAAAAGAAGGCTCGTGTTGATGACGCCTTGCATGCTACCCGCGCTGCCGTTGAAGAAGGTGTGGTGCCGGGAGGCGGTGTTGCTCTCGTTCGTGCTCAAAAGGCTGTTGCTCAATTGAAGGGTGACAACGAAGAACAAACGGCTGGCATCAAGATTGTCTTGCGCGCCATGGAAGAACCGATGCGTCAAATCGTCGGCAACGCTGGTCTCGAACCGAGCGTGGTCGTGAACGCCGTTGCCAACGGTGAAGGCAATTATGGCTTTAACGCCCAAACGAGCGAATACGGCGATATGGTTGCCATGGGAGTCTTGGATCCGACCAAGGTGACCCGTACGGCCTTGCAAAATGCCGCTTCTGTTGCCAGCTTGATCCTCACCACCGACTGCATGATCGGTGACATCCCTGAAGACAAGCAACCTGTGGCTCCGGCCATGGGCGGCATGGACGGTATGCCGATGATGTAATCGGTATCAACCGAATGATCTGATACTTGGCCCGAGAAGGATTATTCTTTCCCGGGCCATTTCTTGCATAAACAATGGCTGATCGTTATAACGTTCCGAACCTTGCTGCGGGCGAAATTCACAGGGCAGAAGAAACGATTCATCGCTCACGTTTTATCGTGACAATGGCCCGTGTGAGTTCTCCGGAAGAAGCCAAGGCATTTATTGACTCTGTTCGAGCCGAACACGGCCAGGCGACTCACAATTGCTGGGCGTATGTGGCCGGCGAACCCGGCAGTACGGCTCAAATCGGCGCCAGCGACGACGGAGAACCGAAAGGAACGGCAGGCCGCCCCATGCTTACCGTGTTGCTTCATTGCGGAGTGGGAGAGATCGCTGCGGTTGTCACTCGCTATTTCGGCGGCATTTTGTTGGGAACTGGCGGTTTAGTTCGCGCCTATCAAGGTTTGGTTAAGTTAGGATTGGAGACTCTTCCTGTAACCGAACGCGTTCCATCCGATCTTTTGAAACTCACGCTGGAACATCCTTTTGTCAATATTGCCCTGCGAGAATTTGAAAACCATCGGGCAAGAATTCTTGAAAAAGACTTCGCAATGGATGCCTCCTTCACGGTTTCAGTTCCGCAATCACAAACAGAAAACCTGATTAACACCCTCACTCAAAAAACATCAGGTGGTTTGCTTATTGAAAAAATACAGGGATAACCCGTACAATACTCGACGTGCGTCAAATTTTGGCGCCCTCTTTACAACTCTTGTGGGCTTCAGATCTCTGCCTAACTGTTTTCGAGATCGAGGTACCGCCCTTACAGAAAGGACGGATAT
>CAJMEC010000010.1 GCA_905212345.1 uncultured Sutterella sp. | reverse complement strand
CGTGAAGGTGGTCGTACGGTTGGCGCCGGTGTGGTGGCCAAGATCATCGAATAATTTCAGAAACTTATTTAGTAACTGAAAGTATTTGACAAACAGAGGATGCGGAGGTAAACTCCGCATCCTCTGTTGTTCTTTAGTGTTCTTTTTTAAAGGAAAAACGAAATGCAATCTCAACGCATTCGCATTCGCCTTAAGGCGTTCGATTACAAGCTGATTGATCAATCTGCTCAAGAAATCGTTGACACGGCCAAGCGCACTGGCGCTGTGGTTCGCGGTCCTGTTCCTCTTCCCACCCGCATCCAACGTTTCGATATTTTGCGTTCTCCGCACGTCAACAAGACGAGCCGTGACCAATTCGAAATCCGCACGCATCAACGTTTGATGGACATCATCGATCCGACCGATAAGACGGTTGACGCTTTGATGAAGTTGGATTTGGCTGCCGGCGTGGACGTCGAAATCAAGGTTCAATAATTTTTTGCTATTGACTTGCAAGCTTTTTATTTGCAAGGTACAATCGCGCCTTTCTCGTGGAAAAAAATTATTTTAATTTTTGACACGATTTTTCTTAAAAATGGTCCCGGCCAATCGTAGCCGGGGTGGAGATAACAATGAGTGAAAAACTCGGCTTAGTCGGTCGTAAGGTCGGCATGACGCGCATCTTTACCGAGGATGGTGAATCCATTCCCGTGACGGTGCTCGAAGTGGCTGGCAACCGTGTCACGCAAGTGAAGACGGAAGAAACCGACGGATACAATGCCATTCAAGTTGCATTCGGCTCTAAGAAGCCGTCTCGCGTGAGCAAGCCGCTCTCCGGTCACTATGCTAAGGCCGGTGTTGAAGCTGGCGAAATGCTCAAAGAGTTCCATATCGATGCTGATAAGCTCGCCGATTTGAAGGTGGGTACCACGTTGTCCGTGGAAATGTTCACGGTTGGCCAAAAGGTTGACGTGACCGGTATCACGATCGGTAAGGGTTTTGCTGGCGCTATCAAGCGTCACCACTTCTCGTCCAACCGCGCTTCTCACGGTAACTCTGTTACGACCCGTGCACCGGGTTCTATCGGTAACCGCCAAGATCCGGGCCGTGTGTTCCCCGGCAAGCGTATGGCTGGTCACTTGGGCGATGTGCAACGCACAACGCAAAACCTCGTGGTGGCTCGCGTTGATGTCGAACGTCAATTGTTGCTCGTTCGCGGCGCTGTCCCCGGTGCTAAGGGCGGCAAGGTTATTGTCCGTCCGGCTGTGAAGGCCTAAGGAGCGATCAATGGAACTGAATGTCCTGAACGAACAAGGTAATGAAACTGCCAAGTTGGCAGCTTCCGACGCCGTGTTTGGTCGTGAATACAATGAAGCTTTGGTTCACCAAATCGTGGTGGCTTACCAAGCTAACGCCCGTCAAGGTACCCGCGCTCAATTGACGCGCGCAGACGTGCATCATTCGACCAAGAAACCCTGGCGTCAAAAGGGTACGGGCCGTGCCCGCAGCGGTATGACGAGTTCTCCGGTCTGGCGCGGAGGCGGACGTGCTTTCCCGAATACCCCGAATGAAAACTTCGGTCATAAGGTTAACAAGAAGATGTTCCGTGCCGCCATGGCCGTGATCTTCTCCAAGCTTGTTGCCGATGGCCGCCTCGTGGTTGTTGACTCTATTGGAGCCGATAGCCCCAAGACGAAGGCCTTTGCCCAAAAGTTGAAGGCAATGGGTCTTGAATCCGTCATGATTATCACCAAAGAAGTTGACGAAAACCTCTACTTGGCTTCTCGCAACTTGAAGAATGTGTTCGTGGTGGAACCGCGTTATGCTGATCCGCTCTCTTTGATCTTCTACAAGAAGGTTGTAGTGACCAAAGATGCGATCGCTCAGCTTGAGGAGATGTGGGGATGATGAGCCAAGATCGTTTAATGAAGGTGCTCCTTGCTCCGGTGGTCTCCGAAAAGAGCACGATGGTTGGTGAGAAGCACGGTCAAGTTGTTTTCCGTGTTGTTCCTGATGCCACGAAGCAAGAAGTCAAGGCCGCGATCGAATTGCTCTTTAAGGTGCAGGTCGAAAGCGTTCAAATGGTCAACGTCAAGGGTAAGACGGCTCACTTTGGCCGTTTCGCCGGTAAGCACAGCGATGTGCGTAAGGCTTATGTGACCTTGAAGTCTGGTCAAGAAATTAACTTTGCAGAGGTGAAGTAATGGCTCTCGTCAAATTGAAACCGACGTCGGCCGGTCGTCGTCACGCTGTTAAGGTTGTGAGCCCCGAGTTGCACAAGGGCAAGCCTTTTGCCGCTCTTCTCGAAAAGAAGAACCGTATCGCCGGTCGCAACAACAACGGTCATATCACCTGTCGTCATAAGGGTGGTGGACACAAGAAGGCATATCGTATTATCGATTTCAAGCGTAACAAGGATGGAGTGCCCGCCCGTGTTGAACGTCTTGAATACGATCCGAACCGTTCTGCTCATATCGCTCTCGTGCTCTACGCCGATGGCGAACGTCGCTACATCATTGCTCCGAAGGGCTTGACGGTTGGCGCCGAATTGATGAATGGTCAAGAAGCTCCGATCAAAGTGGGTAACGCACTTCCGTTGCGTAACATCCCGATCGGTTCCACGATTCACTGTATCGAAATGAAGCCGGGTAAGGGTGCCCAATTGGTGCGTTCTGCCGGTTCCTTTGCTCAATTGATCGCTCGTGAAGGCGAATACGCTCAAGTGCGTTTGCGTTCTGGTGAAGTTCGTTATATTCACATTGAATGCCGCGCCACGATCGGTATGGTTGGCAATGAAGAAAACAGTTTGCGTGAACTCGGTAAGGCCGGTGCCAAGCGTTGGCGCGGTATTCGCCCGACGGTCCGTGGCGTTGCCATGAACCCGGTGGATCACCCGCACGGTGGTGGTGAAGGTCGTACGGGTACGGGTCGCGCTCCTGTGACGCCTTGGGGTCAATTAACCAAGGGTTATCGTACACGTAATAACAAGCGCACCGATGCTATGATCGTGCAGCGCCGGAACCGTAAATAAGGGGGCCAAATGTCTCGTTCGTTAAAGAAAGGCCCGTTTGTTGATGGGCACTTGATGAAGAAAGTCGAAGCCGCTCAGGCTAGCCGTGACAAGCGTCCGTTGAAGACCTGGTCTCGTCGTTCGACGATTCTTCCTGAGTTCATCGGTTTGACGATTGCCGTCCACAACGGTCGTCAACACGTCCCGGTGTACATTAATGAAAATATGGTCGGCCACAAGTTGGGCGAATTCGCTATGACCCGTACGTTCAAGGGTCACGCGTCCGACAAGAAATAACTAGTAGGAGTTAGATAATGGAAACCTCTGCTATTGTTCGTGGCGTTCGTCTTTCGGCTCAAAAGGGCCGTTTAGTCGCCGACCTCGTCCGCGGCAAGCCCGTGGATAAGGCTTTGAATATTCTTACGTTCACGCAAAAGAAAGCCGCTGTGATTATCAAGAAGGCTCTCGAAAGCGCTATTGCCAACGCCGAACACAATGACGGCGCTGACATTGACGAATTGCGCGTGACGAAGATCCATGTGGAAAAGGCCAAGACGCTGCGCCGTTTCGGTGCCCGCGCCAAGGGTCGTGGCACTCGTATCAACAAGCAAACGTGCCACATCTACGTGTCCGTTGGTGACGCTAACGCTAAGAAGTAAAGGTGAAATATGGGACAGAAAATTAATCCCACCGGCTTCCGTCTCCCCGTGACGCGTGACTGGACCTCGCGTTGGTATGCGGAAGGCCGCAACTTTGCCCGCACCTTGGGTGAAGATTTGAAGGTTCGCTCCTTCTTGCAAAAGAAGTTGCGCAACGCCTCTGTGAGCCGTATTTTGATCGAACGTCCTGCCAAGAACGCTCGCATCACGATCTACTCCGCTCGTCCGGGTGTGGTGATCGGCAAGCAAGGCCAAGACATCGAAGTCTTGAAGAACGAAGTTCAAAAGATGATGGGCGTGCCCGTGCATGTCAACATTGAAGAAGTTCGTCGTCCGGAACTCGATGCTCAATTGATCGCTGACAGCATCACGCAACAATTGGAAAAGCGTGTGATGTTCCGTCGTGCCATGAAGCGTGCCATGCAAAACGCTATGCGTTTGGGCGCTCAAGGCATCAAGATCATGTCTGCCGGTCGTTTAAACGGTGCTGAAATTGCTCGTACTGAATGGTACCGTGAAGGCCGTGTGCCTCTTCACACGTTGCGCGCCAATATCGATTATGGTTTCTCTGAAGCCAATACGACTTATGGTGTGATTGGTGTGAAGGTTTGGGTCTACAAGGGTGATAACTTCGGTGAAGAAGCCCAGACTCAAGAAAAGACTGAACGTGAAGATCGTCGTTCTCGTCGTCCCGCCGGCGAACGTGCAGCTAAGCCTGCCCGCCGTGCTCGCAAGACTGCTGAGAAGACGGAAGCCGCGGCAGCTGACGGCGAAAAGGCTGAAAAGAAGCCTGCTCGTCGTGCAAAGAAGGCTGTTGCTGCTGCTAAAGACGGAGAATAAGCGATGTTGCAACCTAATCGACGCAAATACCGCAAGGACCAAAAGGGCCGTAACTATGGTCTCGCCACTCGTGGCGCCAATGTGTCCTTCGGTCAATTTGGTCTGAAGACACTCGAACGCGGTCGTCTGACGGCTCGTCAAATCGAAGCTGCTCGTCGTGCCATCACCCGCCATATTAAGCGTGGTGGCCGCGTGTGGATTCGCGTGTTCCCGGACAAGCCCATTTCTGAAAAACCTGCTGAAGTCCGAATGGGTAACGGTAAGGGTAATCCGGAATACTGGGTGGCCTTAGTGCAACCGGGCCGTGTGCTTTATGAAATGGACGGGGTTGACGAACAATTGGCTCGCGAAGCTTTCGCTCTCGCAGCTGCCAAGTTGCCTGTCAAAACCACGTTTGTTGTCCGCCAAATCGGCATGTAAGGAGAGACGGCAATGAACGCAAAAGAATTGCGCGCCATGGATGAGGCTGCGCTGAAGAAGGAACTGGCTGACTTGATGCAAGCGCACTTTAAACTGCGCATGCAACACGGCACTCAACAACTTCAAAACCCGAATCAGTTGCGCACGACGCGTCGTGATATCGCGCGCGTTCGCACGATTCTCGCTCAAAAGGCGGCCTCGAAATGACACAAGAAACTCAAAAGACTACGTTAACACGTACGTTGGTCGGCAAAGTTGTCAGCAACAAGATGCAAAAGACCGTAACCGTTCTCGTTGAACGTAAGGTTAAGCATCCGTTGTACGGCAAGTTTGTGTTGGTCTCTAAGAAGTATCACGCTCACTGCGAGTCCAACGATTTGACCGAAGGTGATACGGTTGAAATCTCTGAAACCCGTCCCATCTCCAAGACCAAGGCTTGGACGGTGACGAAGGTTATCAAGAAGGCCGAAATCATCTAATAAAATTAGCCTTGCAAGTTTTCTAATTCTTAGATATACTTGCAACTTCGTGGTTGAGGTTGACCTCGTGTCAGCCTCAACCGTATTCGTCAAGGGCGATTGTCTTGTGTAGCAACCTGCAAATGGCAGGCGTTCAGCGAAATAAGATGAACGTTCTTCCTCCCAATAACGGGACCAATACTATCCGCATAGCGGAATAAGTTGGGAAATAGGTAATCATGATTCAGATGCAAAGCAAACTGGACGTGGCCGATAACACGGGCGCTCGTTCAGTGATGTGTATCAAGGTGTTAGGCGGCTCCAAGCGCCGCTACGCTAACATCGGTGATGTCATCAAGGTGACGGTTAAAGAAGCCGCTCCGCGTGGACGCGTCAAGAAGGGCGAAGTCTACAACGCTGTTGTGGTTCGCACTGCCAAGGGCGTGCGCCGTGCTGACGGTTCTTCCATCTCTTTTGACGGCAATGCCGCTGTGTTGCTTAATTCTAAATTAGAGCCCATCGGAACTCGTATCTTCGGACCGGTTACGCGTGAATTGCGTACGGAACAATTCATGAAGATTGTTTCCTTGGCTCCGGAAGTTTTGTAAGGAGACGCGCGATGCAACGCATCCGTAAAGGTGACGAAGTTATCGTTATCACCGGCCGAGACAAGGGCAAGCGCGGTACCGTGCTCTCCCGAGTCGACGATCGTCACGTGACGGTCGAAGGCATCAATGTTGTCAAGAAGCATACTCGCCCGAACCCGATGACGGGTGCAACCGGCGGTATCGTCAACAAAGTTATGCCGATCGATCAATCGAACGTCATGCTCGTGAATCCGGCCACAGGTAAGGGCGAACGTGTTGGCTTCAAAGAAGTCGACGGCAAGAAGGTTCGCGTGTTTAAGAGCGACGGCAGCATTGTCGGCGCTAAGGCTTAATAGAGGGTAAATCGATGTCTCGTTTCCAAACTCTCTACCGTGAAGCCATTGTGCCCGAATTGATCAAGAAGTTCGGCTACAAGACCACGATGCAAGTTCCTCGTATCACGAAGATCACGTTGAACATGGGTGTCGGCGAAGCGGTTAACGATAAAAAGTTGATCGACAACGCTGTTGCCGATCTCACCAAGATTGCCGGTCAAAAGCCGGTTGTTACCAAGACCCGTAAGGCCATTGCTAACTTTAAGATCCGTGAAAATATGCCGATCGGTTGCATGGTGACCTTGCGTGGCGAACGCATGTACGATTTCTTGGACCGTTTGATCACGATCGCTTTCCCGCGTGTTCGTGACTTCCGTGGTGTCTCTGGTCGTTCTTTTGACGGCCGTGGCAACTACAACATCGGTCTTAAAGAACAAATCATTTTCCCTGAAATCGAGTACGACAAGATCGACAAGATTCGTGGGATGAATATTTCTATTACGACGACTGCGAAAACCGACGAAGAAGCCAAGGCTCTTCTTGCCGCTTTCCGCTTTCCGTTCCGCAATTAATCGAGGTGGTGAATTGGCTAAACTCGCACTGATTAACCGTGACTTGAAGCGCGCCCGTACGGTCGCTAAGTTCGCGGAAAAGCGCGCCGCTTTGAAAGCGGTTATTAATGACGCCACCCGTTCTATCGAAGAACGTATGGAAGCTCGTCAACAATTGCAATTATTGCCTCGCGACGCCAATCCGTGCCGCTTGCGCAATCGTTGCGGTTTGACGGGGCGTCCCCGTGGTACGTTCCGCAAGTTCGGCTTGGCTCGTACCAAGATTCGTGAAGCCGCTATGCGCGGCGATATTCCCGGCCTTGTTAAGGCTAGCTGGTAAGCGAGGAGATTATCATGAGCATGAGTGATCCGATCGCCGATATGTTGACCCGCATCCGCAATGGTCAAACTGTCGACAAGACGGAAGTGGTGATGCCCTCCTCGAAGTTGAAGGTGGCTATCGCTCAAGTCTTGAAGGATGAAGGATACATTGATGGCTTTAGCGTTGTTGATAACAACGGTAAGGCTGAATTACATGTCGGTTTGAAGTACTACGCCGGCCGTCCCGTGATTGAACGTTTAGAACGCGTTTCTCGTCCGGGCTTGCGTGTGTATAAGAACCACCAAACGATTCCGCAAGTGATGAACGGTTTGGGTATCGCGATCGTTTCTACGCCGAAGGGCGTGATGACCGATCGTAAGGCCCGTGCAGCCGGCATCGGTGGCGAAGTCATTTGCTACGTGGCTTAATAGGCGAGGAGGATAAGAATGTCGCGAATCGCTAAAGAAGCCGTGATCATCACCAAAGGTGTTGACTGCAAGATCGACAACGGTGTGATCTCTATGAAGGGCCCGAAGGGTGAATTGAGCTTGAAGCTCAACCCTCTGGTGACCATTAAGCAAGACGGTGATCATTTGCACTTTGAAGCTGTTGACAGCAGCCGCGAAGCTAACGCTGCTTCCGGTACGATCCGTGCATTGGTCAACGACATGAACAAGGGTGTCAGCGTTGGTTTCGAAAAGAAGTTGACGTTGGTTGGTGTGGGCTACCGTGCTCAAGCCAGCGGTGACACGTTGAATTTATCGCTCGGCTTTAGTCACCCTGTGGTGCACAAGTTACCCGCTGGTGTAAAGGCTGAAACCCCGAGTCAAACGGAAATTGTGATCAAGGGCGCTGATAAGCAGAAAGTCGGTCAGACCGCTGCTGTTATCCGTGGCTATCGTCCGCCGGAACCCTATAAGGGTAAGGGCGTTCGTTACGCCGACGAAGTCGTTGTGATCAAGGAAACCAAGAAGAAGTAAGCGGGGCGGAGACAAAAATGATCGATAAAAAAGCAAATCGTCTACGTCGTGCACGTGCCACACGTGCCCGCATCAAGTTGCAAAAGGTGGATCGTTTGACGGTTCATCGTACCAACTTGCACATTTATGCCAGCATCATCAGCGCTGATGGTGGTCGCGTGTTGGTGTCTGCCTCCACGCTCGAACCTGAAGTTCGCGCTCAGTTGGCAAATGAACAAGGCCGTGGCGGCAACGTCAAGGCTGCTAAGTTGATTGGTACACGTTTGGCCGAAAAGGCAAAAGCCGCTGGCATTGAAACGTGCGCTTTCGACCGTTCTGGTTACCGTTTTCATGGCCGCATCGCTGCGCTGGCTCAAGCCGCGCGTGAAGCTGGCTTGAAGTTCTAAGAGGGACTTATGGCTAAGGCTCAAGGAAAGAATGCGGCTGTCGACGCTATCGACGACGGCATGCGTGAAAATATGATTGCGGTCAACCGCGTTACCAAGGTTGTGAAGGGTGGCCGCATTATGGCTTTCGCCGCTCTCACTGTTGTTGGTGATGGCGACGGCCGTATTGGTATGGGTACGGGTAAGAGCCGTGAAGTTCCGGCTGCCGTTCAAAAGGCTATGGAACACGCTCGCCACAATATGGTTCGTATTCCGTTGAATAACGGTACGATTTACCACGCTGTGGAAGCTCATCATGGTGCCGCCCGCGTTATGTTGCTTCCCGCCACTGAAGGTACCGGTATCATCGCCGGTGGCCCGATGCGCGCTGTGTTTGACGCTATGGGCGTTCGCAATATTGTTGCTAAGGCTCACGGCTCCACGAATCCGTACAACATGGTTCGTGCAACGTTGAAGGCGCTCGAAGCTCTTCGTTCTCCGTCTGAAATTGCTGCCAAGCGCGGTAAGACAGTCGAAGAAATTTTGGCTTAATCGCTTAGGAGAGATTCGAAATGGCTAAGAAGACCATTAAAGTTACGTTGATCAAGAGCCCGATCGGCACGAAGGCCGATCACCGTGCTACGTTGCGTGGCTTGGGCTTGTCTAAGATGAACCAAACACGTGAACTCGAAGACACGCCTGCCGTGCGCGGTATGATCACGAAGGTTGCCTACTTGGTTCGTGCCGAGTAATTAGGGGTAGATGATGCAATTAAATACTTTGCAACCCGCTGTGGGTTCTAAGAGCGCTCGTCACCGCGTTGGTCGTGGTGTGGGTTCCGGTTGGGGAAAGACGGCCGGTCGTGGCCACAAGGGTCAAAAGTCCCGCGCCGGTGGCTTCCACAAGGTGGGCTTCGAAGGCGGTCAAATGCCGCTGCATCGTCGCTTGCCGAAGCGTGGTTTCACGTCTTTGACGCGTCGTTTCTGCGAAGAAGTTCGCTTGAACGAACTCCAAGGTTTGTCTGTGGAAGAAATTGATTTGGCTGTCTTGAAGGCTGCCAACATCGTTTCTGCTCGCGCTTTGTCCGCTCGCGTGATCCAATCCGGAGAAATTTCCCGTAAGGTCGTGTTGCGCGGCTTGAGCGCCACAAAGGGTGCCAAGGCTGCTATTGAAGCTGCCGGCGGCTCTGTGGAAGAGTAACTCGCTTTTTAGGAAGAACAACGTGGCGACCAGCCCTAGTTCCAATCAAGCAAGCGGCCCGAAGTACGGCGATTTAAAGCGCCGTATCATCTTCCTGTTGCTTGCTCTAGTCGTTTACCGCATCGGCGCTCACGTGCCGGTGCCGGGTATCGATCCCGACATGCTTTCTCGTTTGTTCCAGGAACAACAAGGAGGCATTCTCGGGCTGTTCAACATGTTCTCTGGTGGCGCTTTATCGCGCTTCTCAGTGTTTGCGTTGGGGATCATGCCGTACATCTCTGCGTCCATTATTATGCAGATGTTGTCCTACGTGCTCCCTTCGCTTGAAAGTTTGCGTAAAGAAGGCGAGTCTGGACGCCGTAAGATCACTCAATATACGCGCTATGGCACGTTACTGTTGGGTGTCTTCCAAGCGTTTGGTATCGCTGTCGCACTCGAAAGCCAAGCTGGCCTCGTGTTGGATCCGGGCTTTATGTTCCGATTCACATGTATCGTTTCCTTGGTAACGGGTACGATGTTTTTGATGTGGCTCGGTGAACAAATCACCGAACGCGGTTTGGGGAACGGTATCTCCATCATCATCTTCGCTGGTATCGTTGCTGGATTGCCCTCCGCAATCTCCGGTTTGTTCCAGTTGGTGAGCACGGGTGCTATCAGTCCCTTGTCTTCGATTTTTGTGATCGCCATTGTTGCGTTGGTGACGGCTTTTGTGGTCTTCATTGAACGCGGTCAACGTCGTATCACGGTGAACTATGCTAAGCGCCAGGTTGGCAATCGTCTCTATGGCGGTCAAACGTCCTACCTGCCTTTGAAGATGAATATGTCGGGTGTGATTCCCCCGATTTTCGCTTCTTCGCTTATTTTGTTCCCGGCGACTTTGGCTGGATGGTTTACAAGCGGAGACTCGACCCGTTGGATTCGTGACTTGGCTGCTGCTTTGTCACCAGGTCAACCGTTGTACACATTGCTTTACGCCGCAATGATTGTTTTCTTTGCCTATTTCTACACGGCTTTGGTTTTCAATCCGCGTGAAACGGCAGAGAATTTGAAAAAGAGTGGTGCGTTCGTCCCTGGTATTCGCCCCGGTGAACAAACGTCTCGCTACATCGATAAAGTGTTGTTGCGTTTGACGCTTGGCGGTGCGATTTACCTGGTGTTTGTCTGCTTGGTGCCGGAATTCTTGAACATGCGTTTTAACGTTCCGTTCTACTTCGGCGGTACATCGTTGTTGATCGTTGTGGTCGTGACGATGGACTTCATGAGCCAAGTTCAGGCATACATGATGTCGCAACAGTATGAGAATTTGCTCAAGAAGACTAACTTCAAGGGCTTTGGTTCTGCCGGAATGTAATTTCCGGTTGGACAAATGAATGAGTCCGCTCAAGGCCATACTTCACGCCTTGAGGACACGCGGAATGAGGAGGGGAGCAATCTCCTCCCGATTCTGTCTCAGAAAAGTCAACTCTGGTGCACTACGCTAGGGTAAAACTTGAAGAGTCGGGAAAAAGAGAGTATCCTCTCGAACTTCCTGTCGTGTGGACAGCAATGATCCGTGTAAAACACGGTTGGAGATAACAATGAAGGTTAACGCTTCGGTCAAAAAAATGTGCCGCAAGTGCAAGATCATTAAGCGCAAAGGCGTTGTCCGTGTGATCTGCTCTGATCCGCGTCACAAACAGCGTCAAGGCTAAAGAGGTAAAAGATGGCTCGTATTGCCGGTATTAACATTCCGCCGAACCAACATGCCGAAATCGGTTTGACTGCCATTTATGGTATCGGCCGTTCTCGCGCTCGCGACATTTTGTCTAAAGTTGGCGTGGAATACACCAAGAAAATCAAGGATCTCGACGACGCTGAACTCGAACGCATCCGTGATGCGATCAGTCAGTACACCATTGAAGGTGACTTGCGTCGTGAAGTTCAACTCTCGATTAAGCGCCTTATCGACTTAGGCACTTATCGTGGTATGCGTCATCGTCGCGGCCTGCCCGTTCGTGGCCAACGTACCCGTACGAATGCTCGTACGCGTAAGGGCCCGAAGAAGGTTGGCGTCGCGCTTAAGAAGTAAACATTAAAGGATAACAATGGCTGGCAAAACTCCTAGCAGTCAGCAAGTTGCTCAGCAACGTGCTCGCAAGAAGGTGAAGAAGGTCGTTACAGAAGGGATCGCGCACGTTCACGCTTCCTTCAACAACACGATCATCACGATCACCGACCGCCAAGGCAACGCGATCGCCGCGTCGTCTTCTGGCGCACAAGGTTTTAAGGGCTCTCGTAAATCCACTCCGTTCGCCGCCCAAGTTGCAGCTGAACATGCTGGTCGTATTGCTCTTGAATATGGTTTGAAGAATGTCGAAGTTCGCATCATGGGTCCTGGCCCCGGCCGTGAATCCAGCGTGCGTGCGCTCAATGCGCTTGGCATTCGTGTGACGTCGATTCAAGACGTGACCCCCATTCCTCACAATGGTGTGCGTCCGTCTAAGCGTCGTCGCGTCTAACTACTTTTTCTAATCCCGCGTCTGCCTATGAGGATAGACAGACTGAATGTGACTGTGATCACAGGATAAGAGAGGCATTTTAAATGGCACGATATACCGGTCCCAAACTCAAGCTCGCGCGCCGCGAGGGTTGTGACCTTAATTTGAAGAGCGCGCGTCGTTCCTTGTCGAGCAAAGTCGGCAAGGGCACCGATACGATCACCAAACCGGGCCAGCACGGTAAGACTTCCGGTGCTCGTCAATCGGGTTACGCTGCCCAATTGCGTGAAAAGCAAAAGGTGCGTCGCATGTATGGCGTTCTCGAACGCCAATTCCGTCGTTACTTCGCCGAAGCCCAACGTGAACAGGGCCACACCGGTGAAGTGCTTCTCGACTTGCTCGAAAGCCGTTTGGACAACGTTGTTTATCGCATGGGTTTCGGTTCTACCCGTGCTGAAGCTCGCCAATTGGTGAGCCACTGCGCCGTTTTGGTCAATGGTAACAAGGTGAACATTCCTTCTTACCGTGTCAAACCCGGTGATGTTATCTCTATTCGCGAAAAGTCCCAAAAGCAAGCCCGCATCACGGAAGCTTTGGAACTGGCAGCTCAAGTCGGCTTCCCGTCTTGGGTTTCTGTTGACGCGAAGAAGTTCGAAGGCACGTTCAAGGCCCTTCCGGCCCGCGACGAAATTTGTCAAGACGTTGACGAATCCTTGGTCGTCGAATTCTATTCTCGTTAATAGTCAGTCGGACGGCACATTCGGTGTAGTGCGCGCGAGTGTGTCGATCCTGCTAAAATTCGTGCGATCGGTCCTTTTGGGGCGCCGATCGCATTTCATCTACATAGCCCCAGACCATCCATCAGCCTTATCGGTGTAACGAGCCGAGGGTATTGAAAAGGACAGTCTACAAAATGGCCAATACTACTTTGTTGAAGCCGACCACCATTGAAGCAGTGGTTGACGAAAACAATCCCAATCTTGCAGTTATCACCCTTGAACCTTTTGAACGTGGCTACGGTCACACGTTGGGAAATGCACTTCGCCGTATTTTGCTCGCCAGCATGGTCGGCTATGCTCCTACGGAAGCTCAAATCGCAGGTGTTGTTCATGAATACTCCCAAATTGATGGCGTTCTCGAAGATGTCGTTGATATCCTCTTGAACTTAAAGGGAGTGGTCTTCAAGCTTGAAGGCCGTGATGAAGTGACCTTGTCGCTTCGCAAGAGCACCGAAGGTGTTGTGACGGCTGCAGATTTTGATTTGCCGCATGATGTGACCGTTATCAATCCGGATCACGTTATTGCTCACTTGGCTGCCAATGGTAAATTGGATATGCAAGTCAAGGTTGAAAAAGGTCGCGGTTACCAACCTGGTGATATGCGTGCTTTCCGTGATGACTACTCCAAGACCACAATCGGTCGTATCATCATGGACGCTTCCTTTAGCCCGATTCGCCGTGTCGCCTATGAAGTGAGCGCCGCTCGTGTGGCTCAACGCACTGACCTCGACAAGCTTGTCATGACGATCGAAACCAACGGCGCTATTGAACCGGAAGAAGCTCTGCGCGAAGCTGTTTACATTCTGCAAGACCAATTGACGGTCTTCGGTTCTATCAAGAGCGAACAAGCCGGTAAGGCCGCCCAGGAAGAAGATGTCAACAATCCGCCGCCGCTTGATCCGATTCTCATGCGTCCGGTTGATGACCTTGAATTGACGGTTCGTTCTGCCAACTGCTTGAAGGGCGAACAAGTCTTCTATATCGGTGACTTGATTCAACGTACTGAAAACGAATTGCTCAAGACGCCGAATCTTGGCCGCAAGTCCTTGAACGAAATTAAGGAAGTGTTGGCTGCTCACGGTTTGACCTTGGGCATGAAGTTGGAAAACTGGCCACCCGCTGGTCTTGACCAACACTAATTTTGGCATTACTTGCCAAATGAAGGACGAGAGAATAAAATCTCGTCCTTCGGGTCTTTTTGACCCGTGTATACCCGCCCGCCGAGATTTCTCGGATAGAAGAAGATGGGATAGAGCTCCGACAATGGAGCTGAAAGACTAACTTTTATAGGAAAAATAAAAATGCGTCACCGTCATGGTTTACGTAAGCTGAATCGTACCAGCGCTCACCGTCTTGCTATGCTCCGCAACATGATGAATTCTTTGTTGCGTCATGAAGCAATCAAAACCACGTTGCCCAAAGCTAAAGAATTGCGTCGCGTCGTTGAACCGATGATCACGCTCGCTAAGGTTGACACGGTTGCTAACCGCCGTTTGGCTTTCGCTCGTTTGCGCGATCGTGAAATGGTTACGAAGCTCTTTACCGTTCTCGGCCCGCGCTTTGCTGCCCGCAATGGCGGTTATACCCGCATCTTGAAGATGGGTTTCCGCGTTGGCGATAACGCTCCGATGGCCTACATGGAATTGGTTGAAAAGACCGCTCCGGTTGTGGAAGCCACCGAAGAAGCTAAGAAAGCTGAATAATCTGAACGCTGAACGTTCAGGTTAATGAAAGGGGAGTTCGCTGTAGAACTTCCCTTTTTTCGTTTATCTCAAATGAAACTGAATTTACCTCCCGCTTTAGGCAATGTCGGGCAACTACTGCTCGGTATTCTTTTTATGTCGTTCGGAATCTGCTTAATTTCGGCCGTACACCTCGGTACAACGCCAATCAGCAGTTTGCCTTGGGCACTCTCCAAAATCAGTGGCTTAACATTTGGCACGACTACCTTTTTATGCAATATTGCTTTTCTCTTCATCCAAATTCTTTTATTGCGTAAAGAATTCTCGAAGTTGAATTTTTTACAAATTCCATTGGTTTTTCTGTTTAGCTTATGTACAGACTTTTGGATGTGGTTTCTGTCCGGTATTCATTCCGATTGCTATTGGTTACTGCTCTTGCTGTCGCTTGTCGGTAATGTATTTTTGGCTCTGGGTGTTGCCTTTGAAATTCGTTCAAAAAGTATCCCACTGCCAGGTGAAGGTCTCGTGATTGCCGTATCAGTGGTCAGCCGTCAGCCTTTTTATCGCATTAAAATCGGCAATGATGTCACGATGGTAGTGTTAGCTGCGATTCTTGGGTGGTTCTTCCTTAGTGAAATTTATGGAATTCGCGAAGGTACTGTGATATCAGCTTTTTTAGTTGGTATCCTCGTGAAATTTATTTCTAAATTTCTTGATCGAATTTGGCCTATGAAGTAATTTTGTTTAGGTATAAATATGACAGAACTCATAACTGAAAGAATTGACAAATGGCTGTGGGCCGCACGATTTTTTAAAACGCGAAGTTTGGCACAGGAAGCGGTTGAACTAGGACGGGTAAAGCTCAACGGGGAGCGCATTAAACCTGCTAAAGAAGTCAAACTGTCAGATAAGTTGGAAATCCACCGTGGAGAGGATGTTTTTGAGGTGTTGGTGGCTGGTTTCAGTCTTCAAAGAGGACCGGCTTCAGTGGCCCGTGAACTCTATATGGAGACAGAAGAGGGACAGCGTCGACGTGAGGAGCGGGCTGCGCTTCGTAAATTAGCTATTGAACCCGCTTTGGATAGAACTTCAAAGGGGCGGCCTACAAAGCGTGAGGGACGTGAATTAAGACGATTGAGAGGCTATTAAAAAAATGCCGCCTGGGAATTTCAGGCGGCATTCTTAAAGGGTTGCCTTAGAGACTAAGCGGTGTATCTTTAAGCCAACGAGCAACATCCAAAGCACAATACGTGAGGATACCGTCAGCACCGGCACGCTTAAAGCACATCATAGTTTCAAGCGTGAACTTTTTTTCATCAATGTAACCAGCTGCAGCGGCTGCTTTCAAAAGGGCATATTCTCCGCTTACGTGGTAGGCAAAAGTCGGCGCCTGGAATTCATCCTTGACACGACGCAAAACGTCCAAATAAGGTAACCCCGGTTTGACCATAACCATGTCAGCGCCTTCTTCCAGATCTAAACCAACTTCCCAAAGGGCTTCGTCGCTGTTGGCTGGATCCATTTGGTAGACCGCCTTATTGCTCTTACCAAGGTTGGCAGCAGAGCCTACGGCATCACGGAAGGGACCGTAGAAAGCACTGGCATACTTAGCCGAATAAGCCATGATACGGGTGTGGATGAAACCTTCTTTATCCAAAGCTTCGCGGATAACGCCAATGCGACCGTCCATCATGTCACTGGGTGCGACAACGTCAGCGCCTGCACGGGCTTGGGCAAGCGATTGCTGAACGAGCATTTCAATAGTTTCATCATTGAGAATATAGCCCGTTTCATCAATCAAACCGTCTTGACCATGGGTTGTGTAGGGGTCAAGTGCTACATCACACATAACTCCCAATTGCGGGAATTTTTCCTTGAGTAAGCGCACAACGCGGGGAATCAAACCATTGGGATTGGCTGCTTCTCGTCCATCAGGCGTTTTCAGATGATCTTCAATGGCCGGGAAAAGAGCGATCATAGGAATCCCCAGATCAACCATTTCCTGAGCCACTTTGCAAAGTTCATCAGGCGTCATTCGCTCGACTCCCGGCATCGTCGGAACGGCTTGGCGACGGCCTTCACCTTCCATGACAAAAACCGGCAAAATCAAGTCGGAAGCCGTCAGCGAGTTTTCACGCATCAAGCGACGAGAGAATTCATCATGACGCATGCGACGCATACGTTTTTGAGGATAATGACCTAAGACGTGCATTTATCAGTGTCCTATTAAAAATGTCAGGCGGAAAGTTCTTCGCGGCGAATCCAATGCAAAAGTGTTTCGCGCAATTCGTCAACACCTTCCCGTTTCAAACCTGAAAAAAGCTGAACAGAAACATGAGGCCCGATTTCTGCCGCTCGGGCTCTTACTTTGTAAAGGGTTTCTTTTTTCGCCTGGTTGTTAAGCTGATCACACTTATTGAGTAAAAAGTGCATCCTAACCGGGCGGGTATTTAAGAAATCAATGACCCAATCATCGGTGGGCATAAAAGGACGACGGGCATCCATGACGACCACAATGCCGGTGAGTGTATCTCGAGAGGCTAAATAACCGCCAATGAGTTCCGACCAGGTTTTTCGTGTTCCTTCGGCGGCTTTTGCAAAACCATAGCCGGGTAGGTCCACAAGCGAGGCAACGCGTTGTCGGTGACCGTGTTCGTCTTTTTCGCTGAGATCAAAAAAGTTGATTAATTGTGTGCGTCCTGGAGTCTTGGAAGCAAAAGCCAGGCGTCCCTGACGCGTCAGAACGTTAATGGTGGTCGATTTGCCCGCATTGGAGCGTCCGGCAAAAGCAATCTCCGGCACGTCCCCGACGGGCAAACCTTGAAGCTGCGAGACAGAAAGGCGAAATCGGGCGCTATCGAATAAACTCAAAACGTGTTCCTCATTATTCTTATTGGGTTGACATATTAGATCGCCAATCTTATGCGTAGTTTAAGTTTTGGGCAAATAAAACCCGAAGCTAAACTTCGGGTTTTAAGAATCAAGCAACGCTGACAAAGGACCACATGATCAGTAAGACGAGCTGCCCGGTCAAAATTCTTAAAAACATAGCCAAGGGATAAACCGTTGAGTAGGCGACAGCGGAAGAATTTTTCTCTGACAATGTGGCTGCATAGGCAAGAGTGGGCGGGTCGGTCGTTGCGCCTGCCATCAAACCTACAATGCTATGGTAGTTTATATGAAAGAAGTGCCTGGCAATGCAGCCCACTGTTAAAAGCGGAATGATTGTCACCAACAGCCCTAAAACAACATAAAGAGGGCCGTTACCGACTAGAAGCGCGTCCACAAAATTTTCACCGGCGGCCAGTCCGACACTAGCAAGGAAAAGAGAAATGCCTAATTCGCGTAGCATCAGGTTGGCCGAAGAAGTTGTATAAGTGACCAGACGGAATAAGGAGCCAAATCGTCCAAGTAAAATCGCAATAATAAGCGGACCGCCGGCTAAGCCTAGTTTTAACGGCACGGGCATTCCGGGGATGGCAATCGGTAGAGAGCCAAAGAGAATACCTACAGCTATGCCAATGAAGATAGCAATTAGATTGGGGTGCTCCAATCGTTTGATCTTATTGCCTAAACGATCTTCCAATCGTTTGATGGAATTGGCAGGGCCTACGCAATACAGTTCATCGCCCATTTGGATATGCAGATTTTGATACGGGAAAAGCTGCATACCTGCTCGATAAACCCTCGTGATATTGACTCCGTCAGAATGACTTAAATGCAAGTCAGCAACAGTCAGCCCGTTTATTTCAGTGCGAGTGACCGATAAGCGTTTGCTGGTGATGGGGGAGTGCTCTGTTGCCAGATCAGCCTCTTTATCTTCCTCGCCGAAAAACGCCACAATAGCGTCCTTATTTTCTTCTCCGGAGACAATGCGAACAACGTCGCCCACATGAACCAAAGATTCTGAACTAGGGCTGGAAATGACTCCATCATGCAAAATGCGTGAACAAATAAACGGCCGAGCAATAAAGGCCCGAATATCTCCAATGCTTCGTCCTTCAAGCGCTCTGTTTGTGACGCACACGTGAAAGAAAATAGAAACGTGATTAGAGGCTTTTTCTTCCGCTTCCCAATGCTGATCTTCTTCCTTCATGTCAATTTTGAAGATAAAACGAAGGGCAATGGCGGTACCGATAATGCTCACCACACCGAGTGGGTAGGCGCATGCGTATGCCACGGCAATGTCTTCTCCTTGATAATTGAGTTGCGCAAGAGCCTCTTGGGTGGCGCCTAAGCCCGGCGTGTTTGTCACGGCCCCGTAATGGACGCCGAGCATCTGAGCCAGTGACAGCGTGTCAGAGAAGCAAAAGTAAAGAGCAATCGTAACAATGACGCTTAACACGACTGCGAGCACCATCAGTCCGTTTAAAACGATTCCCCCGCTTTTGAAGGATGAAAAGAAAGACGGGCCCACTTGCAAGCCGATAAAAAAGACAAAGAGAATGAGTCCGAAATCTCGAATAAAACCCAGAACAGTGGGATCCACCTTCATGCCGAGATAGTTAAGCAAAAGGCCGGTAAATAAAACAAAGGTAACGCCAAGAGAGACCCCGAAAATTTTAATTTTCCCCAGCGCCATTCCCAAAGCAATAACAATGGAATAGGCCAGCAAAATATGAGCAATCGAATTCGGGGTGGAAAATAATGCAATGAGCCAATCCATGGTGGTAAATCAGCTATTCAGACGAAAAAAGATGCAAAGCAATTTACCACTGATGAGACAGCGCGTATATAGAAAAAATCCCTAATTTCTCAATAAGTTAAAAGACTTAGGGAAAATTAGATATCGGCTGGGACGATTTCGTTTATCCAAAGATCTTCTAAAGAATCCCGTCTGCGAATTAATTGTGAAGTTTTACCGCTAACCAGGACTTCGGCCGGCAGTCTTCGGGAGTTATAACGCGAAGCCATACTCATGCCGTAGGCACCTGCCATGGTTACGGCCAAAAGTTCACCGGCTTGAGCGGGTAGGACGCGGTCTCTGGCGAGCCAGTCACTGGACTCACAAACCGGTCCTACAACATCAAAGAGTACTTCCGGACAGTCACTCTGACGGATTGGCAGCACCGGCATCCAAGCGGCATAAAGCGCTGGACGAATCAGATCGTTCATGCCGGCATCGGTTATTAAAAAGTGTTTAACCGGCGTTGTCTTGACGTATTGCACGGAACATAAAAGAAGACCGGCAGCCGCAACAATGGAGCGGCCCGGTTCCATGACGATTCTCAAGTGATCAAAACCGCTTTGGGTCAATCGATTTTTTAAACCGAGAACAAGATTTTCAACGGGTTCGACCGCTTCATCTCGATAACATACGCCGACGCCACCCCCGAAATCAATGTCTTTTAGCTCGATTCCGGTGGCACGAAGCTTCTTTAGCAAATCCAGTAACCTGTCGCAGGCATCAAAATACGGATCAAAAGAAGTCAGTTGAGAACCAATATGGCAATCAATTCCGGCAAGTTCGATGGATTTGCATGCGGCGGCACGTTTCAATAAGCCGAAAGCACTGTAAAAATCAACGCCAAACTTATTGGTCTTTAATCCCGTGGAAATATAAGGATGAGTGTGTGCGTCAACATCAGGATTAACGCGGAAATAAATTCGAGGTCTGCAATGCATCTCAGCAGCAATTTGCGCCAGGCGTTCAAATTCCGGTTCACTTTCAATGTTGAAAACTCCAACCCCTGCGGACAACGCCACTCGTATTTCTTCCTCAGTTTTCCCCACTCCGCTAAAAACAATTTTTTTAGGGTCAGCTCCAATCTGCAAAACTCTCGCCAATTCTCCCAGGGACACAATGTCAAATCCCCATCCTCTCTTTTGGAGAATTTTCAGAATGGCCAGATTGGAATTCGCCTTGACGGCGTAACACAACTTGTGAGCCATGCCGCAGAAAGCCGTCTCGTACTTTTGCGCCGCCTCTTCAATGGTTTGACGTGAGTAGACGTACAAAGGCGTGCCGTATTGGCAAGCCAAGTCGCTTAGCGCAACCTCCTCGCAGTGCAGTGACGAGGCGCGGTAGGAAAAATGGGCGGACGGCAGAGAATCCATGGTACTTGACTACTCAGGTACGTTGAGGGGGTCGGCTTCGATATCCGAAACCGATTCCTGCGGAGCCTGTCCGCGCTCGGGTAAATAAAGGTCGCCCTTAATGCCGCAGGCCGTTAAAAGAACGGCGGCAGCTAAAATCGCTAAAATCTGTCTCATGTTTTGCATGTATTAACGGTTAAAAATGACGGAAACGGAGTTTATCGAACTCGCAGAGTCAACTTTACAACGAATCCAATCGGCTGTCGAAGCGGTCGATGACGATTTAGATGTTGATCGTCAGGGCAATGTTCTGACCATAGAATGTGATGACGGCTTTCAAATTGTCATCAATATGCAGACACCGACTCAACAGTTGTGGCTTGCAAGTGTAAAGGGAGGCCATCACTACGAGCGAAATGCCGGAGAATGGCTGGACACTTGCACCAGGCGAAGTATTTTCAAAGATCTGTCTTCGCTATTGACGCAAAAGCTCGGCCGAGTGGTCGAGCTTGTCGCGTAAGACGGATATTCGTTAGAAAATCTGATCACGGATTGTTTCTGTGATCGGATCTACTTCACCCGGCGTGCTTGTTTCCCCAAGTCCTAGGGTTTGGACTGTATCGCCAACCTGATCCGCGTAGAAAGGCTGACCGTTGATCTCAACGACATCAGCTGGCTGGGGGCGGTAGTATTCAGGCGCATCCTTTAAAACGGCCTTCATGTAATTAACCCACACAGGCAAGACAAGTCCTGCGCCGTAGGCGTTGGCACCAAGCGATTTCGGTTGATCGTAACCCATCCAGCCCACCGCGGTGATTTCACCGGCGTAGCCTGCAAACCACGCGTCAAGAGCATCATTGGTCGTACCGGTTTTAACTCCCATGTCTTCACGCTTTAATGCGTTGCCGGCACGGCGACCCGTTCCGCGAACGGCCACACCATGCAACAAAGAGTTCATTACATAAGCGTTTCTGGCATCAATGGTTCGCGGCGCGCCGTCACCAACCTTGGCATTGTGCGCTTGCATCAGCACGTTGCCTTCTGAGTCAGTGACTTTTTCAATTAAGTAAGGTTGCACTAAATAGCCGCCGTTAGCGAAAACGGAGTAGCCGGCTACCATTTCCCAGGGTGTAACGGAACCGACCCCCAAAGCCATGGTCAAAAGCGGTGGATGATTCTTCGGGTCAAAACCAAACCGGGAAATATACTGCTGAGCGTAATAAGGATCGATAGCCTGGACGATTCTAATCGAGACCAAGTTCTTGGAGCGGGCAATCGCATCGGCCAGCGTCATCGGACCGTCGTATTTACGATCATCGTTTCTCGGCTCCCAAAGTTTGCCTCCGGTTAAACGCGGATCAATGGAAAGCGGAGCATCATTAATGATGGTTGCCGGGGTAAAGCCTTTATCGAGAGCCGCAGAATAGATAAAGGGTTTGAAACTCGAACCCGGCTGACGCCAAGCTTGAGTGACGTGATTGAATTGATTAATCTTGAAATCAAATCCACCCACCAGAGAATAAATAGCGCCGGTATTGAAATTAGCTGAAATAAAGGCGCTTTCTACGGCAGGAATTTGTCCCAAAGACCATTTGCCCTTGTTGTCCTGAGTGACACGCACCACGGCACCGACTCGTAATTCTTTTTCCTTGTATCGGCCTTTAAGCGTTTTGCCCTTTTGAGCAATAAAGCGTTGAGCAAAAGCAAAACCCTTGGCATCTAAAGAGACCGTTTCACCGTTATAGAGTTGAACGGTCATTAATTTCGGCGTTAATTGCGTGACTACGCCAGGCAAAAGATTGGAGCTGGAAATCACCTTTGATAAAGCCATTCGGATATTAGCTTCGCGTGTGTCTTCGTGGGAAATATCGGCATAGCCTTCCACACCGCGATAACCGTAGCGGCGATCGTACTCAATCATGTTTTGCCGAACGGTATTGCTGGCGATTAATTGATCACGGCTTCTGATGGTTGTGTAGACATTGATGCCCTGGTCATAAATAGTGTCTTTGAAATACGGCAGCATCAGCATGCGGGCGAGTTCAGCAATGTAACCGGCGTGCAGCTCTTGAGTCTGCAGTTGTGTTTTTTGTTGTTCGGCGGTGCTTTGACGAACTTCAATCGGTTGAGCTATGGCTGAAGCATAGGTGATCTCATCGATGTAGCCCAAGTTGAACATACGGCCCAAAACGTAATTGCGGCGCATCGTGGCACGGCGCATATTCACCAACGGGTTATAAGCACTCGGAGCAACGGGCAGACCGGCTAAGACAGCGGCCTCTGAAATAGAAAGATCTCGGAGATCTTTTCCAAAATAGGTTTTCGCGGCACTGCCGAAACCGTAAGAGCGGTGACCTAAGAAGATTTGGTTGGCATAGACCTCAAAAATCTTGTCTTTGGAGAGGTTTTGTTCAATTTTGAAAGCCAATGCGACTTCGTACAGCTTACGGGTATAGCTTCTTTCAGAACTTAAGAAAAAGTTTCTTGCCACCTGCATTGTGATGGTACTGCCGCCTTGTCCACGGCGGCCGGTGATGAGGTTGGCGAGCGCGGCGCGCGCAATTCCCATGAATTCAATGCCAGAATGTTCATAAAAACCATTATCTTCAGCAGCAAGGATCGCTAACTTGACGTGCCGAGGAATTTCGTCAAACGGAACGTAATCACGGCGCTCTTCACCAAATTCGCCGATTAAATCACCGTCGGCAGTGTAAATACGCAGGGGCACTTTGGGACGGTACTGAGTTAAAGCATCAATGGGTGGCAGTTGATAGTAGACAACGGAAAAGACAACAAGTCCCATGCCGATAGCTGCTCCTGCACCGCAGAAACCGGAGATGGCCAACCACTTTAGCGCTTTTTTGAACCAAGATTTTTGAGTTTTATTTGTCTTCATATCAGTCAGAGAATTCGGGACAGTCGGGCCAAGGAGAAAAAATGAAAAAGGGGAATAAATAAACTGATCTTGAACCAGCAACCGAACGGACAGAATACTACCGTTTTAGGGGGTATTTTGCGAGCACTTAACAAAAAAATAGCGTAACAAATTTAAGGAGATATGAAAAAAAGTCGACGAAGCGAGCGCCTTTTTGCCAAAATTCGCTATGCTTTCAACTTTCTTTTCAAGATTAGCGCAGAAAAATGGTCGATATTTATCAACACAGTTTTAAGGTTGGTCCGGAGTCCATTGATATTTTGAAACATGTCAATAATCGGGAGTATCTTCGTTGGATGGAAAATGCGGCGATGGCTCACGCCGCTTCATTGGGTTGCGGAGCTAAGGAATGTTTAGAGCGTGGCGAGGTCTGGGTTGCCAGGGAACATTGGATTGAGTACCTAAGACCGTGCTACGAAGGCGATGAACTAACCATTTATTCTTGGGTTGAAACCCTTTCCGGTCCCCGATCGCTTCGCCGCTATGCGATTAAACGCGGCTCTCGCGTGGTTAGCCTCGGTGCAACCGAATGGGTTTATATCAACTACAAAACCGGTCACGTTATGGATGTGCCTGACGATATTGCCGAACGTTTTGAAATCATCGCCAACGATGATCAACGATTGACAGATTTAGGGATTGCCCGTGGTGTTCGATATGAACCGCATTATTAAATGGGCAGGAGTTAATCTCAGCGTATAATTGAAAAACTCTGAATGCTTATTCAGTTTATTGATATTGATTGCCGAAAAAGGAATCACGAGTGAGTGATTTTGTAACAGTTCAAGACGTAACTTTTGGATACGGCCGTCGTGTCATTCTCGATGATGTGACGCTGCATTTTGGCCGTGGACAGGTTGTGGCCATTATGGGCGGCTCGGGTATGGGGAAGACGACGCTTTTAAAATTAATAGGCGGAATTGAGACCCCGGACAAGGGCGCGATTTTTATTGATGGCGAGCCACTGGATACGTCAGATAAAGAAAAACTTTATGCGCAACGTCGACGCATGGGGATGCTCTTTCAATTTGGAGCACTCTTTACCGATATGTCTGTGTTGGATAACGTTGCCTTCCCACTGCGCGAGCAGACAAAGCTCAGTGAAGAATTGATTATTCGAATGGCGTTGATGAAATTAAATGCCGTCGGCCTTCGTGGCGCGGCCGATTTGATGCCTAGCGAAATTTCCGGCGGAATGTCGCGCCGTGTGGCACTGGCTCGGGCGACGGCTCCGGAGCTCATTATGTACGACGAACCCTTTGCAGGGTTGGATCCGATTTCCATGGGGGTGACAGCTCGGTTGATCCGTGATTTAAATGATGCCCTAAATGCGACGAGCATCATTGTTACGCACGATGTGCCGGAAACCTTTGCCATCGCCGATTATGTTTACATGATTTCATCGGGACGGATCGCAGCAGAAGGAACTCCGCAGGAGTTATCCGTATCGACAGATCCTTACGTTCGTCAATTTATTGACGGCGCTCCGGATGGTCCGGTTGCTTTCCACTATCCGGCTGAGCCGATTGCAGAAGAATTTGGAGTACACGCGCCATGAATGCACTGATTGATTTAGGGGCCTGGACTCTGGAACAAGTCCGCCATGTCGGACGAATGGCGATCTTTGCGTTACAGCTTTTTAAGGAGCTGCCTGCATCTTTGGCTCGGTTTTGGCTTGTTGTTCAGCAAATTCACTTCATCGGTAACTACTCCCTGCTGATTATTGCTGTTTCAGGGTTGTTTGTCGGATTTGTCTTGGCGCTCCAGGGCTACTACATTTTGGTCAGTTACGGCAGTGAGCAAGCCTTAGGTGTCATGGTTGCTCTGTCATTGGCTCGTGAACTGGGACCGGTTGTGGCGGCGCTGCTTTTTGCTGGACGGGCGGGTACTTCATTGACGGCTGAAATCGGCTTGATGCGAGCCGGAGAGCAGGTGGCCGCAATGGAAATGATGGGCGTTGATCCGGTTCGCCGTGTGTTGGCGCCTCGTTTCTGGGGCGTGTTGATTTCATTACCGCTTTTGGCTTGTATTTTTACCGCTGTTGGTATTTTCGGCGCTTGGATTGTCGGCGTTGTGATGATTGGGGTCGATGGCGGTGCATTTTGGTCACAGATGCAAGCCGGTGTGGATGTGTTTTCAGACGTAGGCAATAGTGTTATCAAATCTGTGGTTTTCGCTGTTGCAGTAGGATTAATTTCTCTTTATCAAGGCTACAACGCAAGACCGACTCCGGAAGGCGTCTCACGTGCGACGACTCGTACGGTGGTCATTTCTTCGTTGATGGTTTTAGGGCTCGACTTCATTATGACAGCCCTGATGTTCTCGGTTTAGAAAGGGGTTTTCGATGGAACGAAAAGCAGATCGCAAACGCGGAGTTGAGCTCATGGTGGGGCTTTTTGTTGTTGCCGGCTTTGCCGCGTTGCTTTTTACAGCACTTCAGGCCGCCAATTTGGGAAGTTTTTCATGGTCTCAGAAAACCTATACGGTGGAGGCAATGTTTGACAATATCGGTGGTCTGAAACCCAGAGCGCCGGTAAAAAGCGCTGGTGTTGTCATCGGCCGCGTTGAGAGCGTGAATTTTGATAACGAACTCTTCCAAGCTCGCGTGACAATGACAATTGACTCGCAATATCAGTTCCCAACGGATACGGAAGCACAAATTTTAACTTCCGGTCTTCTGGGCGAACAATACATCGGATTTGTTGCCGGTGCCGATGAAGAAGTTTTGGAAACGGGCGGTAAGATTCGTCGTACGCAGTCGGCCATGGTTCTTGAGCAGATGATCAGCAAATTCATGTACAGTTTTGTAGAAAATAAAGATAAGGAATAATCCGGCTATGAAGACTACGCTCAAACGCTCTCTTATAGCTATCGCGCTGAGTTCAGTCCTGGCCTCCTGTGCGGTGGTGCCGCCGAATTCCGGCGAAAATCCCAACGATCCCTGGGAAACACTTAATCGTCAGACACATGCTTTCAATATGACGATGGATGAGTATGTGCTTCATCCTATCGCCCAAGGTTACGCGGATTATGTGCCGACTCCGATTCAAGACGGTGTGAGTAACTTTTTCTCCAATTTGGGTGAACCGGGCAATATGCTCAACAATTTCCTGCAAGGGAAATTTAAAGAAGGTGCGGTGAGTTTTGCCCGTTTTCTGATCAATTCTACGGTCGGTATTGCCGGACTTTTCGATGTGGCCTCCCACATGAACTTGGAGTACGCCCCTGAAGATTTTGGTGAAACTTTGGGCACCTGGGGAGTGGGACCGGGCCCTTACATTGTTTGGCCATTCTTGGGACCGAGTACCGCCAGAGATACCGCCTCTATTCCTGTGGATTGGGCAACGGATCCGACGACATATATTTTCTGGGATAGGAGTGAACGTTATCCGTATGCGGTGGGCTTGGGTGTTCTGAAAGTCGTCGATACTCGAGCAAAATTGTTGGCAACGGATGCAATGCTGCAAACAGCTTTGGATCCCTATGTTGCAGTTCGTGAAGCTTATTTGCAAAATCGTGAGAACCTCGTCTGGGACGGCAATCCTCCGTTAGTGCTGATTGAAGACGAGTTTGAAGACGAGGATTACGAAGATTAAAGGAGAAAATCCTATGTTGCGTCGTGCTTTTATGGCCATTGTCGGGTGTTTGGCGCTGACTTGTGTTGCGTTGCCTGCAGCCTCATCTCCGAGTACACAATCTCCCGAAGAGTTCGTTCTTAAGGTTTCCAATGAAATTTTGGATGCAATTAAGAAAGATCCCAAACTGCAACAAGGCGAAAAAAAGGCAGTAGAAGCCTTAGTTGATGAAAAAATGATGCCTGCGGTCGATTTCTTGCGAATGACCCGTATGGCTGTTGGTCCAAAATGGCGCGAAGCAACGCCCAAACAGCGTGAGCAATTGCAGCATTTGTTCCGCGAAACGCTCATTCAAGTTTATTCCGGCGGACTTAGCATGGCTAAAGACCAAAAAGTTCGTATTTTGCCTCGCGGACAAAATGACGGAACCGAAGCCATTGTCAGAACGGGGATGAGTTCTATTTCTGATCCCGGTAAACCGGAAGTGCAGATGGTTTATCGTCTTCGCAATATCAAAGATCAAGGTTGGAAGGTTATTGATGTTAATGTCGAAGGCGTATGGCTTGTCAGCAATTACCGTAACCAGTACGGCAATATCGCTGCGCAGGAAGGTATTGAAGGATTGATTCGTCGAATGCAGGAGCGTGTGAATCATCCTGAATCGGCCAAGAAGTAAGAAAAATGTGGAAGTTGCCCGGGGATGAAATTCCGGGCGATGAAATTTAATATGAGAATTGATCAAGAAACGGTAACGTTTGAGGATATCGGGCATTGGGAAGAGTTGGCCCAGCGAGCTCTGGGCCAATCAGACGCTGTGTTTGATTGCTCTGGGGTCCGAAACGCCGACAGCGCTCTTTTGGCCTTGATCCTGAAGTGGCTTCAACAAGCTCAACAGCAACACTTGCAAGCACGAATTGTCAATTTGCCTGAAGGCATGTGGAGTTTGGCTAAGCTTTACGGAGTTCGAGAACTGATTCGTCCGTATTGCGAAAAGACCACCGCAGCTCGGATCTAATCAATTGAAAATTTTGGCAACAAAATTATTCATTGGAAGGCAGATAAAAAATCATTTTTTATTATGATTAAACAGGTACGTCGTTGGCGGCTCTGAGATAAATCGAAAAGCTATGGAAAAACTGAAAGTTACAGGCGGCTGTCGCCTCAAAGGTGAAGTAAAAGCATCGGGTGCAAAAAATGCGGCTTTGCCGATTTTGGCGGCTTCTCTTTTAACCGCCGATGATTTGGTCTTGCATAACGTGCCGCACCTGTCGGATATTCGGACAATGGGCAAATTGCTGAGCGGCTTGGGTATGACCGTTGAACGACCGTCAGATACCGAAACAGTAAGACTTAATGCGAAGAGTCTAACGACATTGACAGCCCCCTACGAGCTTGTGAAAACGATGCGAGCCTCTATCGTGACTTTAGGACCGATGCTTGCCCGTTTCGGTGAGGCAAGAGTGTCACTGCCGGGTGGTTGCGCTATTGGTGCCAGGCCGGTTGATCAGCATATTAAGGGCTTGCAAACCTTAGGCGCTGAAGTCGTGATTGATCACGGTTATGTGGTGGCTAAAGCCAAACGATTGAAGGGGGCTCATATTGTTACCGATATGGTGACGGTAACCGGTACGGAAAATCTTTTGATGGCTGCCACGCTTGCAGAAGGGACAACGGTTATCGAAAATGCCGCGCGTGAACCGGAAGTGGTGGATTTGGCTAATTGCCTGATTGCCATGGGCGCAAAAATCCGTGGAGCTGGAACGCCGGTTATAGAAGTAGAAGGTGTGTCAGAGCTGCACGGAGCGACTCATTCTGTTTTACCTGATCGTATTGAGACGGGCAGTTTTTTGGTGGCTGCATTGATGACCAGAGGCGATGTGACAGTGACACACGCCGCTCCCCACACACTTGATATTGTGTTGGAAAAATTAAGAGAAGCGGGGGCAACGGTTCAGACCGGTGATGATTGGATTCGTGTGAGTATTGATAAGCGTCCCCAGGCTGTGAGCGTGCGGACGGTCCCTCACCCGGGATTCCCGACAGATATGCAAGCGCAATTTATGGCTCTTGATACCATTGCTGAAGGCACCGGTCGAATTACTGAAACCATTTTTGAAAATCGTTTCATGCATGTTCCCGAACTTCAAAGGCTTGGAGCCAACATTACAGTTGATGGCCACACGGCTGTGGTGACAGGGGTAGAAGCGTTGTCAGGGGCTAATGTAATGGCCACAGATTTGCGAGCTTCCGCTTCCCTGGTTATTGCCGGTCTTGTAGCCAAGGGTGAAACAATAGTCGATCGTATTTACCATTTGGATCGTGGATACGATCATATGGAAGTAAAATTGGCTGCGTTGGGCGCTCAGATTGAGCGTATTGCCTGATGCAAGGATTTAAAAAAAGGAAAGCACTATGCAAGACTGCATCTTTTGCAAAATCATCAAGGGAGAGATTCCTTGTAAAAAAGTTTATGAAGATGAGGATGTGTTGGCGTTTCATGATATTAATCCTTCAGCGCCGATTCATTTTTTGCTGATTCCTAAAAAACATTTGGTGTCTTTGGCTGAAGCTCAGCCCGAGGACACACCCCTTTTGGGTAAAATGCTCGCTTTGGTACCTCAATTGGCCAAGGAGCAGGGCTGCCAGAATGGTTTCCGTGTCGTGATCAATACCGGTCGCGACGGCGGTCAGGAAGTCGGCCATTTGCATATTCATGTCATGGGTGGCCCGCAACCGTGGCCGCGTAGGAGTTAAAAGATGGGAAGTTTTTCCATTTGGCACTGGTTGATCGTTTTAGTGATCGTCGTGTTGGTTTTTGGTACGAGCAAGTTGAAAAACTTGGGGCGTGATTTAGGTGGCGGCATTAAGGGCTTTAAAGAAGGCCTCAAGGAAGGTCAGGAAGAAGAGCCGAAGAAAGTCGCCAATGATGCCAACGCCAATACGGTTGATGTGACCGCTAAGGAAAAGACCGAGGCTAAAAAATAGGATTTAACGGAAAGCTCTGGGCGGGGATCTGAAGGTTCTTCGCCCGCTTTTTGTTTGATATGTTTGATCTCGGTTTTACTGAAATTCTGGTTATCGGAGTGGTTGCTCTGGTTGTCCTTGGGCCTGAAAAAATGCCTGAGGTAGCTAGGGCCGCGGGGCGTTTTTTTGCCAAAGCTCAGAGCTATATTTCACAGGTAAAAGGGGAGTTCGAGCGAGAATCTCAGTTGGCGGAAATTAAGAAGCTTCGAGATGATATCGCTTCGTCTGCGGCCGGATTGAGGCGGTCAGTCAGCGATGTTCAAACGGCATTGACCGAACAAGCAAAAGACGTCAATCACGCTCTTGATGAAGTTTCTGGCATTTCTTCAACTGAAGTGGCAGAGTCGTCGGATCCCTATACCCAATTTAATCAAGCCGAGGCAACGCTTGAAACCTCTCGCAACGAATCGCCAAGTCCTTTCAGTTGGGAAGTTGACCCGAGCAGCTCCGATGCTTATCGCTCGCAATATGTTCCGCGCCGTTATAAACCCAGTCCCTCACTTGATGATGTGATTGCGGAATTGGAAGAGCTTCGCCGCGAAATGGCATTGCCTCGTAAGACTCTCGGAGGTTATAACAGGCGTTATGCGCCGAGGGCTCGAGTCAACCGTCCGCGTATTTATCGATGAGAAAACAGATGGCTGACAACAAAAAGTTAACTTATGAAAGCCCGGAAGACGAAGAGGTTGATCGCGAACAACCTCTGATGTCGCATTTGCTGGAGCTCAGAAGCCGGCTGGTGCGGGCCGCGGTGAGTGTGCTTGTTGTTTTTGCCGTGCTTTCTCCATTCATGAAGCATATTTTTGACCTTTTGAGTCAGCCGCTGATGGCGGCCTTGCCCCAAGGAGTCAAAATGCTTTCAACAGGTGTTGTGGCTCCCTTTTTTGTTCCGTTGAAAGTCACCCTGTTTTTGGCTTTTCTAATTGCGCTTCCTTATGTGTTGTATCAGGTTTGGGCTTTTATTGCGCCAGGACTTTACAAGCGAGAAAAACGTTTAATTTTTCCGATTCTTGCCTCAAGCATCGTGATGTTTGCTTTGGGGATGCTTTACTGCTACTTCATCGTTTTCCGGATGGTCTTTATGTTTATCGCAGGCTTTAGTCCGGAAAGCGTTAATTTTGCCCCTGACATTGATGCCTATTTCAGTTTCGTCATCACCATGTTCGTGGCTTTTGGGATTACCTTTGAAGTGCCCATCGTCGTGATGGTCCTAAATCGAATGGGAGTGGCCAGTTACGAGCGTATGTGCAAAATACGTCCTTACGTTATTGTGGGAGCCTTTGTGGTGGCGGCAATTGTGACTCCACCTGATGTGATGAGTCAGTGTTTGTTGGCTGTTCCCTTGGTTGTGCTCTATCAAGTAGGGTTGTGGTGTGTAAGGCTTTTCGGTAAGAAAGAAGATACCGGCGAGGCTTAACCACAGTCTATTTTTTCTCCAAATGATAAGCGGAGAAGTCCTATGCAAAGACAACATCTGATTAAAATCCTCGACGATCTTTTGCACCCTGAACTTTTTAAAGATTACGCTCCGAATGGTTTGCAGGTTGAGGGCAAAAGCGAGATATCGCGTATTGTGACAGCGGTCTCCGCTACACAGAACGTGCTGGATCAGGCCCTTGCTTTAAAAGCCGATGCTCTGTTGGTTCACCATGGCTGGTTTTGGCGAGGTGAAAATCCGGCAGTCGTCGCAACAAAGTACCGCCGTCTGAAAACACTCATGAGCGGGGAAATCAATTTAATTGCCTATCACTTGCCGCTTGATGCTCATGCTACTTTGGGCAATAACGCTCAGATGGCCCAATTATTAGCGGCTACGGATGTAGCTCAGGGCGGTGAGAATAACTTTATTTGGACTGGCCTTGTGCCGCCGATCTCGGTGCAGACGCTAGCTTCTCATTTAGAAAAATATTTAAATCGTTCCCCTTTGGTGTTGGGAGACCAAACCAAAACTGTTTCTCGATTGGCCTGGTGCTCTGGCGCAGCGGAGGATTTTTTTGAAGATGCGATTGCCATGGGGGCTGAGGCCTACATAAGTGGAGAGGCGACTGAGCGGACCACCCATTTGGCTCGGGAAATGCATGTTCCATTTTTGGTTTGTGGGCATCATGCCACTGAACGCTTAGGCATAAAGGCGCTTAGCGATTGGCTCTATGAAAATCATGGATTGGAGTGTATTTTTGTCGATGACGAAAATCCGATCTAATTAATTGATTTTTAAGTAAAAAGTTGTTTTTTGATGGCGTTTTTTCGCTGAACCTTTTAAAATTAAAAGGCGGTGTGCTTTTTTTGTGTTTGGAGCACAGATTATCGATTTGTTGTGATTAAGTTTTTTGCACACCAAGGAGTTAGTGATGATTTTGTATTCCGGTACGACATGCCCGTTTTCTCACCGTTGCCGTTTCCTTTTATATGAAAAGGGAATGGATTTTGAAGTTCGTGATGTTGACGTTAATAACATTCCGGCCGATATCCTCACGATGAATCCTTACGGTGAAGTACCGGTTTTGGTCGAACGTGAATTTTTCCTCTACGAAGCAAATATCATCTGTGAATATTTGGATGAACGTTTCCCCCACCCTCAATTAATGCCAGCTGAGCCCGTATTGCGTGCTCGTGTGCGTCTGTTCATGTTTAATTTTGAACGTGAGTTATTTACTCATGTGAAGACACTTGAATCCCGTCAGACTGATGAGGCTGCCAAGGAGGTCGCACGTACAAATATTCGAGATCAGTTGACAGCGATGGCTCCGATTTTCACCAAGAATAAATACATTTTCGGTGAAGATTTCACGATGTTGGATGTCGTGATGGCTCCGCTGTTGTGGCGTTTGGGGGTTTACGGTATTGAGTTGCCCAAGTCTGCCGCTCCGTTGCATAAGTACGCAGAGCGACTTTTCTCGCGTCAGTCTTTTATTGATTCTATGACGCCGTCAGAAAAAGTGATGCGACGCTAAACAAAGAAAGGTTTTCGATTATGTCAAGACCATCCATTAAGTCCTATTTGGTTCAAGCCATTTGGAATTGGTGCACGGACGTGGGGCTGACACCCTATGTTCTCGTGCGGGTCGATGATAATTGCGTAGTGCCTCAGGAGTTTGTTGAAGATGGACAAATTATTTTCGACATATCCTCTGAGGCTACTCATAACTTAACATTTGACGATCGAGAAATTAGTTTTGAAGCCCGTTTTGGAGAGAAGGCGCTGCGGTGTCGGGTTCCTTATCGCAACATTGCCGGAATGTTCCCGCAAGAAGAACCGAATAAAGGAATGATGTTCAGTCCTAACAGCGATGAGCCCGAAGATGAAGAAATTAAACCAACCCCTCCCAAACCGGTTTTTTCTCGTGTAAAATAAACGCTTCTTTGATGCCCGTTTAGCTCAGTTGGTAGAGCAACCGCCTTGTAAGCGGTAGGTCGTCTGTTCGAGTCAGTCAACGGGCACCAAGCAACTTTCCGCACAGTTAAGACTGATGCGGAATTTTTTTTAATTGAAGAATGATCATTTGCGAATTAAAAAACAACCAAAGAACAGATGCACTGGTGAGTGAATTAGTGAATATTTGGGAAGATTCTGTGCGGGCTACTCATTCTTTCTTAACACATGCAGATATTGAAACAATCAAACTCTATGTTCCCCATGCCATAAAGGCAGTTCCACATTTATTTGTCGCGCGAGAAAATACGGGTTCAATACACGGTTTTCTTGGAATTTCCGGTCAAAAGATTGAAATGCTTTTTATTGCTACTCAGTATCGCGGACACGGTCTTGGCAAGAAATTGATACAAGAGACCATGTCCCTTTATCCAATTACCGATGTGGTGGTTAACGAGCAAAATCAGCAGGCAATAGGATTTTATGAGCGCATGGGATTTGAAGTTTACGATCGATCGGCGATAGATGAACAAGGGGGACCTTTCCCCATTTTGTTTATGAGAAAACCATAAAGTCAAAGTGTGGAGGCTTTGCAAAAATGAGTGATCAAGGCTGATCCAATTAGGCTTCCTTGACTCAGTGAGAGAAAGTTCTTTGTGCAAGTTGCTTCGATAGATACTCCGAGAACATCCGCAAAGCCATTTCCTAATAAAAATCGTACCTAGAGCGGAAGAACAAGACATTAAGGTGAATGGATTGGTTTATTTAAGAGATTGCAGAGTTTTTTTGACCAATCCGCTTGCCATATAAGGGAATTCATTAATCGAGAAATTTGTATTGAACGCCTACACTTACGCCTGTAAGTAATTTCGCTTATTTTCCCCGTTCATACGGTCTTTTAATAAAGGCAACGAACACTATGGAATGGTTCTATTCGCTCCTAAGTGATACAAATTCAATTGCTCATATTGCACTGATTTATGCCGCTATTATTACCATTGGACTTGCGGTAGGGCGAATAAAGGTTAAGGGAATTTCTTTGGGCGTCATTGGGGTCTTGTTTGTAGGCCTTTTGTTCGCGCACTTCGGCGTCAAGATTAATCCGGATGTTTTGGGATTTACCAGAGACTTTGGTCTGATTGTTTTTATTTTCTTTGTCGGTCTACAGGTGGGACCGTCATTTTTTTCATCCTTTAAAAGTGTCGGCCTAGTCTTAAATGGATTGATGCTTTTTACCGTTCTCACGGGTATTGCCTTAACGGTTATTTTGTACTTCATATTTAGCGACCAAGTTTCACTGGCTCAAATTTTGGGTGTGCACTATGGGGCTATTACTTGTACGCCGGGCTTGGGCGCTACAAAAGAAGCTTTAGCCGATATGGGATACCACGGCGAAGATATCGCCATTGCTTATGCCTGCGCCTATCCGTTAGGCCTAGTGACGATTATCGGTGTCG
This sequence comes from uncultured Sutterella sp., assembly GCA_905212345.1. Taxonomy (GTDB): domain Bacteria; phylum Pseudomonadota; class Gammaproteobacteria; order Burkholderiales; family Burkholderiaceae_F; genus Aphodousia. The sequence goes on along the minus strand of CAJMEC010000010.1, from coordinate 13,337 downwards.
CTATTCTTTTACGAGTGATGTTCCGAGTGGATTTGGAGCAAGAAGACCGCCAATGGGAAGATGAAGAAAAAGAAATCAATCAAGCCCCTGTGGTTTTCCACATATACATCACAAACCATATGCTTGACGGACTAACCATTCGAGAATGTCGCCGTCGTATTCCTAGGCCCTTTATTTGTTCTCGCCTTTTGCACAAAGGCGAGATAACCAGTCCATTCGCCGATACGGTGCTGCATTACGGAGACACGATTCGAGTAGTGGCCACTCCCGAACAGAAGATGGGTATTGTTGCGGCTTTTGGTCAGGAAGACAATCGTATTGATTTGGCAACGGAACACTCTCCGATTGAGCGCCAGCGCGTTATTGTTACACGCAATGAAATGAATGGACGAACTGTTGGCGACTTGGAGTTGAGCAGTACCGATGGCGTGCACATTACACGCGTTTGGCGAGCCGGTATGGAGCTATTTCCATACGACAAGATGCATTTGCAAGTTGGTGATATCTTGCAATGCGTTGGCCCGATTAATGCCATTAAGCGCTTAGCCGGTATTGTGGGCAATCACCCGAAGGTGTTGGAGCAACCCAATTTGGCCGCTATTTTCTTGGGTATTACCTTAGGTGTTTTGGTTGGTTCTATTCCATTAATGGTCCCCGGAATGCCTACTCCGATTAAGTTAGGTTTGGCCGGCGGTCCTTTGGTGATCTCTATTTTGTTGGGTCGTTTCGGAGCAACACTTCACTTGGCAACATACACCACCAATGCGGCTAATTTGGCCGTCAGAGAGATTGGTATTTCGCTCTTTTTGGCTAGCGTTGGTTTGACGGCAGGCGGCACTTTTGTCGATAGCCTCGTTGCCGGTAACGGTCTTTTGTATGTTGGCATCGGTTTTATTATTACGTTTGTGCCGCAAATTTTGGTAGGTGTTATTTCCCGTCTTTTCCTCAAAATGAACTACCACACTATTTTGGGGTTATTGATTGGCGCTTGTACGAATTCGCCGATTTTGGCCTATGCGGCCTCGCTTTCTGAAAAAAGTGCAACGGCTGTTGCTTATTCCACGGTATATCCTCTGGCGATGTTCTTGCGTGTTGTTACCGGTCAAATTATTTTAGTTGCGATGTGGTCGTACGTTTCTTTGGTTTAAAGAAAAGTAAACTGATAAAAAAGAGATATTTAAGTTTTCATATCCTGGATAAACTGAAAAAAGGAACACGGATTGTCACTTATTCAGTGGCTCACTCAAGCGTACCGACGTGAGCGATACGCTGATTTCAAAAGCTGTTCAGACAGAAAGGAATGGCTTGGCATGGTTCTGTTTCAGATTATTGCCTATTGCGTTTTTATTGTTTTGGGCGTGGTCTGTAATTTGCTTGTTGTGCCAGACGATGAAGTCACAACGTGGCCGATTTTTCTAACGATTTCCTCGGGTTCTGTTTTTGCACTTTGCTCTCTTGTGCCTGGAATGGCCCTGACGGTCAGACGATTGCATGGATATCGGTTTGAGTGGATGGCGGTGTCTCTGTTATTTCCTTCCTCCTTTATTGGCAGGTCTTGAGATACAGACCTGGATTGTCGATGCTTTAGTTGTGTTGGGTATTTTTGTAATGCTCTTGCCTTCTAAGAAGGAAAATAATCGCTTTCACGTCTAATTTTCTATAACTTGCTTTAAATAAACAATAATTCGGTATTTTTAGGTCAATTTAGCGTTGCTTCTCCCAGTAAATTAAAAGCAAAACTGTGGGAGGTAATAGGTATGTTATCGAAAAGAGAATTTCTGAAAGCTGTTGTTGGACTCTCAACACTTGTTGGAACTTATTCAAGCCTAGCCAAAGGTGCCGTTCAATTCCCGATGAAACGAACCGCTATTGTCTACTATAGCCATAGCGGAAATACCCGAACAGTGGCTTCTCGCCTCTCGGCTTTGACAGCGGCCCCAGTCTTTGAAATTATTCCTCAAACGCCTTATCCAAGCGCCTATCGCCCGACAACAAATCAAGTGCCCGAGGAAATGCAAAAAGGGTACTTACCGCCAATTCATGCACCGTCCATTAATTTGAATGATTTCGATATTCTCATCATAGGCACGCCAACATGGTGGCATCACGTCGCTCGCCCCATAGATTCGTGGTTAAGTCAAACCGATCTTTCCGGGAAAGTCATCATGCCTTTTAATACCCACGGGGGTGGTGGTCTTATGCAAACGAGGAATGATTTTATTCAAATGTGTCCGAAATCGACAGTAACGCAAAGTTTGACGGTTTACGGAAATGGAGATAGTGATTTAGATGAACAGATCCTTCGTTGGCTAAAAGAGGCAAATCCGTGATATTTATGTGTTGGGGGCAACTTGTAGATGCGTTTTTTTGCGCTATGATGAAAAGAAAAAATGAGGTGCCCCATGCGTTTTTCGATTGTATTTTTTAGTGCGGCTGGTCACACGTTAAAGGTTATCCGTCACGTTGCTGAGCAGATGGGAGGAGTAGATAGGACGGTAGATTTGTCCGATCCGTTCTTAAAGGAGTGCACCTTCGGAAAAGATGAGCGGGTAATTATTGCTTGTCCCGTTTATGGAGGTCGGATACCGGGGGTTGTGGTTGAGCGGCTTCGGAAAGTAACATTTGAGTCAACTCGCGTGATTACGCTTGTAACTTATGGCAATAGAGCATATGAAGATGCCTTATTGGAATTAAATGACACGATTCTAGTCAGAGGCGGCATTCCAATTGCCAGTGCCGCCGTTGTAACGCAGCATTCGATGGTGCCTACTGTGGCAGCCAATCGACCGACAGAAATTGATTTCCAAAATCTTTCGGTTTTTGCTCGTTTCGCGCTACAAAAATACGATGATATGCACGCTGTTCCGGTTGAAGTGCCGGGCAACCGCCCCTATCGAGCTTGGAGCAAAATGCCGGTTACTCCCGTAGTCAGTGGTAAGTGTGTTCGATGCGGCATGTGTATTCAGCGATGTCCGACAATGGCTATTTGGATTACTGATCCCAAGAAAACTGATCCATCTAAATGTATTTTGTGTATGAGGTGTGTAGTAATGTGCCCGCAAGGAGCAAGAAGTTTACCGCCTGCCGCACAACAGGCCATTGAAAAAAAACTCGCTCCTGTTGCGACATTAACGCGTGAGAACGAGTTTTTCTTCTAACAAAGCTCAGAATTTAAGCTTTTTAGGCTTTCTCGCCATTTTCAATGGCTTCAATTAATTTGGGCAGTTCTTCCATGGTGTCAATAACAAAATCAGCACCGTTGGCAAAGAACATTTCACGAGCTTTTTTACGAAGGGCAAATTGTTCCAGAGAGGGCAATTTATCCCAGGAGGCCTTGTCTAAGCCAATGATAGAACTGCCTTCCGTGACGCCAACGGCAATTAACCCGGCATTTTTACCTTCGCGCATGTCAGATACAGTATCACCGACTTTAACAATGCGACGAACGTCTTGAAGCCCGAGGCGCTTCATATTTTCAAATACCATGTAAGGCCAAGGCCGGCCAAAACCGCCGGTGTCATCTGCGGTTACAAGCATATCAGGGTTGTAGCCGGCCTTCGATGCTTCACGAGCGACAACTTCCATCATGGAAGCGGTAAAACCGGTGGTCGAACCAATCTTGATGCCCTTTTGACGCAAAGCGGCAACAGTGTCCAAGACATAAGGCTTAATGTCACAATGCTGAGGCAACACGGCCATCAACGCCGGCTCAAAGTCAGCATAAAGGGCTTCAACGTCATCGGAATCGGGAGTGCGCTTGTAGCGTTCTTCCCAAGCTTTTTCAAGGCGGGGCATACGCAGCATCGTGCGAATGTGGTCACGCTTTAAAAGACCCATCGGTGCGCGAGTTTCTTCATCGGTGACTTCAATGCCCGCACGGCGAAAAGCTTCCATGAAGGCGCTGACAGGACTTGTTGAGCCGAAATCAACTGTCGTGCCGGCCCAGTCAAAAATCACAGCTTGAATATTAGGCATGGTTAACCTCGTCTAAATAAGCTTTGAAAATCGTTAAAACACGTTTAACGTCTTCTTCGTAAATTTCACCGATGTTGCCCAAACGGAAGGTGTCACGTTCGGTAAGTTTTCCCGGATAGATGACGTAACCATGGGACTTAAGGTAGTCGTACATACCGGCAAATGTGAAATGGGCATTTGTGGGGTAGAAGAACGTTGTGATGATTGGTCCTTGATGAGCGGCATCAATGTAGGCATCAAATCCAAGTTCTTTCATTCCGTCACGAAGCATCTTGTTGCATTGCGCGTAACGGGTGTGACGGCAGGCAATACCGCCTTCGGCTTTTAACTCTGCGATTGCGCGATGAAATGCGGCAACGACGTGAGTCGGAGAGGTGAAACGCCATTTTCCACCGTCTTTTTCCATAACGCGCCATTGATCGTAAAGATCCAAAGACAAAGAACGGGCATTGCCTTTACTGGCTTGTAGTTTTTCTATATTGGCGATAATAAACGAGAAACCGGGAACGCCTTGAATGCATTTATTAGCCGAAGAAATAAGGAAGTCAATGCCGACTTCGGGCACGTTGATATCCACGCCGCCAAAGGAACTCATGGCATCAACAACAAAGGTTTTACCGGCCGCCTTTACAACTGAACCCACAGCAGCGATGTCATTTAAAATGCCGGTTGTGGTTTCGCTGTGCACCATGGCAACCATCGTCACATCAGGATTATTCGCTAAAAATTCGTCAACTTTTTTAGCATCCGGAATACTGTCCCAAGCAAAATCCAACCGTTTGAAATGGATGTGGTGGTAGGTAAGGATTTGGCACATGCGTTCGGTGTAGGCGCCATTGACAAGAACCAAAACACAATCATCCGCTCCAGGGATGGACGAGAGCACGGATTCAACACCAAATGTGCCGCTGCCTTGCATCAAAACAGTTGTATATTCATTAGGATCGGCGTGAGCCAATTCAAGCAATGAGCGACGCACTTCCTGGGTCATTTCCTTGTAGTCTTTATCCCATGTGCATCGGTCGACAAGCATTTCCTCACGCACTGTCAATGAGGAGGTGAGAGGGCCGGGGGTGAGTAATTTGTAAGTATTCGGATCTTGAATAGTCATAATTTTCCCAGTGTTTCTAAGAGGTTGCGGGACGAAAAAAATCGTCCCGCATTTCGCCATGTATGAAAAAGGATTATTTATTTTGACCTTTAACTAATTTTTGGTGAGCTTCAAGCAATTCAACAGTCAATGCTTCCTTGTACATTTTGGGATTGGCCGGTTTATTTTCAGCCGAAACCGTTTCGCCCTTGTACAAAGCTACCGGGTAGTACTTCAAAAGTTCCGTGCGACCATGCTTGATGATCGTTTCAGCCATCTTTTGAGCATTAGGATTGGTTTTGTCACCCTTGTCAACAACAGCAATGGCTTCTTGAAGTTGGAAATTGCCTTCGGTGGGATCGATGTAATCAATCGGCAATCCTTTGGCTTTATCGGCCACGGCTTGATGGCGCAGTCCGAAACCAACCGCCACTTCACCGGCGCGCAACTTCTTCAAAGGAGCAGAACCGGATTTTTCCAAATGAGCGCCAGCGTTCTTTTCAATGGCTGCGATTGTCTTAGCGCCTTGTTCTTCACCTTCGGCAGACAGTACAGCTTGAGTCATCAGCCAGGAAGTAGATGAACCCATGATGTCAGGTACGGAGATGTGGCCTGCGTATTCCGGTTTAGCCAGGTCGGCAATGGACTTGGGAGCCGGCAGTCCGGATTCCTTAAGCACTTGGGTATTGACAAAGAGAGCGCCAGTGTTGCCTAAAATTGGGGCGTAGTAAGAGGGGGTGGGGTTAATCGGGTCGGTCTTAAACGTCAGATTTTGGAACATCTGATTTTTCTTTTGGAAACTATCCAAATAATAAGTGCTGATCGTGACCAAATCGGCCTCAATATTTTTCCCTTCGGCAGCGATTTTTCCGCCCAATTCAGAGGTGCCAAAGGACTGCATCAGATAGGCGCCCTTGAAGCCGTTGTTGTCAAGCGCATTTTTCATAGCTTGTTGCGCTTCTTCGTCAGCGTTGGTGTAGATCACCACTTGTTTGGCAGGTTCTAATGCTGCGACGGTCTTCTTGTTTTGGGCATCACCGTTGTCGCTGCAGGCCGACAGCCCCAAAACAGCAGCGGTTAAAACCGAGAGGGAAAGAACTGAGACGCGTTTCATACAGTTAACTCCTTAATTGTTAGATCGATTGATTCGCTTTGCGAGTCGTAGCGGATTGAAAAAAGTTTTTTAATCTGGTCAATAAGCCTTGACCATGATGAGTTTGCACGTAACCGGTCAGCGCGTCGAAAATAAGCTTCGCAGCTACGTTAGTAAGGAAAACTAAAAGCGATAAAACAAAAATTTCTTCAAATTTTTCAAAGTATTGAAGTTCTTTAATTTTTGTTGTTAAAAGCATCGTGCGCGCGCCCGTGAGGAACACAACAGCGCTGATGGTGACCATGGCACTGACGAAGAAGTACTGGAACATTTGCAACAGTGTCGGCAAAGAGTTCGGGACAATGACGCGAGAGACTGTTTTTATCCAACTGTCGCCCATTAAAGCCCCAGTTGTTTCCCAGCCGGCATTCATTTTCGAAAGTGCGGAGGTAGCCATCATGTATGGCGTAGTAAAGAAGTGCACGAGATTAGCTAACACCAAAATAGTGAATGTATTGGCTAAAGGAGTGCCGCTCATGGCAAAGAGAAATCCGATACCAAGCACCATGCCCGGAACAGTGTTGGTAATCATGGCAAAGGAATCCATTGTGGTTTGACACCACAGAGGCAGTTGCGATCGAGCCTTAACTAAAGCCGCGGCATAACAGAAAATCGTGCCGACGGCAGCCGAGACGAGAGCGACTCCGATGGAGTGTTCATAGACTTGCCAGATAGAACTGTCACTGACAATGCGAGTGATGACGTCCAACGTGAAATAGGGCTGATAAGGCCATTGTTTCACGAAAGGTACGACAAACATCACGACAAAAACGGATAACAGCGCAAGTGAAATGAGTGCGTAGTAAAGCAAGTACAGAGCATCTCTAAATGCGTTCGTCGATACTTCGGCTTTAGAAATTTTGTTGTATCGAAAATTAAAGCGATCAACCCAACGCAGCATAACAACGGAGGCAACCGAGGGCACAAGCATTGTCATGGCGATAACAGCGCCTTCTCCAAAGTTAGGTATGGCGCCCATCATGGTTGTGTAAAGCTGTGTGGCGATGACTTCATATTCACCAGCGATGGATACTGGGATGCCAAAATCGGTAAATGAAAGGAAGAAACTTAGAATAAAGGCGGATAAAAGTGACCCGACAACCGGTCGAACGGCGGTCATGTAAAAAGTCTGCCATGGACCGTCCCCCATCAGTTTGGAGACAGTAATAAAGTTACGATCAACGTAAAAAAAGGCGTTATAAAGAATCAGAAAAGCCGGCGGCAGCGTGTAAATAACATCGGCAATCAGTAATCCCCAGAAACCATAGATAGAAAATGGGGGAGGCGCAATTAATTGACTGATGAGACCTAAACGTCCGAATGAGTAGATGACCGCAAAACCGTATGTAATAGATGGCAAGAAAAGCGGCAGCAGGACAATGATTTGAATAACTTTCTTTACGCCGGGGCGAATTCTTGTAAAGTGAAGACCGTATGCGCAGAAAAAAGCCGTTAAAGTAGCGATTGCCGCTGAAATGCCAGAAACGGTGAAGCTATTGGCTAAAGCCGTCCAAAAACTGCTTTGTGAAAGCAGGGAGGTGTAATTGGTCAGGCCAATATCACCGTTTTTGGTTAAAACAGATTGGAATAGAACACAGCCCAGCGGATACAGCAAAATAGCTGCTAATGTGAGCGTGATGAGGATATAAAGAACCTTTAGTTCTTTTTGTCCTTTGCCAAATAAAGCCGCAAGCATAGAAAATTCTCTCCATTAAGCAACGGCTTGACCGAACGCTTGAAAGGGTTGAGGTTTGGCAATTCGGGATGATGCAGGTGTTGTTTGAGGCAAACTTTCGCTAAAAAGCTTCAGAATATTGCTTCGCTTAATGTTGAGCTGTGACAAAATGAATTGTCGGATAAAGTCATTGGCCGGATTGCTGATAATCGTTTGGGGATCAGCAAACTGTGCGATTTTGCCTTCGTTAATGATGAGAACTCGGTCAGATAATGTTAAAGCCTCTTCCGGGTCGTGAGTCACAATCAATGTGGTCAACTTATATTGACGGGCGACCGTGCGAATTCTTTCTTTAATGGACTCTTTAATAATGCCGTCGAGCGCAGAAAGCGGTTCATCCAAAAGTAAAAGGCGGGGTTTTAAAACGAGTGTGCGAGCAATGGCCACGCGTTGCTTTTGTCCACCCGATAGTTCATCAATGCGTTGATCAAGGTGTTTTCTCAAGCCGAGTAGATCGATCAGGTCACTGACTTCTTCACGAGTAGAGGCATTAGGATTGTTTCTCAGCCCGTAGAGAATATTTTCTCGAGCATTTAAATTGGGGAAAAGAGCAAAATCTTGGAAAACAATGTTAAAGCCACGATCTCTCATGGAAACGTGGCTAAGATCTTCTCCATCATAAATCAATTGGCCTTCGGTCAAATCCGTTAAGCCTAAGATCAAATTCAACAAAGTTGTTTTCCCGCATCCGGAAGGTCCAAGAATTGAAACAATTTCACCTTGGTTAATACTCAAAGAAATATCAGAAAGAATCTCACGATCACCGAAACGTTTTGAGATATGTCGCAATTCGAGCATGAAAACGGAACTCCTATCAATAATGGGTGAAATTATTGAAGGCGCTTATGAAAGAATTTCGACGTTTAGGTGAAGATTTAGTGACAAAGAAATAAGTACAAAACTTATTCGAAATGAAAAAAAAATAAGAAACAATGAGATAGCGGAACATTGAGGAAACTGTATCTGTCATCTAGGTGTCATTTTTTAATAATTGAATTTTGGGTAAGAAAATTTTTGAATAAAAGAGTAGGTTACAAAAACCAATAATCAAATAATGATCAACCACCCAGCGCATTATGGGCTCTGCTCTCAGTGCCAGCTCTTTATTTAAGAATTTCAATGGATAAACCAAGAGAGTGTTTACTGTGCTCCTGCTTAAATAAGAGACTTTTGTCACACTCTCTTTGAAAACGAGTCCCAAAGGTTAATCTTCATCCATTTCGGCGATTGCCTCAATTTCAACTAAACAACCGAAATGAAGATCTGTTGTAGAAACAACGACGCGGCCAGGTTTGTGATCACCGAAAAATTCCGCATAGACTTCGTTGATGGGTCCCCAATATTCGACACTAGGGGTGTAGACGCGGCAAAATACCACTTGATCGCGCCTGACGCCAGCTTCCTTTAAAACTCGATCAACATTATCTAAAGCGAGTCGCGTGTGGTCTTTGATGTCACCTTTGCAGACTTCTCGAGTATCCGGATCTATGGACAGTTGCCCCGAAACATAGAGCATACCTTTGGAAATAACACCGGCACTGTAGTGGCCCTTATTTTCGCCTTTAAACGGAGGACAAACCAACTTCATTATTTTTCTCCAATGTCACTAAAGTTAATAGAAGTTTAAGACGATTAAAAACAAATACTTTGCTTTTAATCGCATTTCCCCCATTTTTACAGCCGAAGCATTTAAGAAGACATCGCTTTAGGAAATGTCAGAAGCATACGTATTAAAAAAAACTTATCGCTAAGGATAAGTTCTTACGCCTGTGATATTTTTTAAAACACAATGAAATCATTGCGCTTAAGATTGTTTTCTAGTCCTTATCAGGAGAAACAGAAATGTACAGTGCTCAAGAGATCCAACAATTTTTATCGGAACAGGCGGCGCAATTAAATGCTTGTCGTCATCATTTGCATCAACATCCTGAGATCGGTCTTCAATTGCCGGAAACGTCGGCCTTTATTGAAAAAGAGTTACGTTCTTATGGCGTAGATGAAATCCATAAAGGGTTGGGTTCTTCCGCGTTGGTCGCCGTTATTCATGGGAAAAAGAAAAGCGATAAGTGGATTGGATTGAGGGCAGATATGGATGCCTTGCCCTTATTGGAGCAAAGTGGGGCCGAGTACGCCTCAGTTAATGAAAAACGTGCTCACTCATGTGGACATGATGGGCATATGACTGTCGCTTTGGGCGCATGTTGTTTCCTTGCATCACACAGAGATTTTGAAGGCAGTGTTGCCGTTATTTTCCAGCCGGGAGAAGAGGGTTACGCGGGTGCTCGTTTAATGGTGGAAAACGGCTTATTTGAGAAGTTTCCGATTGCGGAAATCTATGCCACCCATTGTGAGCCCACGCTTGAGGTCGGACAGATAGGCATTGATCCTGGCTATATCATGGCGGCCGCGGATATTTTCACCATTGATGTGACCGGTCGAGGCGGACACGGAGCAAAACCGCAGGTGGCCGTTGACAGTGTGTTGGTCGCTTCACAAATTGTTGTGAGTGCTCAGTCTATTGTGAGTCGCAACGTTAATCCGCTGCAAGGCGCAGTGGTCAGTTTCGGGGCGATTTTAGCCGGTGATGAGAACGGATCGAGTGTTTTGCCTCAAACAGCCAAACTGATTGGTACTTGCAGAAGTTTTGAGCCTGATGTTCAGGATCGGGTGCAGCAACGTCTGGGTGAAATTGCTGAAGGTGTCGCAAGTGCCTACGGAGCGCAGGCTCAGTGTCGCTACACGCGCTTATACCCGGCCCTTTTAAATCATGAACAACAAGCATTAGCCGTTAAGGAAATTGTTCGGAATTGGTTGGGAGAGGAGAGCTTAAAACCTGCTCCGCAGCAGATGACAGCGGAAGATTTCGCCTTTATGACCCAAGTGTGCCCCGGTTGTTTGTTCCGTTTGGGAATTCGAGATTCGAGGCACACGGCCAGTCTTCATGAGTGTGAGTTTGATTTCAATGACGAGGCGACTGTTTACGGCTCTACATTGATGGTTCTTATTGCGTTAAATCGTTTAAAGGCAGTTAACGCCTAACCTTTAAGAAAGGTAGTTTTCTGCGATTCGGGCAAAAACACTGGCTCCTAAAGGCAAAATTGAGTCGTTGAAATCGTAGGACGGATTGTGAAGCGAGCACGGACCGGGGCCGTGTCCCTCTTGCCTGTGCTTGCCTTCGCCGTTACCGATAAAAAAGAGTGCTCCTGGGCAGTGCTTTAGGAATACACCAAAATCTTCAGAAGGCATAACCGGCTCTTGCGTAAGGACCGCTTCTTGTCCTACCACCTCGATGGCAGCGTTTTGTATTTGGTTGATCCATTCAGGATTATTGGTAACGGGAGGTACTTGACGGATGAATTTGACTTCAGCTGTCGCGCCGAACGCAGAGGCTACGTGTGAAGCAATTTTTTTCATATGATCGGCAATAAGGTCCGTCACATCTTCTGAAAAGGTTCTTACCGTTCCCTCAATTTCAGCCGTATCAGCAATAACGTTATAAGTTTCCCCGGCTGTGATCTTGCAAATGGATAATACAGCTGGGTCAATAGGGCGTTTTATACGAGTGATAATGCCTTGAAGGCTATTGGTGATTTGAACGGCAACAAAAAGAGGATCAATTCCGTTATTGGGCATGGCGCCATGAGCTCCACGTCCACGGACAAGGATTCGGAAAGCATTGCAGCTGGCCATTATGGTTTGCCAATTAAGGGCAATTTTGCCTTGAGGAACGTCCGGCCAATTATGGCAGGCAATTATGCAGTCTGTCGGGAATCGCTTAAATAAGCCGTCACTGATCATATCACTTGCTCCTCCGTCTTGTTCTTCACAGGGCTGAAAAACAAATTGAACCGTACCGTTGAAGTGTTGGGTCTCAGCAAGATATCTGGCGGCTAAAAGAGCCATCGTCATATGGCCGTCGTGACCACAAGCATGCATCACCCCCTTATTGACGGAAGCATGAGCAAAACAATTAGCTTCTTCAATCGGCAATGCATCCATATCCGCCCGAATAGAAAGGCACTTGGATGAGTCTCCGCATTTTAAAAGAGCTACGACACCGGTACCGGCAATTTTCGTATGAACCTGATAACCCCATTGACGAAGATAATTGGCAATCTTTTCGGCGGTTACATTCTCCTGATGGCCGACTTCGGGGTATCTATGGAAATCGCGTCTTATGGCAATAAATTCTGGAGTTAATTCTTCAATGCGTTTAATTAAATTCATGATAATTGCGTGAAAATAACAACAAAAGAAGCCTAAAACAGAGTTTTAGGCTTAATGATTAATTTCTATTGTTGAGAGGCTTGAGGCTTTTTACCTAACCATTTTTCGTAGATTTTGTCGTATTCACCATTTTCCTTAATGATTTTTAGACCTTTATTCAATTTTTCAAGTAAAGCTTTGTTGTTTTTGGCGACGGCAAATCCGTTTTGTTTGGGGTTATAGACGTGTGGAACCATCATGATGTCTTCATCGTTATGTTTAGTTAAGTAGTACAGAGTCACTGTCTTATCAACCATAACGGAGTCGCACCCGTTCATTTTTAATTCCATAAAAGCTTCGCCGATTTGATCGAAATTTGCTACGGTGGCGTTTTTGACAGTTGAGGCCAAAATGGAGCCAGTTGAACCAATTTGAGCGCAGATACGCTTGCCTTCCATGTCTTTTAAAGTTTTAAACTTGTCGGCATTTTTCTTTTGAATGACCATTACTAGACCGACATCGTAGTATGGATCAGTGAAAAGCACTTGTTTTTGCCGTTCCGGCGTAATGGTGATGGCTGCAGCCCCGACATCAACCATGTTACTTTGCAGTGCGGGGATTAATCCGGCAAATTGCATGTTTTGAATCTTTGCTTCATCGCCTACCGCTTTGGCTATAGCGTTAATCAAATCGATATCAAAACCAACAATTTCATTGGTTTTCGGATCTTTAAATTCAAAAGGCGCAAGTCCTGCATCGGTGCCGACCAAAAGTGTGCCGGCCATGGCAGAACCACTGACAATCATGGAACTTAAGAGAGCGCTTAGTAAAATTTTTTTCATGATGAACTCCAAACATAAAAGTCGATTTCTCGACAGTGTATGCGGACTGTTTGCTATCAACAAGTAGTTAACATATTGAAAAATAAAAGAAATATCCACGGAATAGACGATTATTACGAATAAATAGTCGGCAAATTTATTAATGCTTGAAATTCAAGAAGATAAATGGAAGGAACACGTGTTTTTGAAAAGATGGAATAAGTTTTTTTCTCTAGTTATTTTGAGTTAGAAATGGGTAAAAGATATTAGAAAATAGATAGCCATAACAGAGAAATTACTCTGATCATTACAAGAATGTTTTAAAAATAAATTCTTATAAAACAATGAATTAGAAAA
>CAJMEC010000009.1 GCA_905212345.1 uncultured Sutterella sp. | reverse complement strand
AGTATTTTGAATGGACAGTAGAAAAAAAGAAACTTTTCCGAGTCGTCAGCTTTTTGTAAAAACGAAATAAGTTCAACGTTATTTTCCGGTGTCGGTGACTTTAAAATTTTTGCACTGTCAATGGAATCAACCGGTTGGGCAAGAACTGCTGATTGGCACACAAAAAGACTGCCCAATAAAAATATTGAGTATCGGATGACTGTCAGGTAACGGGTCAAAATTGTTTTAAACTGCATAGACGATACTTTAATCAAAAACGAACTGATCAGTCATGTTTGAAAAATCTTTTTTCAGAAAAGAGTGTCTAAGAAAGCGTCGTGACATGGATTTAAGGGATGAAACTGAGAAAATCAGCGTTTATCTTTACTCTTTTTTCAAACAAAACTGTTACGACTGTGTAGGGCTGTATTATCCAATTAAAAATGAAATTGATATCCGGTCGGTTCTGTTTGAGTTGCAAAATGAAGGCGCGATTAAAACATTGGCCCTCCCCAGGATTTTAAATAATGACATGACCTTTGCATCTTGGCAGTTTGGTCAAAGTTTATCTCCGGATCAATACGGAATCCCTGCCCCTTTAGCCTCTGAGGTTGTTTGTCCTCAGTGTTTGTTAATTCCTTGTGTTGCTGTCGACCTTGATGGGTACAGATTGGGGTATGGCGGGGGATGGTACGATCGGATGCTCAGCAGTCAGCATTTTGAATTAACCATAGGGGTTGTGCCGGCTTCCTTTATTTGTAAGACTTTTGTGCACGAAACCCATGACAGAGCGTTATCTGGTTGGGTATGTGAAAACGGCTTCACGTGGGTGGTGAAGCCGTCTTGCAGATAGAGAGCTAGTTAGTAGCGGTATGCATCGCTCTTATAAGGACCTTCCTTCGGAACGCCGATATAGGCAGCTTGCTCATCTGTCAGCTCAGACAATTGGGCATTGAAGTTTTTTAGTTGCAGGCGTGCAACTTTTTCATCCAAAATCTTCGGCAAAACATAAACGCCCACCGGATATTTATCCGTGTTGGTGAAGAGCTCAATTTGAGCCAACGTTTGATTGGCAAAAGAGCTGGACATTACATAACTCGGGTGCCCCGTGGCGCAACCTAAGTTCACAAGGCGCCCTTCCGCTAACAAAATAATTTTGTTGCCGGAGGGGAGAACAATGTGATCAACTTGGGGTTTGATATTTTCCCACTGGTATTGGCGCATACTGGCGACATCAATTTCACTGTCAAAGTGACCGATATTGCAAACGATGGCTTCGTTCTTCATTCGGATCATGTGATCATGAGTAATCACGTTAATATTGCCGGTGGCTGTTACGAAAATATCAGCCTTATCAGCAGCCCAATCCATCGTTACAACACGGTAGCCTTCCATGGCCGCTTGGAGTGCGCAGATGGGATCAACTTCAACGACCCAAACTTGGGCGGCCAGCGCACGAAGCGCTTGAGCGCAGCCCTTGCCTACATCGCCGTAGCCGACGACGACAGCCACTTTGCCTGCGATCATGACATCGGTTGCGCGCTTAATGCCGTCAACGAGGGATTCACGGCAACCGTAGAGGTTGTCAAACTTAGACTTCGTAACAGAATCATTGACGTTCATAGCGGGGAAACGCAACGTGCCCTTGGCGGCCATTTGATATAAACGGTGCACACCGGTGGTCGTCTCTTCGCTTACACCTTTAATGTGGACAATACGCTTGGAATACCAGTGCGGATCTTCTTGTAGATGGCGATCAATAGCGGCAAAAAGAGCAGTTTCTTCATCACTCTTCGGATGTTCAATGACAGAATGGTCTTCTTCTGCTTGAGCGCCTAAATGCAAAAGCAATGTGGCGTCACCACCATCGTCCAAAATCATATTGGAGTAGCCGCCGTCATCCCATTCCATGATCTTATGGGTGTATTCCCAATAATCGTTTACGCTCTCGCCTTTAACGGCAAAGACCGGAACACCATCGGCTGCAATAGCAGCGGCTGCGTGATCTTGAGTTGAGAAAATGTTGCAACTAGCCCAACGAACTTGAGCACCCAACGCCACGAGTGTTTCGATCAAAACAGCGGTTTGGATTGTCATATGAAGAGAACCAGAAATCCGCGCTCCTTTTAAAGGTTGGGCGGCCGCATATTCTTCACGAATAGCCATCAATCCGGGCATTTCTGTTTCAGCGATTTGAATTTCTTTTCTGCCCCAGTCGGCCAAGCCGATGTCGGCGATAATGTAAGGCGTACTCATCAAAAAGTCTCCAACTTTAAAGTATTTACGTTGTGTGAGCGCCGTTAAGATTTGTCTCAAGCCTGGGAGCTACCGGTGTTGGCAGTCTCGCAACGCTCCTTGAGAAAAACAACAGAGAAAGCCATTGAAAGGCTTTCTCTCTTAATTGTTACTGTGCATTCTTTTTCTGTTTTTCTTCTTCAGCGGATCGAATAGCGCATAAAGCGCTTTGAATTTCTTCGCGGCTTACCCCGGGGCAAAGCTGCACGCACTTCACCGTAACGTTTTCACCATCTTTGATAACCGCTATGACAGAAGAGTCATCACAAAGCCCCGAGCATTTCAGTGAGGCAACCACACGACCGCAGTCTTTACCGCTATCGAAAGCGACACTCTGCAAAAGTTCTTTACCCGAGGCACTCGTCAGCTTAAAGTAGAACTTGCCGTCTTTCTCACGATATTGTTTAAAAACAGGTAAAGAAACTTTTTTCTTTTCGGTGGTTTTACGTTGCATTTCACCAAAATGAGCAAAATTTCTGAGTCCGACGGCTTGCCGAACCTTCTGCATAAAGGGAACGGCAATTTCACGGGCTTTACGAGCACCTTCTTGCAAAATGGCTTCGATTTGTTCCGGATGCTTCATTAGCTCTTCATATTTGGTACGCATCGGACCAATTTCGGATTCTATTTTTTCAAAAAGTTCTTGCTTGGCCTCGCCCCACCCGAGACCTGCTTTAAGGCGTGAGCAGAATTTTTCGTATTCTTCAGGCGTGGAGAAAGCTTCATAGATGGCGGTCAAGGATGTTGACGTCGGGTCCTTCGGCTCGCCGGGAAGTTTTGAGTCTGTTTTAATTCCTGCAATGGCTTCTTTCAAGGCTTTGCTGCCGCCTTCGAAGAGAGGAATAACGTTGTTATAGCTCTTACTCATCTTTCGACCGTCAAGTCCAGGGAGTACTTCGTGTGTTTCATCGACAACAGCCTCTGGCATAACAAAGAAGGGGTGATCTTCTGTGGCGTACAGATAATTGAAGCGCGTTGCAACGTCACGAGCCATTTCCAAGTGTTGGATTTGGTCTTTGCCGACGGGAACCTTGTGAGCATTGAACATCAAAATATCGGCTGCCATCAAAATGGGGTAGCTGTAAAGTCCCATGGAAATACCGGCGTCAGGGTCCTCCGCATTTTCTACGTTGGCTTCCAACGCTGCTTTGTACGCATGAGCTCGGTTCATTTGCCCCTTGGACGTGACGCAAGTGAGCATCCAGCTCAGTTGCGGGATTTCAGGAATATCACTTTGGCGATAAAAAATAACGTGCGAAGGATCCAAACCTGCGGCCAGCCAAGTTGCTGCGATCTGAAGGCGGGAACGTTCAATTCGATCCGGATCCTGGCACTTGATGAGTGCGTGCAGGTCTGCCATGAAGAAAAAGCTTTGGACGTCCTTATTGCGGCTTGCTTGAATGGCCGGACGTATGGCACCGACGTAGTTGCCGATGTGCAACGTGCCAGTTGTATTGATTCCTGTTAATACTCGAGTGGTCATTTTTATCCCAAATGCAAAGAAAATTAAAATCTCTAGATTGTATGGCTCTGTTTGGCAAAGGTCAAAAGCCATCAGTAAGCAAAAGAAAAAAGAGTTCCCAAAATGTTTAACGAAAGTTAAACTGAAATCATCGCGCTATTGGGAGGACTGAAAAATGCCAATGGAAAACAAAATGCTCCAAATCGCTCAGGAGCGTTACACGACAAAACATTACAGTGGGAAACACATTCCGCGGGAACAATTCAATGAATTGTTAGAAATCCTACGCTTAGCCCCTTCATCGGTGAATGCTCAATCTTGGAAATTTATTGTCGCCAGCAGTAAAGAAGCCAAGGATAAGATTATGGAAGGTTTTTTAGACTTTAACCGAGAAAGAATAGCGAAGGCCAGTGACATTATTGTTTTCGCAGTTCCTGAAAAAGTCTCAGAAGAGCATTTACAAAAGGTACTCAATAAAGAAATCGCGGATGGTCGTTATGCAAAAGAGTCTGTCATTGCGGGCTTGGATGCAGGGCGCAGGCATTTTGTGGGCCTGCACAGTCATTCTGTCTCGGATACTTTAGCTTGGGAAACGGCTCAAGCCTATATAGCCCTGGGATTTGTCCTTTTCGCTTCTGCCGGTATGGGAATCGATTCGACAGCTTTGGAAGGGGCAGATTTTGATAAGCTTGATGAGATATTGGGTTTACGCAAACGTGGTCTAAGAAGTGTTGTGGCTGTAAGTCTCGGGTATAGATCTGAGGATGATAGCAATGCCAAACGACCTAAATCACGTTTGAGCAAAGAAGATCTATTCGAAGAAATCTAAAAAATTGCCTCAATCTGATATTGGATTGAGGCAATTTTCATTAATCTACAGAATGATTAGAAGGCGTCAGCTTTTAATAGTTCAGCTTTGTCCGTACGTTCCCAGGTAAATTCGGGTTCTTCTCGACCGAAGTGACCATAGGCGGCCGTCTTGGAATAGATAGGACGAAGCAAATCCAACATTTGGATAATGCCGCGCGGGCGTAAGTCAAAGTGACGACGGACTAATTCAGCGATCTTATCATCAGCGATCTTACCGGTACCGAATGTACGAACCGTCACATTGATAGGTTGAGCCACGCCGATTGCATAAGACACTTGTACTTGGCAGCGTGACGCAAGGCCGGCTGCGACAATATTTTTAGCCACGTAACGGCATGCATAAGCGGCAGAGCGGTCCACCTTGGAGGGATCCTTGCCTGAGAAAGCGCCGCCGCCGTGCGGGCAGGCGCCGCCATACGTGTCCACAATAATCTTTCGACCGGTCAAGCCGCAGTCACCTTGAGGACCGCCTACGACAAAGCGTCCCGTTGGATTGATTAAAAAGCGAGTGTTTTTAAGCCATTCTTGAGGCAGTACAGGCTTAATGATGTGTTCGATAACGGCTTCAATGAATTCGGGCTTCATTTTGTTGCCGTCGCTCATACGAGGATGATGCTGGGTGGACAAAACGACGGTGTCAATGGCAACAGGTTTGCCGTTTTCATAGCGAAGCGTTACTTGGCTCTTTGCATCCGGGCGCAAGAAGTCAAGTGTGCCGTTGCGGCGGACGATAGATTGTTGTTGAACCAAGCGATGAGCGTAGTAAATGGCTGCAGGCATCAAAGTCGGCGTTTCATCGCAGGCATAACCGAACATTAAGCCTTGGTCTCCGGCGCCTTGTTCAAGGTAATCGTCGCTTGCACGATCAACACCTTGAGCAATGTCGTTGGATTGTTTGTCGTAACCGACTAAAACTGAGCAACCCTTGTGATCAATGCCGTATTCCGAGTTGTCATAGCCAATGCGTTTTAATGTTTCACGAGCAATGTCGATATAGTCCACATTAGCTTGAGTGGTAATTTCACCGGCCAAAACGACTAAGCCGGTGTTGCAAAGCGTCTCAGCTGCTACACGGCTATAGGGGTCTTGAGCCAAAATGGCATCAAGAATGGCATCGGAAATTTGGTCTGCAACCTTATCCGGATGGCCTTCAGAGACCGATTCGGAAGTAAATAAATAAGAATCCATGGTGCTACATTCCTTTTGAAGTGAGATCCTGTGGAACGAGCGTCCACCGCGGAAAGATCCGGAATGCGGCTGACGCTTTAGCGGTATTTGTGACACGCCCCGCAAGTTGTCCTTAACTCGGCGTGATCCGATATGCTACTCTCGCTGATGGAAAAATCAAGTCTGTTTCCTGAAAAGTTTGGCAAAATCCTACTCATGGAATTCTTAATTTATTTAATCTCACGTTTGCCCCTTAACTTTTTACGTTCTGTCGGGCGATTGGTCGGTACGCTTATTTATCGGTTTGATAGCGCTTACCGTGAGGAAATTCACCGTAACCTGTCAAGAGCTGGGATCTATTCTCCCGAAATGGCTCGAGTTGTGGCCTGTGAACAGGGCGCTCAGGCTGTCGAAGCGCCTTGGGTATGGGGGAGAAGCCGTCAAGAGGTCCTTGCTAAATGCAGAATAGATGATGCTTCTGTTCCTCTTTTAGAGGAAGCGTTGGGAAGTGGACGCCCCATTGTCTTTTTGACTCCTCACATTGGCTGTTATGAGGTTGGGCCAATGATGATTGCTGAGCGCTGGCTTAAAGGTACAGATCGGCAGTTCGCTATCCTTTACCGAGTTCCCAGAAAAAGTTATCTCCGCAATATTGTTGGGCAGGGACGCGTCTCGGAAAATATTGTCCCGGCCAGTGCAGATCTTAAAGGTGTTCGTCAAATTCTTAAAATCATGAAAGCCGGGGGAATTGCCGGTGTATTGCCTGATCAGGTGCCTTCTCATGGTGAAGGAGTCTGGGTTCCATTATTTGGTGAAAAGGCTTATACAATGACTTTTCCTTTGAAGTTGGCAAAGCAGTTTAAAGCACAGGTGATCATGGCGCGGATGCAAAGAGAAGCGGAAGGCTGGAGAATGCACGTTGAAAATTGGGAATATTCACTCACCGGAGATGAAAAACGGGATGCTGCCGCGATGAATTGTTTGATTGAAAAGACTATTTTGTCTTGTCCAGAACAGTATTTGTGGTCATATAAGCGTTATAAATGTCCCCGTGGAGTCCAACGCGAACAATAAGAGAGAAGAATGCAGCCGATTTTGAATTTTTTCACTCACATTTGGTTAGCCGTCGTTGATATGATGGCCAATTGGTCACCTTCTTCCAGAGCTAAGGCTGCAAGGGTTGTGGCTTGGCTTTTTTGGCATGTTGTGCCTAAACGAAGAAAAGTGGCATTAACCAACCTGAAATTGTGTTTCCCGAATTGGAGTGAAAGTAAACGGGAACAGGTCGCTAAGGAATGCTTTTTCAGATTGGCCAGAGCGGCTTTGGATCATAGTGTTTTATGGAAGGGAAGTGCCGATCAGGTTCGACAATTTGTCCGCTTTGATGACGGGGTTATTGAAAGAATTACAAATACAGAAAATCGTCCTTTAATCGTAATCGCTCCGCATTTTGCCGGGCTTGATGCGAGCGGGATTGCTCTTAACCTTTACGTTAGAGGTGTCTCGTTGTATCAGCGTCAGACTAATCCAGTTTGGGATAAGGCGGCCTTTGACGGTAGAAAACGTTTTAGTGATCCTATTTTGATTGCCAAAGGAACACATCACGATTTGCGCCCAATTATCCGCGCGATGCGAGACGGTTTTCCGTTTTACTACTTGCCGGATATGGATCATGGCAAGCGAAATAGCATTTTTGTGCCTTTTTTTGGTATTCCTGCGGCTACGCTTCCGATGGCCTCAAGGTTGGCCAAACTTACTAAGGCAAAGGTCGTCATGCTTGTGGCAGAGATGACGGAAACAGGTTATCAGGTGCACTCAACAGATCTTTGGGAAAACTTTCCGACGGATGATTATGAAGCCGATACGTTGAGAGTGACACAAGTACTGGAAGAATGGATTAAAAAATATCCGGATCAGTACATGTGGACTCATAGGCGCTTTAAAACTCGCCCTGAGGGAGAGGCTTCCTTATATCAATAATGAGATTAAAATGACAGATTTAATTTTAAAAAAGGGAAAGGAGCGTTCGCTTTTGCGTCGCCATCCGTGGGTTTACGATACTGCTGTTCAAAGGTTGACGGGAAAAGCGGTCAGTGGAGACACGGTTCGAGTCTGCTCTTATGATGGGCGTTTTTTAGCCTGGGCCGCATACTCTAAGGATTCCACTCTAAGAGCTCGTTGCTGGTCATTTGACGAAAGCGAGCAGATTAATGCTTTGTGGATAGAGACGAAAATAAAGAAAGCGTTAGCGGCAAGACAAGCCCTCTTTTCAAGAACAAGTGCGGTACGGGTGATATTTGGAGAAGCAGATCAATTGCCGGGTTTGGTCGTTGACCGTTACGGAGATTGGTTTGTGACGCAATTCCAGGCAGCGGGCGTTGAGGCATTTCGAGACGTTATTGCTGATGTCTTGATGAGTGTTCCGGGAATAAAAGGAATTTTTGATCGCTCCGATGCCGCCACCCGACACAGAGAAGGGTTGGCAGAGCGCGTAGAACTTCTGCGCGGTCAAGAGCCTCCCCAGGAAATTGAAGTGATTGAAGACGGCGTACGATATGGTGTTGACGTTCGGAAAGGCCACAAGACAGGTTTTTATATTGACCAACGAGAAAATCGCTTTTTAGCTCAGTGCTTGGCTCGTGAGTTTAAAGCCCGGACGGGACGAGGCATGAGGGCGTTGAACTGCTTTTGTTACACCGGTGGTTTTTCGCTTGCGCTATTGGCAGGGGGAGCCGATGAAGTGATATCAGTGGATTCTTCTGAAGCGGCTCTTTCAATGGCAGCTCGTAATGCTGCCCGAAATGGTTTTGATGACGGCAAAGCAAAATGGGTACAGGCTGATGTATTTGAGTACCTGAGGAAGGCTCGCGAGGCCGGCGAAACGTTCGATTTAGTTATTCTCGATCCGCCAAAATTTGCATCAAGCCATAGGCACATTGATAGCGCAGCCAGAGCCTACAAGGACATTAACCTCAATGGACTTCGCTTAGTTGCACCCGGAGGAGACTTGTTGACATTCTCCTGCTCTGGAGCAATGGACGTGGATTTATTCCAGAAAGTCATTGCCGGAGCGGTTATCGATTCAAAACGCGAAGCTTGGATGATTGCCAGACTGGGAGCAGGAGCGGATCATCCCTTAATGATGACTTGTCCTGAAGGCGAATATTTGAAAGGACTACAATTAACGCTTCGTTAATAAAGCGACCGAAAAGCTGCGCTTTAAAAATGAGTTAGAGGCTGAAAATGGATGTAATGGATATGGTTCCTCAAATTCCTGTGACAATTCTCACGGGTTTTCTTGGGGCGGGTAAAACAACATTGTTGAATCGTATTTTGCGCGAAGATCATGGGCACAAGATTGCTGTGATTGAAAACGAATTCGGCGAGGAAGATGTTGACAGCACGCTACTGGTGCAAACGGATAAAGAACAAATTGTTCAAATGAGTAACGGTTGTATCTGTTGCACAATTAGAGGCGATTTATCTCGGGTTTTAACGAATCTTCGTCACCGTAGGGACAAAGGGGAAATTGCATTCGACCGTGTGATTATTGAAACAACGGGGGTGGCTAACCCAGGCCCTGTTGCTCAAACATTCTTTATGGATGATGCGGTTGCAGCGTTTTACCGCTTGGACGGGGTTGTTACAGTTGTGGATGCCAAGCACGGTAACGATACCTTGGACAAAGAGTTAGAAGCTCAGGCTCAAGTCGGATTTGCCGATAGGATATTTTTGACAAAGACTGATTTGGTGACTCCCGAAGAGACAAAAGCGATCAGAGCTAGACTTCGTGCGATGAACCCACGGGCTCCGATTAAAGAAGCTCACATGGGCGAAGTGGCTATCAGTGAAGTTTTGGATATTGAGGGATTTAATCTCAATACGGTCTTGGATATTGACCCTGAATTCTTAACGGACACCGGTCACCATCACCACCACGGTGACGAAATCGGCTCTTTTGTCTTTACTTCCTACACCGCATTTGATCCGTTCCGCCTGGAACGTTTTTGGGGAACCATTACACAGGTGTACGGTCCTGATCTTTTGCGTTACAAGGGGGTTCTTTATCTAGAAGGAACTGATCATAAAATGATCACCCAAGGTGTCCACATGTTGGTCGCAGCTGATTTGGGTCCCAAATGGGCTGCAGATGAAAAGCCGATGAGCAAAATCGTTTTCATTGGA
Organism: uncultured Sutterella sp.; assembly: GCA_905212345.1. GTDB lineage: Bacteria > Pseudomonadota > Gammaproteobacteria > Burkholderiales > Burkholderiaceae_F > Aphodousia. The sequence goes on along the minus strand of CAJMEC010000009.1, from coordinate 40,863 downwards.
CGAAATCTACCGGAACAAGCCATTATCACCGGTTTAGAAACCTGTCTAGTTGATGCTCCGTAGGTTTATGAAAAATTTGACAAATTATCAGAATTAAGACACAATTTGCCCTCCTTCTAGGAGGGCGTTTTATTGTCCAGGCTTTTGAGTTTTAATAACAAGTTCTGGGGCACAATTTCGTTTACACTCCGAAGAGTTTTTTGATGTAACAAAGACGGTGCTGGGTGAAAGTTCAGTACTGCGATTGAAGATATATGGCCACGAAAAAGAAGTTGTTGACAGAGCAAGAGTTGCTCGCGATGTCCGAAGATGATTACATGAATGATCGTCAATTGGCGTTCTTCCGTCATCGTTTGGAGGAAATGGAAAAAGAATTGCGCAGCAATGCCGGTCAGACGACTGAACATTTACGGGAAACGGTAGTCGTTCCTGATCCCACAGATCGAGCAACAATTGAAGAAGAGCATGCTTTGGAATTGCGTACACGTGATCGTGAACGTAAGCTCTTAAAGAAAGTCCAGGCAGCTATTCAGCGAATTGATAAGGGCGAATACGGCTGGTGTGAAGAAACCGGTGAACCGATTGGGGTAGCCCGTTTATTGGCCCGTCCGACAGCGACGCTTTCTTTGGAAGCTCAAATGCGCCGAGAAATTCGCCAAAAAATGTACGGTGATTGATTTTTAAAATCGATTTTATCGTCTAAAACCATAATAATTGAAGAAAAACGCGGACGTTTTGCGCCCGCGTTTTTCATTATTGAAGCGGCTGAAGCAAACTGTGCACGAAAATTAGCTGAGAACGGCCTTCAGCTTTTTGTAGCAAAGATCGCCCTTGCTTTAGTTCCTGTTGAACGGATTCGGGTACAGCAATAAATCCCAGGGGATTGAACCAGTCTCCAAAACTTTCACGAATCATTGATCCAAGATCGGGCTTGGAGTCAATCAAATAAATGACACCCGCCTTATTATCCAGTTTTGCTAATGAACGTGCTACGGTGAGAGCATCCCCGAAGTTTCCAATTTGATCCACAAGTTGACGAGACTGGGCTTGCGTTCCGGTCCAAACTCGCCCTTGTGCAACCGATTGCACATATTGAGTGGACAGTTTTCTCGATTGCGCAACAACGTTGATGAAGTTGGAATAAGTTCTTGCCACTGATTGGGTCAAAATACTTTCCATACGAGGATCCATCGGTTGAGTTAATCGTTCAGCATTAGCCAGCCATGTGGTTGTCACCGCTGCCTGACCGATTTTTGCCAATTGCAAAGTGCGCTCAAAAGTAGGTGCCAATCCAAATACACCGATTGATCCGGTCACCGAGGACTCAGAGGCCAATACACGAGAGCCTCCCATACTGATCCAATAGCCACCCGATGCCGCTATATCCCCCATGCTTACGACAACAGGTTTAACAGCTTTGGTTCTTTCCAGGGCGTGTCGAATCAGTTCGCTAGCTACCGCGGAACCTCCTGGAGAATTAACTCGCAAGACAAGTGCTTTAATGTTTTTATCTTCTCTGGCCCGGTCAATAAGTTTAACTAGGGACTCCGCTCCCATAACACCGGCCTGTGATTCGCCTTCCTGAATTTCTCCCTCGGCAATGACAACGGCAATTTCACCGCTTTGAGTGTTAAGCGGAGCGGCATAATCGGCGTAACTGACAAGACTGGCTTGACCTTTTTGCTTCAGTCCCAGTTTATTTTCAATCGTTTTGATTATTTGATCAAAGGTCTGTGTGCCGTCGATGAGATTGGCATTTAATGCAGCCATCGCTAAATCACCGTTAGCAGTTTTCAGCCTTGTCGGTAGTGTTTCAATGTATTGCGTTATTGAACCGGGCATCAGACCACGAGAATTTTCAATCTCTGTAGAAAGAGTTTTCCAGGCATCGTTGAGCCAGAAGCGCTCGCTTTCGATCCACTCTTTGGAGGGTTTGTTGGCAACGAAACTTTCCGGGAAACTCTTGTAGGCACCGGCCTTGAATACGTGAACATTGACCCCTAGCGTTTTCAAAAGATCTCCATAGTACAGTCGATTAGAGGCTAGACCTTTTACAAAAACTTCTCCCATCGGGTGCATGTAAATTTCATTGGCGTGGGCAGCGATCGCGTATTGTGCTTGTGAAAAGTTGGTTCCCCAAGCCCAAATTGGTTTACCACTTACTTTGTAGCGATCCAAAGCTTTACCAATTTCGATGGTCGAGGCTAATCCCACTTTGTCCAGACCATCAAGCTTTAACAACACGCCGGAGATCAAAGGGTCTTTCGCCGCTTTGTCAATTGTGGCCAATAATTCGTGCAGAGACACGGAGGAATTGGTCGAAGTCAGAGCTATCGGTAACGCGGCTTCATTTGTTGGTGACTCTTTTACTGTTCCTTGTAAATCCAACAGTAAGATTGAATTAGGTTGGATTTGTGGGGTATGGAAAAAGGAAAAAAGTCCTGCGACAAGAACAACAATGACAATCAGCTCTAAAACATAGAGCACGGTTTTGTTGAAATATTTCAGGCAAGTAGCAACGAAGTGAAACGCTTTGCCAATCCAGCGAAAGATAAACAAAATAACCTCGAATAATAGGGTGATGACTAATTATAGGGATTCAAAAAAACTGGCCGCCTATATTTTTGCTTTTTTGGGGGTGTTGAAACCAAGATTCTTTTGATATCGCGAATATGAGAGATAAAGGCATCAACATAAGGGATAGGGCGAATGACTTCAAGTCCATGATGATGCCAACCTTTACAAAGAACAGTTTGGATTCCCACCGTTTTAGCGACTTTAAGATTGTTCAGATTATCATCAACTAAGCAACAGTCGTAGGGCTTTACATGGTGGCAAGCCAATACATTTTTGAGCATCTTCGCAGAGGGTTTAGGACGCCAGTGTCCAAAGACTTTCATATCTTCGGCTCGGTATTGAGCGACAAAACAATCACTTAAATTAAGTCTCTCTAACACCTGATCAGCAAAAGAGTTAGGGGCGTTGGTAAAAAGGATTCTTTGCCCCTTTAAAGACATAATGGCTTCACGCATTTGGCCTTGAGTGTGAATGCTTGAAGTGTCAACTTTATGGGTAGCAGTCAAAAAATCGTGTGGATCTATCCCATGATGAAGCCAAAGGCCGTAGTAGGTTACTCCATATCTTCGCCAGTAATACTTTCGCAACTCATTGGCTTGTTGTGTTGTTAGCCCCAGCTTTTCGACAATGTAGGCATCCATTAAAACGTGGATATCATGAAACATACCGGCAGAAGCAGAATAAAGGGTGTCGTCCATGTCCAGAAGCCACAGTTTTGGCTTCATGATTTTTCCGCCAGGTGGATAAAACTTGAATATGCTCATAGTCGAAAAGAGCGCCTGTTGGCGCTCCTATAAAGTTAACGGTCTTCGGCAACCCGGATTGCTGTCACCATTCGTTCAGCGTCTTCATCGGATAGCCAAGGAACCCAGCAGTTGATTGGAGATGGTTCGCCAGCCAAGACAGCCAGCATATGACCTAAATCCGTCAACGATTCTGCTCCTTTAATACCCAATGCGTATTCAGACATTTCAGCAGTCGGCAATTTTAAGGAAATACGATTGCCGAAATGATCCCGGACTTCCTTAGGCAAGACTCGAGGATCCGGCCACTGAGTTGCCAAAATGAGATGATAACCTGTACTCCAACCTTTATTGGAAATCGCATCTAACGCTCTCAGAAGCTTTTCCTTGAAGTCATCGTCAATCATCCAGACAGCCACCTCATCAATGATGACAAAAGTGCGCAAAAGACGTTTTTTGAGCCCCAATACCTTATTACACTCTTCCAGTGTTTTAACTCCCAAAGTCTCGAAAAGCTGTTCGTGAGCTTCAATGGATTTTGTAATGCCTTCTAGATAGGTTTTCGCCGTTTCAATGTTGGTCTCAACACGCATGCGATGCAACCCTTTCAGGCTTTCAAAAGCCCAACCACCATTGGGATCGAACACTTTAATGGCTGCCAAATCAGGAGTGTTAGTGATGGCAATGTCTAAAATCAAGTTTCGCAGGAAAGAGCTCTTACCGCTACCTGTCATCCCTGTTACTAAAGTGTAGGGGGCATGGGCGGCAAATCCTTCAAATGCTGATTCAAAGTTGAGGTAAAAAGGCTTGTCTTTATCGGCAGTGCGGCCCAATACAAAAGAATAATTTCCACCATAGGTATTACGGTTGACCTGACGTTCACGCCAGACACTCCACATGCTGTCACTGCCTTCATTGGCGTGTTTTTCGATTAATGCCTCAATGGCGGCGGAATAACGGAAACTGTTTTTATTAAGCATACTTTGATCCTTAAAAAACGGATACCTCTGTACTTATATTAATCACTTTTGAGACAGAGAAACGTTTAATAAATCAATTTTTCTTTTTTAATGTCACAAGCGTAATTTCACTTGGGATGCCTAATCGGACGGGGAAGCCATACCAAAGTCCGGTTCCGCGATTGACATAAAGGAGCATATCATCTATTTGATATTTATCTTTTACGAAGCCTTTATTAATAATTTGAGCAAGCCAGTGCATGCCGAAAATTTGTCCTCCATGCGTGTGACCGGACAGTTGCAGCGCAATCGGATATTTAGCGTAATCCCGACTGTATTTAACTTGATGTGACAGCAAAATAGAGACGGTGCCTTCAGCTATCCCGCTCATAGCTTTTTTAATATCTGGATATTCACGATGGTAGCGGGCGGCCATGGGGTCAGTGATGCCGACAATGGCAAGTTTGGCTCCATTAACGTCAAGAATTCGGTGACTGTTATGCAGTACAGTCATATTCAGTGTGGGATAAGTGGCCATCCAGGCGTCATAATCCACGTAGTGTTCATGGTTGCCCTCAATTGCAAAAACGCCGTATGGGGCTCGAAGTTCCCTAAGAGGTAAAACGTCTTGTAGTCTTGCTTCTGTTTTTCCATCAACAATATCGCCGGTAACTGCAACCATATCCGGCTTTAAAGCATTCGTTCTTTCGACAACTTTAACCAGTCGGCTTCGGTCAAGTAGGGGACTTGCGTGAATGTCGGATAATTGAGCAATCGTAAAACCATCCAGCGAATCAGGTAGATTTTTAATCGGCACATCTAAACGATAAATCGGCGGCTGAGATAGGGCGCTGTAACTGCCAAATGCAGCAATTAACATGGCAATACTCAGTAAACTGACCGCCGTTGTCGTTGGGTGGGGAAGTTTTGTTTTACGGACTAGACGGTAAAAGAGTCCGACAAAATCTTTGGCAAAAGCAGCCAAAACCAGTAGTAACTGAGTTGAAAATAACCAACAGTACAAAACAATTCCTAAATGGGGAACTCGGTCGTCATAGCCAACAAAGAAAGAACGGCAAAACGCGGGATATTGACAGGAAATAAGAATTAAAAAGAGCAAAACTCCACGAATTGCCCAATGTAAGCGAGTCTTGTGAAACAAGCTCGCGTACATATATAAAGCGAAAAAGATCGGAATGACATGAATGAGTACTTGTTGCATGATGCTCTTTTTTCCTTTATTTCCAGTTACTTTTTAGTTTGCCCCTCCGTCTTTTTCGGATTTCCTTTCGTTACTTCTGGCTTTTTCTCAAAGCCGGTAATGTATTTTTCTCCTTTGAGGATCTTGACGGCCTGCTGTAATTGGAAGTCTTTATCGTCACCAAAGAAATAGCGTAATTCCGGTTGCTTGGCATCATCGAGTTGTTTTTCACTTTCTTCTTTCTGTTTTTTCTGGAAAGCTTTTTTCTCTTCTTCACTCTTTAAATGATGCGCAAGATCAGCTTCTCGAATATTGAAAGTCGCGTAATTGCCCTCGGCTGTATCGGCGATTTCAATATCAGGAGTAATACCCTTCGCTTGAATTGATCGGCCGTTAGGGGTGTAGTAACGCGATGTCGTCAGTTTAATGCCCGTCGTAGCTTCGCCGCCATCTAAGGGTCTTAAAGGTAAAACGGTTTGAACACTTCCCTTACCGAAAGACTGCTGGCCAATAATTTTGGCACGCTTGTGATCTTGCAAGGCACCCGAGACGATTTCGCTGGCGCTGGCGCTAGCCGCGTTAATAAGGACCACCATAGGGACGGTCTTTGCCTCCTTGGGGACTTTCGCAACCCAATCACTAGAGGGGCTTTGATCAAAATTAAGGTAATCAGACGGTCTAGTGAGGAAGCTCCGGTTTGCTTCGGCTGTACGACCTTTTGTGCTAACAACAACTTTATCTTTATCAAGAAAAGTAGAAACAACGCCGACGGCGGCATTAAGTAAGCCACCGGGGTCATTTCTTAAGTCCAAAACCAACCCCTTAAGATGATTCTTTTTATTCAGATCAATAAGGTATTTTGCAAGGTCGTCAGCCGTATGTTCTTGGAATTGTGAAATACGGATGTAGGCGATGCTATCTTGTAATTCCTTCATTTTCACCGACTGGACTTTAATGATGTCGCGTGTGATGGTGAAGTTCAGCGGTTTATCCACTCCTTTTCGAGCAATAATGAGTTTGATTTTTGTCTTGGGTTTGCCGCGCATAAGTTTGACATTTTCAGAAAGTGTCATAGCTCGGGTCGCCTGTTCATCAATCTTGACAATAATGTCGCCGGCTCGAATTCCTGCGCGGGCTGCAGGCGTGTCATCGATAGGAGCGATGACCAAGACACCTGAGGCATCCATTGTGACCTCAAGACCTAGTCCGCCGAATTCACCTTCGGTTCCTTCTTTCATTTCCTCAAACGCTTCTTTGTCCAGATAAGCAGAGTGAGGGTCAAGCCCTGAGAGCATGCCGGCCAAAGCATTCTCCAATAACTGGCGGTCACTGGTCTGCTTTTCGTCAACATAAAATGCTTTTACAGCCGCATAGACATCAGTAAATTGACGAATTTCTTGTAAAGGTAAAGGAGCTTTAGCGTTTTGCTCGGCTGTTTCTGCTGCTAAAAGAGCTGGAGCAAAACAAAGTGCTAAAGAAGCTGCAATGACTTTTTTACGTAAGGGAGATGGGAATATTGTCATGTTTTTCTTTTAATCTTTACCAATCCACGGCAGAGGATTGAAGGGTTGTCCGTTTCTGCGAAGTTCAAAATATAGGCCGGGAAGTTCTTCTCCGCCTGTATTACCTACAGAGGCAATTGTTTCGCCGCGAGAGACCTTATCGCCAACGCTCTTGTAAAGAGACTCGTTATTAGCGTAAATGGAGAGATAACCGTCACCATGGTCAACAATAATTAAATTGCCGAAACCACGTAGCCAATCAGAAAACACAACCTGACCATTGGCACAAGCCAAAACGTCGCTGCCTTGGCGAGCTTGGATCATCAAGCCTCTCCATGTTGTGCTCTTACCGGAAACATTCGCTCGAGCTTGCCCATAGCGTCCCGTGATTTTACCCAGCGCTGGCATTAACAATTTGCCTTTTTGTTTAGCAAATACGCCAGAAGGAGTCTTTCCTCCAACGGATACTTTCCCGCTGGCCGGTTGCTTCTTGCGAGCTTGTTGAGCTCTGCGCTCTGCTTCTGCTTTGCGTTGGGCTAACACTTTGTCAATATTGGCAACCAATTGTCCTAATCGTTGCTGATCTCGTTCCAACTTATCAATGGAGGCTCGTTGCTCGGAAATTTGTTTTTTCAGTTTCTCTAAAGTCTGTTTACGAGTTTGCTGTTCTCGCATCAGCTGTTCGCGGCCTTTCTTTTCGTTGGCCTCAATATTTGCGAGTTCTTTGCGTTTGCTTTGCGTTTCTTCTGAGACTGAGTGAATGCCAGCCTGTTGTTTAGACAGCTGATTGACGGCCTGTTGCTGAGCTCGAGCAAAATACTGAAGGGAAGCGGCGTCTCGGGCTACTTCGTGGGGATTATTGCCCGCAATTAATGTTTGCCAAGACTGACGTCGGGAATTCAGAAACTGTGCACGGGCAATCGCTCGACTTTGTTTTTCGGCGCTGGTCAATTGTCCGCTCACAGACAGCTCTTGCTCTCGCAATTCTTTTAGCCGTTTTTCAACTTGTGTACGTTCGGTGCTTAATTCACGAAGACGGCGATTGGCTTTTGAAATGGCCTCTTCGCTAGCCGCTAAAGCATCGCTTGCCTCATTTTGACTGGCTTCGGCTTGGGACAACTGTTTCTTTAACGAACCCAGTTGTTCTTGCAAAGATTTCTGTTGGGTCTGCAGTTCATTACGGCGTTTTTCACTAACGTCGTCTGTACTTTTTGCTGTTGTTTTTTGGGAGACCGTCTTTGAGTTGTTTTTTTTACTTGAAGTACTTTTTTTGGCAGTTGTTTTAGCGGAAGAGCGCGTTGTTTTCTTGGCATTAGTTTTCTTCTGAGTCGTTTGAGCGCACGCCTCTCCTTCCCCGTAGTATTGGCCTAACGGGGAAACACTCAGACAGAGCAAAGCGCTCGCCAGACCGAGCGCTTTTAAAAATACGCCTAAAGAACGCGCAATCAATCTCACTTCTTTGCTTTACCTTGCGCCGCAACGGCAGCCATTGCAGCTTCAATTTCCGCCTGATTGCCAAGATAGTAGTGGCGGATAGGTTTCATATTGTCATCGAACTCGTAGACAATCGGTCGGGCAGTCGGAATATTCAAGTGAACGATATCTTCATCGCTGATATTGTCAATATACTTGATCAAAGCGCGAAGAGAATTGCCGTGAGCCGCAATCAGAACACGTTTCCCGGAACGAATCGTCGGTTCGATTTCTTCTTTCCAATACGGAATGACACGGGCAACTGTATCTTTTAGACATTCAGTGGCCGGGATTTCTTCCGGTTTTAAGCTTGCGTAACGGGGGTCTCTGCCTGCCCAACGTTCGTCTTCGGGAGAAAGGGGATTGGGCGGAATAGCGTATGCGCGACGCCAGATCAAAACTTGATCATCTCCATATTTGGCAGCCGTTTCTGCTTTATTTAAGCCTTGAAGCGCACCATAATGTCTTTCGTTCAAGCGCCATGAATTTTTAACCGGCAGATACATACGATCCATGGCATCCAAAGCGATCCATAACGTACGGATGGCACGACGTAGCACGCTTGTATAGGCGATATCAAAATCAAAGCCTTCGGCTTTTAACAATTCTCCTGCTTTGCGGGCCTCTTCTCGTCCCTTCTCTGTCAAGTCAACGTCAGTCCAACCCGTAAAACGGTTTTCCAAATTCCACTGGCTTTCGCCGTGTCGCATCAGTACAAGCTTAAACATAGGATCAATCTCTATAAAAATGAGAAATGGGAAGTAACCTCACAATTTTAAAAGAAAAGGCCAATTCGGAGAATCGCCAATGCACAAAAAGTTGTAATTTGTTGTACTATCCCAAATCAAGATGCGATTGGGATTTTTATGACCGACCGCTTTTTCTTTGACTGATCAGTAGCGAGAACATCGTGTTTGAATTTTTACTTGACAATATTGTGTTGGTGGCCGTGATTTTGGTATCCGGCGCCTTTTTGCTCGAACCCGTTATTCGTAAGCGTAGTATGGGTCCCAGTCTTAGCAACGAAGAGGCTATAGACTACATTAATAAGAAAAACGCCTTCGTGTTGGATGTGCGTGCCACGAAAGATTTTAAGCGTGGCGCCATTGCCAATTCAAAGAGTATCCCAATGGAAGGTTTTGAAGGGCGCATCAATGAGGTTCCGAATGATCGACCGGTTATCGTAGTCGATACCGTGACATCGTCGAGCCAAAAGGCTGCAAAGATTTTGCGCGCCAAGGGCTATAAAGATGTTTTTGTCCTTGAAGGCGGTATTAAAGGTTGGGTAGACGCCAAGTTGCCCTTTACCCGCTAGAGATCAATTTAACTGAAACACCGAAAGGATTTAAAAATGGCTGAAGAAAACAACAGTGTTGCCCAACAAGATCAACAACAAGATGCTTCTGCTAATGCGTTCCAACTTGAACGCTGCTACATGAAGGATGCTTCTTTGGAAATGCCGCATGCTCCGGAAGTTTTTGTGACTCCTCTTCAACAACAGCCGACGGTTGACATGCAGTTTGAAGTCAGTTTAAAGAAGCTTGATGATGCACATCGTGAAGTAACGGTTCGCGCTACAGTGACGATTAAGGCTGCCGAAAACGTTATGTTGATTGCCGAAGTTAAACAGGCCGGTATTTTCCAAATTCGCGGCTTTACGGACGAACAAATGGCACACATCGGCAATGTTATTTGTCCGACCATTGTTTATCCGTATTTGCGTGCCAATGTTGCTGACTTGATTACCCGTACGACAATGGCTCCGGTCAACTTGCCGGAAATGAATTTTGAAATGTTGTATCAACAACGCTTGGCTCAAGCGGCTGTCGCTGCCGATCAAGCAAAGGCTGAACAACAAAACTAATTCAGGTTCATACAAACCGTTGAAGGGGAGAAGACATCAGCAAGGGTGCTGAGAAACTTTTCCCCTTTTTGTTTTATGACACTAAAAAACGTTACAGAAGCTCCACAACTTTCCAGTCGTCTGTTGAGATTGGCGCTGCTTTGGGTGATTTTGCTCATCGCCTCGGTTGTTTATACGCTTTTTTTGTCTAAACAAATGGAAATCACAACGGAAGTTATGCGCAGAGCGAGTGACATCCGTGCAGAGTTATACCAAGTAGGCTACGACCTGACCACGGTGCATTCAAAGAATTTAACGGTCGATATCCAAGGGGTTGTTTGGCGTGTTGACCAGACGCTAAATTTAGCCATTTTGGATGACGGTTCTACCTACCGCGTGATGGCTCGTGATGAACGAATTGATAAGATTTTGAGCAGAATCGACGAAACATGGCGTCAAAGTGTCAAACCCTTGCTTTTAAAGTGGAATGAAACGCATAGCGTAGGAACCCGCAGCAGACAGGAAATATTGGCCGGTCTCGATTCTCTGAACAGTGAACTTGACGAGTGGCAAAACCTAACCGACGCAGAGGTAAATCGTAACATTGTCGTATTGCGCTTCACACAGGTTGCCTTGGGAGGATTGTCGATTCTGAGTGTCATCGTTGTGATGTGGTTTTTGTTTGCTTCTGTACTAAGACCATTGAATCAGCTACAGGCTGGAATCGAGCGGTTGAAAGCGGGGGACTGGAAGACGAGGGTGCATACGGAAGGAACTCAGGAATTTTCCGAAATTTCTGCTGGTTTTAATGAATTGGCTACCCACTTGGATGATATTTATTCCAATTTGGAAAGTAGAGTTGAAGAAAAAACCGCTTCTTTGGCAGAAAAAAATGCGCATTTGACAGCCCTATATGGGTTGACTGCGTTTTTGGGTGAACAACATTCCGTTGAAGAGATGTTGGAGTCTTTTATTGCTCGTGTTTTAACCTTAACAGGGGCTCCGGCAGCTCAAGTTTGTTTTTGGAACGAAAATCGCAACCAATTGGAAAGCGTTTTGAAAAAGGGCCTCAGTGAGAGCGGCACTCACGAGTGTGAAAAAATCTCCGAGCCATTGTGCCAGCAAATATTTGCTAGTCCTTATCCGCTCAGAATTGAAGAACCTGATCAGCCTGTCAACCTGGACGTCTCCCATAACCGTTTCATATTGAGGGTGGCTTATCACATTCGATATCGTCAAAAAAATATTGGTATTTTTGTCCTCTTTTATCGTGACAAACTCTCCGAAGACAGAGCATTGGATATGCTTCTGGAAAACTTGGGCCGTCACTTTGGGGCCGCTATTGAAAACATGCGCTTGGCGGCTTTGGACCAACAAATGGCGGTTGCGCAGGAACGCAATATATTGGCACAGAATTTACACGACTCTATTGCACAGACTTTGTCTTTCGTTAATCTTCAAGTGCAGATGTTAGAAGGGGCATTGAAAGATAAGAACTCAGAGCAAATTGATGATGGTATTAAACAAATTAAGGCTGGCGTTCAAGAGTGCTACGACGATGTAAGGGAATTGCTTCTTAATTTCCGAACGCGTGTTTATAAAGAGGAGTTGGGTGAACTTGTTCAAAGTGTGTTGCAACGTTTTGAGCGACAGACGAATGTGAAAACTCATTTAAACATTCAGGATGACGGAATGACGTTGTCTTCAACTCAAAAGTTACAAGTCATTTTTATTTTGCAAGAAGCTCTATCCAATGTTAGAAAGCATGCTCGGGCACGTACGGTAATGGTTAACATTCGCAATGATGACAGTCGTTTTGAAATGACGGTGATGGATGATGGCATCGGTATTGATCCACAATTGCTGTCCGAACGAAAGCAAAGCCACGTCGGATTGTCTATCATGCGAGAACGTGCTCAGAAAGTAAACGCTCAGATTGAAATTGAATCTGAAATTGATCAAGGCACTACTGTGAAATTGATTTTGCCCAAAGAGGGACGTTAATGAGTATTCGGATTTTGTTAGTAGATGACCACACTTTATTTCGCTCTGGTTTGAAGGCACTGTTGAGTAGACAGCCAGATTTTGAAATTGTGGGGGAGGCCTCTGACGGATTGGAAGGGGTTAAGTTAGCCGAGCAGCTGAAGCCGGATCTGGTGCTTTTGGATTTAGATATGCCCGTGATGAATGGAACCGAAGCACTCGCTCAGATGTTGGCAACTAATCGCGAACTTCCGGTTGTGATGCTGACAGTCAGTGAAGATGCCGAGGATCTGAAAGAAGCTTTTGTACTCGGAGCCAGAGGGTACCTCGTCAAAAACATTGATGCCGAATATTTGGTTAACAGTGTGCGTCAAGTCGTGGCTGGGGAAAGTGTGATGTCACCAGAGATGACCAGCAAATTTGTTAATGGAATCAGAGCTAAACATCTTTCATTAATGCCCGAGGTTCGTCCGGAAACGGTAAAAAGTCTCACCGAACGCGAACGCCAGATTTTAGGCTGTTTGGCGCAGGGAGCCAGCAACCGTGAAATGGCTAAGTTATTGAATATGTCTGAAAGCACTGTCAAAGCTCATTTACAGCGCATTATGAGACGTTTCGATTTTAGCTCTCGCGTTCAGGCTGCCGTTTTTGCAGCGGAGCGACACATGGATCGCTATTTACTTGAGAGCCTGAATCAGAAAAAGACAAGTAACAGTTAAATACTCCGGGGGCGGCTATAAGCCGCCTTCATAGTTATTCTGTCTCCAAGCTTCATATACGGTAATGGCAACGGTGTTAGAAAGATTCAACGACCGATTGTGAGGACGCATCGGCAGGCGAATGCGCTGTTGTTCAGGGAAACTGTTTCGAATGTTATCGGGAAGTCCGTGTCCTTCACTGCCAAAGACAAACCAATCTCCAGGCAAGAAGTGAGAGTCCGCAAAAGGATGCGAACCCTTTGTTGTCATGGCAAACATTCGGTCGCGGTCGGGATGTTCGCTTTCTAAAAACGCATCAAAACTTTTATGCACTTTTACTGTTGCGTACTCGTGATAATCCAGTCCGGCTCGGATCATATGTTTGTCTTCTAATGTAAATCCGAGAGGTTCAACAAGGTGTAATTCACAACCCGTATTAGCGGACAAACGGATGATATTGCCGGTATTAGGCGGGATTTCCGGAGCAACAAGAACAATTCTAAACATACTCATCTGACGGCGCAGTTAGCGCTTTCCTCATTTTCGTTAAAGCATTTTTTTCTATTTGTCGGACCCGTTCAGCCGACACCCCCAGCTCTTGAGCAAGTTCCTGCAAAGTTTTGGGAGTGTTATTGCCATTTTCATCGACATTGAGCCAGCGGGCCATAATCACATGGCGGCTGCGTTCATCTAGGCTGGCCAGTGCTTGGCGGATGCCTTCTTGCTGCATTCGCTCTTCGTCCTTTTGCTCAAGGATGGTGGTGGGCTCGTCGGCAGTAGAAGATAACCACTGGATGGGAGCGCTGCTGCGATCGTCATCGTCGGCATTGTCTGCAGGCAAATCAATGGGTGTTTCATTACCATACATCCTTTGTTCCATCTCGAGAACTTCGGATGGTTTAACATCCAATTCTTGGGCGATTTTGTCCGCTTGTGAATAGGTGAGCGCATTTTCTCCCCGCATGGAGCGGAGATTGAAAAACAATTTTCTTTGAGATTTGGTTGTGGCCAATTTCACTTGGCGCCAATTTTTCACAATGTAGTCTTGGATTTCAGAGCGAATCCAATACTCTGCAAATGTCATTAAACGAGCGCCGTGAGTGGGGTCATAGTGCTTAATGGCTTTCAATAAACCGATGTTGCCTTCTTGAATCAGATCGGCGTGTGGAATTCCGTATCCAAGGTAGGAACGCGCAATAGCAATGACCAATCTCAGGTGGGCCATAACCAAAGCACGGCCGGCGTTCATGTCATTATTTTTGTGTAAGCGTTCCACCAGGTCCCGTTCTTGTTCGTATGACAGAATAGGAAAGCGATTGGCTGCCTGAATATAGGCATCTAGGTTCCCTAAACTGGGGATGACACTAGGGACCTTGCTCTGATAAGGAACAAGGGCGTTAGCGCCAGAGGAAGCTTTTTTGATATCAGCCATGTAGATGCCTAAAAAGATGGAGAGGACTTGTATCAGTCGAAGCGCTCAATTTTTGCAATTGCGCGCTGGGTAATGATACTCGCGATTAATCCACCAAGCAGAGCGCAAAAAACGATGAAGCCCGCATTAAATTGCCAAGGTAACGGAGAAATGGCTATCTGAGTGCCATACTGTTCACCGACGGCCAGAAGAGCTTCATTAAGGTAGCCGGTAGCGAAAGAAGACAAGGCAATGGCAATCACAGACGCCAGTCCCATCGTCAGAAAACCTCGCCATGCGTAAGGTCGAATAGAAAAAGATGGGGTTGCTCCAAAAAGATAGAGCATATTGAGCTCAGTCTTTTGGGTGTCGGCTGCCAATCTGACACTGGCGGCGATAACGCAGACAATCAGCGATAAAGTGATGACAATAAATATCCAGCCTAAGTTACTGATTGCATGAGAGATTGCATCCAACTTTGTTAACCAAGTGCTGTCATAAGCGACAAGGCTGACGCCTTTTAATTTTTCAATATTTTTGGCCGTTCGCTCAATGTCGGCAGCAGGCATTTGAGCGTCAAGCGTCACGATAATCAAGTCAGGTAGCGGATTGGCAGCCTTATCTTGAGAAGTTTGCTTGATACCTAAGTTTTCATTGAGAGATTTAAAGGCTTCGTCTTTCGGAATCGTCGTAATTTTCATTACGTGTTCGTGTCTGCCAATTCGCTCCCGCAGATTATCCATTTGCGCTTTGTTGAGGTCCTGATACGTAAAGACCGTAATTTCCGGTGCCACGGGAATCGCTCTGATGGGTTCGGAAAGACTGTAGAGAACGCTTGCGACAAAAACAGGGATGGTCAAAGACAAACTGGCGAGCATCAACGCAAGAAAAAAAACTCCCTTAGCATTTTTAATGCCACGAAAAACTTGCTGTAAGGCCCAAGCACGAGAAGAAGCAAAACTCATGGCATTCCTCCGTGTTGAGAGGCAAATTTGACTTCCCTGTAGGCGATGTCACGCGGAGCCAAAAGAAGGTGTGAGGCTACAATAACAGTTACCCCCGCGCTGGCAAATTCCCCTAAAAGATTAATAACGGTTTGAGCATTATTAGCATCCAAATGCGCCGCAGGTTCGTCGGCCAAAATCAAAACGGGCTGATTAACCACGGCTCGCGCAAGGCTGACTTGTTGTCTTTGGCCGGAAGATAAATCGATCGGATAGTTCTGAGCCCAATCGGACATATGGCAACGAGAAAGGGCGGCCAATGCTTGTTGCCTGGCTTGATCAGTACTGGCGTCGGCGGCCAAAGCAGGCAACATGACGTTTTCCAAAATGGTTCTGTCTTCCAGTAAAGGTGAATTTTGGAGCATCAGTCCAATCGCCCTTCGAAGCCAACGACGTTGAAGGGTAGAAAACTCCTGAACATCTTCTCCGGCCACTCTCACCGCACCTCTAGTGGGATTTAATAAGCCGGCGATTAGCCGCAAAACTGTTGACTTCCCACATCCTGTATCTCCGTGCAGGACAACGAACTCCCCTCGGTAGATATCTACCGATACATCGCGAAGTACTTGCAATTGGTCAAATTCCACAAACACATGTGATAACTGAACCAACGGTTCTTCTTGAATTTGGGCGGGTAGGGAAGTGTCAAACATCAATAAAATTATTTCTCAAAGTCAAACTGATATTGTACGGCTTTCCAAGCTTCAACTTCTCTTTGTAGGAGAAAATGTGTTAGAGGATGTTTATTCAGCCAACTTGAATCTTTAAATGATAAGCGCCAGTGACGCTTACCTTCTTGAGTCAATTCGAAATCAGGCAGTTCAATATCCTCGCGCTTATGGGCAATGATGCTTGCTAAACGTAACGCCAGTAGTGATTTCGCCCACATCTCATTGTCTAGTTGAGACTCAATTTTGTAGAGTCTGCCTCTGTGGCCGAGAACTAACTGTGAAACCCAATGACGATCATTGATGGAAAAACCTTGCAGATCAAAATGTTCGATCAGGTAGGCACCTAGTCTGTGAAAACGGTTGTGGCTAATGAGATTGCCTGTTTCATGCAATAATGCCGCCCAATGAAGGCGTTTTTTTATGTCCTCGGAGGCCTCAGGGAAAAGGCGTTGAAGAAGCTTTTGGGCAAGCAGATCAACGCGTTTGGCCTGCGCTTCGGAAACGGCACTGTAACGCAACAGTTCCCAAGCGTTGGATTCTCTTAAATCGTTGCCATTTAGGCGGGAAAGTAGCTCGTAAAGTAACCCGACCCGCAAAGCCCCTGCTGAGAACTTTATGTTCTTAATGTTGAGAGCATCACAGGCGGCATGAAGAACCGCAAGTCCTCCCGTGATTACTTCTTTCCTTGAACGATGCAGATCAGGGAAATCTAGCTTATCAACATGTCCCTTGGCGATCATTGCATCACGAATTTCGCAAAGTCTTTCTTGAGAAATCGTATAAGAGTCCATACCAAAAGATTTAGCGAGACTGCAAATTGCTTCCATAGATCCGGATGAGCCATAGGCTTCATCCCATAGGGTGGAATTAAATCGTTCACGACCTTCTTGAAATTCCGCCATTGCAGCTAATTTAGCTGCCTCATAGCCTTCACGAGTAATTTCCCCATTCGGAAAATACTGTAGAGATAAATTGACACAGCCAACGTGAAATGATTCACAACGGTCGGCATGAAGTCCCGATCCTGTAACTAGCTCCGTTGAACCACCGCCGATATCGATGATCAGACGTTTTTTATCAGAAAGAGGTAAACGGTGGGCACAACCTTCAAAAACCAGTCGAGCTTCTTCCTGTCCGGGCAATATTTCAATAGGGAAACCCAGCACGTCTTGAGCTCGTAGTAGGAACGCTTTGTTATTTTGTGCAATTCTGATCGTTTGAGTGCCTACGGCTCGCACATGTTCTGGTTTGAAGTCTTTAATTTTTTCTTGAAAACGAGCCAAGGTATGAAGTGCTTTTTGCTGAACTTCCTCAGTTAGATAACCGTTGTTATCGAGTCCAGCAGCTAACCGAACACCTTCTTTACTGTAATGTTCGCAGCTAATCTCATGACCTTCAACCCGACCGATTTCCAAGCGAAAACTGTTGGATCCTAAATCTATAGCTGCCAGACGGATACTCATTGTTTAGCTCCTAAACGCTTGGCTTCCAATGCTTGTGAAACAATGGGACTGACAAAAGCTGAAACATCGCCCCCTAGACGATGAATTTCTCTGACTAATGAGCCGGAAATGGATTGGGTGCCGTTAATAGGCGGGAAAAATATTGTTTGAACATTACTGTTTAATGCATGATTGACACAGGCCATACGTGTCTCGTAGTCGAAATCGCTCCCGTTTCGAACACCTCGGATAAGGACAGAAGCACCGGTTGCCTTGACAAATTCACTCAACAAACCTTCAAATCCAACGACTTTGACGCCTTTAATTCCTGCTAAAGATCGGCTGGCTAAATCAACTCTTTCCTCAAAAGAAAAGAAGGGATTTTTTCCGGTATCGGCAGCAACTGCCACAATGACTTCATCGAAGATTTGACGGGCACGATCAAGCACATCTTCGTGTCCGAGAGTAAAGGGGTCAAACGTACCTGCATAAATTGCAATTGTCATTTTTCTTCCTGTTTAGGGCTGACCAGTCGGAAGGCCACCGCTCCGGTTTCAGACTCTCTTATAACGGTTAATTTTAAGTCAGCCAAAATTTGTGCATCCCATTCTTTTGGTGACTCGATGTAAATGAAACCATCCTTTTTAAGAAGGGAAAGCGCTAATTTAATAGCTTTTTCGTGTAAATTCAGTGCAAAAGGGGGGTCAATAAAAATAATGTCGTATTTTTTGTTGAAAGAGCGAATATCGCCCAGAGCGTCTGCACAACGAATATCTAAAATGTCTTCTGCCCGTAATTTGGCTCGTGAAAGACAGAGTTTTTCATAAACACGACGATTTTTCTCGAGCAAAGTAACGTTGCGCGCTCCTCGGCTGGCTAACTCAAAACCCAGAGCACCTGATCCGGCAAACATATCCAGACCTTCAATTTCAGAATAATCACCTAAAAGGTAATTAAGCCAATTAAAAAGTGTTTCTCGAATCCGATCACCAGTCGGACGCAAACCGTCAAAATCGGCGACGGCTAGAGGCGTACGGCGCCATTTGCCAGAGATAATTCTGACAGTACCTGCTGCGCGCGCTCTTGGTAAACTTACGTTTTGTGATTGATTTTGTTTCTTTAATGGACGCATACGCTAATGATAACGACTGAAAATAAAAAAGCGGGATGGTTAGATCGGTTAAAAAACGGTTTACATCGAACTCGAGTCAATATTATCGGACTTTTTACCGGTGGTAAGGTCGATGAGGATTTTTTAGAGGAACTTGAATTCGCTTTGATTTCTGCCGATATGGGCGTTTCAACGGTATCGGAGTTACTGGGAAAGTTAAGAGATACTATTCAACTGAAAGGGCTAAAAACACAAGAAGAAGTTCGTGAAGCTCTAAGAGAAGAAATTGTTGCCCTTTTAATGCCGGCACAAGGTCGAATTAACCTAGATCGAACCAAACCAATTGTGATGATGATGGTTGGAGTAAACGGCGCAGGTAAGACAACATCTATTGGAAAAATCAGCAAATGGCTTTCTTCTCAGGGAAAAAGTGTTTTGTTGGCTGCTGGCGATACGTTCCGTGCGGCCGCTCGCGAACAATTGGCTGTTTGGGGAGAAAGAAATCGCGTAGAAGTTATTTCCCAGACAGGTGGAGATCCGGCAGCTGTGGCTTTTGATGCTGTCAGTGCTGGTAAGGCTCGAGGAAGCGATGTCGTCATCGTTGACACGGCAGGTCGTTTGACAACACAGACTCGACTTATGGAGGAACTCAAACGGATCGCACGTTCGCAAAATAAGTCATTAGAGGGTGCCCCTCATGAAGTGATTCTGGTCATTGACGGAACGAATGGACAAAATGCTTTGGCTCAGGTAAAAGCTTTTGATGAGGCGGTTCCTCTAACCGGATTGATCATAACTAAATTAGATGGGACAGCGAAGGGGGGAGTTTTAGTGGCTATCAGCCGCATGCGCGCCGATAACCCTATCCCTATCTACTTTATCGGTGTCGGAGAGTCTATCGAAGATTTGCAGCCGTTTGATGCAAAAGAGTTTGCAAAAGCTCTTATCGGTTAAAAGAAAAAGGAGTGGTTTGGCCACTCCTTCTTGCTATTAGAAACGATTTCTGAAGAAATCTTTCAATTTGTCCCAGCCAGACGGCTTCTTTTCCTCCTTCGGCTGAGGTTGGGCAACAAGGTTATTCGTCTTGCGGATTTGCTCAGTATCTAACATCGCAATTGGTGATTGCCATTGACCAGACAAATTAATTGTCAAATCCAATCCATTGCTTTTGCCTGTTAATTGTCCGGTTAGCGAATGATTGTTCAAATCAACTTGAGCTTGTCCCTGTGCGCGTGAAGATCCAAAATTAACCCCTAAATTGTCAATAACTGCCTGACCATCGTGTATCGTCACGACGCCGCCAAAATGTTCTGTTTCTGTAAAAAGATCACTTTTCTGCTCGGGTTCTCTATATTGCTTTAAGGCAACTATCGCGTCTTCGAGGTTAAAACCAAAAAGTTTTCCCTGTGACGCAGAAAATCCGATTTGTCCATTTAAGGCTTGCTGTGTAAAGCCTCCACCATACAAATTAGCTTGCAGGTTCAATATTCCTCCCACCTTACTATTGCCGTTTGCATCATTGAGAAGAGAGGACAGGTTAATACTTTCACCTCGATAAACAACATTCCAGTGACCTTGTGCATTCAATTGGACATCCAATTCGGTCTTGCCATCGTATGTAAGGGCTTTGGCTTTGGGGAGTCTTAAAACGCCCTTCTGAATCTGCATGTTTGATTTCAGTTGCACTAATTTGACCGACCCGGTTGATAGTTCGCCAATGATTATTGAACCGTTAAAGTCAAAGTGGTTCAAAAAGTCAAACGGTAAAGAAGAATCAATGCTCGCGGTTTCCTGATCTGTCATTTCTGAAGTAGCTACCGAAGAGACTTCGGTAGAGCCTTCGTGAGATTGTTCTTCGGTTACTTCGCTATCCCTATTTGCCTGAGTGACGGCTGAAGGAGCTGCCTCATCTATCGTTTCAAGGGAGGTATCTTCTTGACTGCCGGAGGAAGGAAGTTCTGGCGGTTGCGCTTCAGAGATCATATCGTTAGACGCGCTAGCTTGAACTTCTGACTGGTGGGGCAGTAACGTGTCAGGTAAAGTAGCTTGAGCTCTTTGTAATGATCTGAAAACAGATAAATCACTCAATTCCAGTCGGCCAAAAACAAGGTCACCTTTGATGTCAGGAAAATCAAATCCAGCACTCTCACCTCGAAATGTCATAGGTGCTCCGTGAAGTCTGGCAAAGATTTCACTGTGAATTTTTTCTTTATTCCAATCAATTTTCACATTGCCGGAGACAGGAATGCTTTCTGTTTGTTCAGGCAAAGTAATTGATCCCTGGATATGATCGGCTGTTGTGAAAGTTGTTGCTGTGTCAAAAATGATGGGTGAACGCAAGTCAACTTTCAAAGCTTGATCCCCTGCCCCCTTGTTGTATTGAATATAGAAGTCTGGTGCTTGCCAATTGTCTTGGTTGATATGTAATTCAGCCACAGACAAAGAGACATCGCCGAGGGATTGATCAGCGCTTATTTGTACTTTTGCGGTTTTTGTATAAATGGTTTCAGCTGACAATTGAGTTAGAGGAGAATCCAATTGTGCTTGGAAAGATTTGCCTTGTTGAGTTCCGTTGGTTTGAACGGAAAGATTTTCAATGGCGACTTTCCCATCCGCTAAATTCAAGTCCAAAGAAAACCCTGCCTGTACATCCAATAGAAGGTTTTCAGGCAATATCTGAATTTGCGTGCTGAGTGCAACCGGTGCATGCATCTGGGGAGCTGGAGCGGAGATAACTGCCCGCAGATTTTGAAGATTGAACAGCCTTCCCTCGTGTTTCAGGTGAATGTCTGAGTCGTTGAATTCAATAGACTCAACCGCTAAACCATCAACAAGAGCCGTATCGGTTGTGGAATTATTTTTTAACCACTCAGGTAATGAAGGACACTCCGTTTCTTGCAACGAAAATCCGTCAACTAAGATCTTCTCAATGTGGATTTGACCGAAAATGAGCCAAACGGGGCTTACGGTGAAGTGGGCAGAACGGTAGATTGCGATCAGTTTGTTTTGTGAGTCAAACAGTTGAGCGCTGGGCAGAGCAACCGATATCGTTGGTAAAACCCTTACGGTCGGTAGTTCGTTTGCACGCATGACTAAGCCCATCTGATTTAAGGACGATTGCAAACGATCTTGAACGGACGTCGGGGTAACAAGAAAATACAGGGCAACGACGCTACTGATAGCCAACAGCGCCAATATGCAGATCACCCAGAGAATTTTGCGGATAGTACGCATGGGATTTGTCCAGAACACAGAATCACTTTGCCAAACATAGCACGAAACGCGATCCGTTGCAGAACCAAAAGGGCTCTATTTGTTACGCCACTTATTCCGAATGGTTTGACGTAAGTTAGGAGCGAGACGCTCGAGAGCGTCAAGCGTCATGAAAATAGAATCTCTTCCTCGGTTAGAGAGTTCCCTGAAACGGGCCAGCAGCTCGCTTTCTTCTTCGATAGGATTATGGCGCTCACTGGTGATGATAAAAAGAATATCAAAACCGCAATCGTTGAGTCGGGGCATCCTAAAAATTCCCGGATCTTCTTGCCCCAACTCATACTTTTGGTACATTTCCAAGGGCACACCAAGCAGCTGGGCAATTTGCAGTTCGGTATAGCCCAAACGTTCCCGTTCGGTTCTTAACCGTTCACCAAATTCTCGACGACGTTTCGCAAGAACAGTTGCCATAATTTAAGGTCTAATAAAAATGTACCAAAATATCTATCGGGTGGATCGTTACGATCCACCTTTTTATTTTAAACATTAAAGAGGAAATTCATGACATCACCGTCTTGGACGATGTAATCCTTTCCTTCAGCGCGCATTTTCCCTGCTTCTTGGGCTCCTTTTTCTCCATGATGAGAAATGTAATCATCAAATGAAATAGTCTGAGCTCGAATGAATCCACGTTCAAAGTCAGTATGAATCACACCGGCGGCTTGAGGAGCGGTATCTCCCTTATGAATTGTCCAGGCGCGAACCTCTTTAGGTCCGGCCGTAAAGTATGTCTGCAAACCAAGCAGATCATAACCGGCTCTAATGACGCGATCCAAACCTGCTTCATGCATCCCCATGTCTTCTAAGAAGAGTGCTTTATCTTCTTCATCTAATTCCGCAATTTCGCTTTCAATTTTTGCGCATAAAGCCACAACGGGAGCATTTTCTTTAGCAGCAAATGCTTTGACGGCCTCAAGCAAGGGATTATTGTCAAAACCGCTGTCATCCACGTTGGCGACGTACATGGTGGGTTTAACGGTTAAAAGGCAAAGCGGTTTGATAATGGCTTTTTCTTCAGGAGTTAGCGACACTTGACGAGCCGGCCTGCCTTCGTTGAGTACGGGTTGGATTTTTTCCAAGACCGTAACTAATTTCAAAGCTTCCTTGTCTCCACCTTGTCGAGCTTGCTTTGAGTATTTATTGAGCATCTTCTCAACAGTTGCCAAGTCCGCCAAAGCTAATTCCGTATTGATAACCTCAATATCTTCCGTGGGGTTAACGTGGCCGGCGACGTGAACGATATTGTCGTCATTGAAACAGCGAACGATATGGGCAATGGCATCGCACTCACGAATATTGGCTAAAAATTGATTGCCCAAACCTTCACCCTTACTGGCGCCGGCAACAAGACCGGCAATGTCTACAAACTCGACAACAGCAGGAACAATTCGGGCAGGGTGTACGATATCAGCGAGCTGTTGAAGTCGGTTATCGGGGACCTCAACAATGCCAACATTGGGTTCAATAGTGCAGAAAGGATAGTTTTCTGCTGCGATGCCTGCTTTAGTTAAAGCGTTAAAGATAGTGGATTTGCCGACATTGGGCAAACCGACGATTCCACATTTCAATCCCATGATTTTATTTCCAAAAAGTTAATGCGTGCATTTTAGCATTCAGATGCGACACTACAAGAGAGCCATTGAAGAGAAAATCAAGATTTTTCAACAGCAAGTAATAATTCGGGTATTTGGTTTTCACTGAAAATTTTTACTCCTGATTGGTGGAGCAATTCAGCAAGAACTCCCCGGCCCTCTCTGAGTCGCCCGTCAAAGTTTCCGGAATGAATAAAACAAACCCCACAGGCCGGACTTCTTTCTTTTAATAGCGCAAAAGAAGCATTAACACTTTGAGCTGTCTTTAAACAATGAAAAGCTCCCTTACGGTATTGATCGGAACAATCACGACCGTTAACACTCAAAACGCGCGACTTGTTATCTAAAACGCCCTTAGCATTACCTGAAAACTCAATTTCACAAGGGCTGCGCGGGACAGATAAGCCACCTGCGCATTCAGGACAAACAGGCAATAAGAGCCAGCCTCTTTTGATTAAACAACCAAGATCAGTCGGTCGACTCTGCCCATCAAAGCGAACTTTTTGTCCCATAAGACAGGCACTAACGAGGATGATTGGAGGGAACTTGTCCAATTATTCTTCCTCGTTCTTTTCGGGATTCGCTTTTGGCTTAGGAGAGCCGTATTTTGCCAATGAGCGCTGAACTCGAGCCATATCGCCACAAGCAATGTCATTGGTTGTTTTAAGAGCGGCGGCAATACACTCTTCAATCATCTCTTTATGCTCAGAACTCGGAGCATGTAGAACAAAATCTGCAACGGGTTGCGCCATTCCTAAAGATCTCGGGTGGCCGGTACCCAAACGGAGTCTCCAAAAGTTTGGTGTAGAAAGTTTTTCAGTAATATCTTTTAGGCCGTTATGACCGGCGTTGCCGCCGCCCTTTTTCAATTTCATGCACCCGGGCATCAAATCAAGCTCGTCATGGACGACAAGGATTTCTTCTGGAAGGATCTTGTAGTAAAGGGCTAAGGCGACGACAGCTTGTCCAGAGCGATTCATGAATGTTGAGGGCTTTAAAAGCCAAATATCTTGACCGGCTAGGCGAACCCGAGCAACTTCGCCTTGAAATTTTTTCTCTTCACGAAAAAAAACTCTTTCCCTTTGAGCAAGGTGATCCAAGAACCAAAAGCCCGCATTGTGACGGGTGTCAGCATAGTCAACACCGGGATTCCCCAGACCAACAATTAATCGAATCGCAGGCATATATCAGATATCCATATTAATGACAGGAGCACTTCTATATATTTTCATGTATCTAGCTCAGTTATAAAAAAGGGCGCCAAGGCGCCCTTTTTTCGAGTCTAGTCGAAATTTATTTTGCTTCAGAAGCGGCGGGCGCAGCTGCAGGAGCGGCGGCGTCAGCAGCTGTGTCATCAGTCGTTTCTTCTTCTTCGACTTGAGCAACGACAGACACGACAACCGGGTCTTCATTGCCGTGAACCACAGCAGAAACACCTTCCGGCAATGCGATGTCAGAGACGCGCATCGTCGTTTGAGCGGTCAAACCAGACAAGTCAACAGAAATGAATTCCGGCAAGTCCTTCGGCAAGCAGCTGACTTCGATAGAGCTACGAGCGTGGTTGATAAGGCCCTTGCTAACCTTAACAGCCGGGCTGTTTTCTGCACCGAAGAAGTGCAACGGCACGCTCATGGTCACCGGTTCATCAGCATTGACACGTTGGAAGTCAATGTGCATAACTTGCGGCTTGTACGGATGCATTTGGAAAGCACGCAAAACAACGAGCTGATCCTTGCCATCCAATTCCATCGTCAAAATCGAGGTGTGGAACTTTTCCTTGCGTAAAGCGTAGAAAATGGGGTTGTGTTCGAGCTCGATCGGCGTGGCCGCAACGTTGCCGCCGTAAACAATACCGGGCAACTTGTCGGCGCGGCGCAGACGGCGGCTCGCACCCGTACCTTGCGCTTGACGCGTGGTGGCGATGATTTTCATAAGATTTCTCCAAAATTAAAATTCCCGAGACGCGACCATCCACTAGGAACAAAAAAAGATTGTTAAAAAACAATCGAGTGTGCAATTGTACAGATTTTGTACAAAAAGGCGAGCCGTTTTTCTGGCTCGCCTTAATTTCACATTAGCAATTTTCGAACAAAGCGCTCACAGAGTCTTCACGAGCAATGCGAGAGATCGTTTCACCGAAAATATTGGCAGCAGAGACTTGAGTGATCTTCGGACACTTAAGAGCATCCTCACGTAACGGAATCGTATCCGTAACAACCAACTCATCCAAGTCGGAATTGGTAATGCGTTCAATAGCTGGACCGGAAAGAACCGGATGGGTAATGTATGCACAAACTTTGATTGCGCCGCGTTCTTTCAAAGCCTTAGCTGCGTTGCAAAGTGTACCGGCGGTATCAACAATATCGTCAGTGATGATGCAAGTGCGGCCAGCCACTTCACCGATAAGGTTCATCACTTCTGCCACATTGGGACGAGGACGGCGCTTGTCAATGATGACCATGTCCGTGTTGAGGGACTTTGCCATGGCACGGGCACGAACAACACCACCCACATCAGGGGAGACCACGACAGGGTTCTCATAGTTACGGCTTTGAAGTTCACGTAACAAGATAGGCGTTGCGTAAATATTATCAACCGGAACATCAAAGAAGCCTTGAATTTGGTCGGCGTGTAAATCCATCGTCAAAACACGGTCGACACCAACAGATTGGAGCATATTGGCAACCACTTTGGCGGAGATAGCTACGCGAACCGAGCGCGGGCGACGATCTTGACGTGCGTAGCCGTAATAAGGCATCACGGCAGTGATACGGCGTGCTGAAGCACGACGCAACGCATCAACCATAATCATCAATTCCATCAAATTGTCATTGGTGGGAGAGCAGGTGCTTTGCAGAATGAAAACATCGCGACCGCGAACTTTTTCGTCAATTTCCACCATGACTTCACCGTCAGAGAAATGACTGACAACAGCTTCACCAAGGGGAATATTGAGATGTTCTGCGACTGCATGGGCAAGTTTGGGATTGGCATTGCCCGTAAAAACCATGAGATTGTCCGGAACCATTGGGACCATGATATGACTCGCCGAAAGTTAGGAAGAGAGAACTCTTCGGTTAGTATTTGGCGGCTTAAAAACCGCTTTGTAAAAAAACAAACGGGAGCTAGCACAACAATGCTTGCTCCCGAAAGTTGGCAGGGGAGGAAGGATTCGAACCTTCGAATGCCGGAATCAAAATCCGGTGCCTTAGGCCAGCTTGGCGACTCCCCTACAAATTTTGGTTCAGCATGATAATGCTGATAACGTCGGGTGTATTGTAAGACTTTTTACCGAAAAATGTTTCCATTTGGACGGTAATTCTTCAAACACCCTTTCCGCCTCTTCTTTTTGCATTATGGCAAAAACTGCAGAGCCCGAGCCCGTTAGGCGGAATTGAGGTAAATCCGATAATAACTTATTTACCTCGGGATTCACAATTTTTACGATCGGTTCTAGATCGTTGTGTCCCAACCTCATCCACTCACCAGATTGTTGAGCGGCGTCGAGGACCGACATTGTGACGTATTTCGTATTTCTTGTCAAGTCCGGATGTGAAAAAATTTCACCTGTTGGTTGATTGACCCCTGGCCAGATGATGGCAAAAGGAATGGATGGGATGGAAACGGGGGTTAATTTTTCACCAATACCTTCAACCCATGCATTTGTTCCCAAAAGAAAAAATGGAACATCTGCGCCCAATTGAAGCCCCAAACGCATCAGTTCATCTTTTGTTAAATCCAAATTCCATAAGTGATTCAATCCCATCAGTGTCGTTGCAGCATCAGAAGAACCGCCTCCCATACCTGCGCCGGAAGGAATGCGTTTGAATACGTTAATCGTTACCCCAAAAGACGAGCCGGTATATTTTTGCAGCAATTTGGCAGCTCGAACACATAAATCTTTTGAAGAATCACCGACAATATCACCAGTACGAACGACCTCAGAGTCATTTCGAGTGGATAGGCTGATGGTATCGCAAAGATCTATCAACACAAAAACTGATTGCAATTCGTGGTAACCGTTTTGTCGACGACCAACGATGTGCAAAAAAAGATTCAATTTAGCAGGGGCAAGCAAATTAAGAATCATGATCTCGGCTCGAGACAACAAGAAGAATAGAAATACTAGGGGCAAAAGAGGTTGCTTCTCTCGTCAATCTTATGCGTTTGGGTAAGCCCAGCTCGTCGTAATTTTCATAGGTGATCAACCAACCGCTTTGCTTGACCTGGTTATAGGGGGGCGCACTGGGAATAGTGGATGCAGCCTGGTTTGGAATAACTTTGCCGTCGATCCAATAATTTAGCCCATCAACCGGCACGCTGAACCCGAGACTCTTTAGTAAAAGCGACTCGGCGTCATTGGCGTATACGGTTGGGTTGCCTAATGTCTCCAAAGATACTTCTGTGGGAGTTTGCGTGATTCTTGCCAGGGTGTTCCCTAATGCGCTTTTTAAATCCAAAATAGTCAAATCAGCGTTTGCTTGCGTTAATGTAAAACGGCCGCTGTGATTTTCCTGTTGAGAGGCAGAACGTGCAATCAATGAAAAACGACCTTGCCAAGATTGCTCAAGTTCGGGAGTGGTTAGGGCGACACACCCGGTCAATAAGATACTTGCAATGCCGACAGTGATAAATTTGAAAGACATTTTTTACCTAAAAGCGCAGATGTAACCGATCCATCAATGAGTTAACGTCCTGATCTGCTGCATTCTCTTTGAGCATGGGCCGAAGGATATCCATAGCCTTGGGTGTTTCTCCTTGAGCTTGATAAACCTCAGCAAGGTGCAGCAGTATTTCTTTGTCATTGGATAGTTTAGCTGCCTTTTCCAAATAGTTTTGAGCTTGCTTAAGACTGCCCTGTTTGAAATAAAGCCAGCCCATAGAATCTAAAAAGGCGGGGTTCTCTGGCTCTTGTTGAAGGGCTTTTTCAATGAGCGCTTTGGCTTGATCAAGTTTGACGCCGTTTTCTACCCAAAGGTAACCCAAGGTATTGTAGAAATTAGCGTTATCCGGGTAGAGCTCAATTGCATTTCGTAAATATTTCTCAGCTTCGTCAATGCGTCGAATCTCATTGGCAATAACGGCGCACTGGAAAAGTAGCGTAGCATTATCTTTGTCTGTCGATAAGGCCTTTTTCATTGCTTCATATGCTTGCGGCAGTCGATCGGCTTCGTAAAGTATTTGAGCTCGTTTATGAAGGAACTCTGTTTTCAGTCGATCATTAACTTGTGTTTTATTAAGAATTTCGATCGCTTCATCAAAATGCTTTTCTGCGGCGAGGGCCTGGGCTAAAAATAAACGAGATTGGGGAAAAAATTCACTCGACTGATCCACTTGACTAAACCAGTCCGCAGCAGCGGAGAAATGACGTTGCTTATAGTCGATCATCCCAAGAGATAAATAGGTTCTGGGCAGCCTTTCAAGAAAAACTTTCTGCTCTTTGGCTAAACGTTCAAAGGTCATTAAGTATCGTTTAGTCTCATCCAACAGTCCGACAGTGTCACAAATACTAGCCAGAGTAAAAGCCAAATTAGGCATCTTTTGGGAGAACGGATCCAAGATCTGGATTTGTTTTTCTACGCCGTTTTTATTCTGTGTACGTGCATAAGCTTTAGCTAAGCCCAGTTGAGCATCGTAATCTTTAGGGTGACGTTTGACGAAATTTTCAAGAGTACTGACCGCTTTAAGCGGTTCTTTTGCAATAAGTGTATCGGCATACTCCAAAAGCGCAACCGTACTATTGGGAAGTTGTTGCCAAGCAATTTTTGCAAAATGTTCTCCGAGTTCAGTATTGCCCGTTCGGCGATATAGCTTGGCTAGTGTCAATGCTGCTTCTTTTTGGTCTTTACAGAGACTTGCCAAAGGACGTAAAAAGGTCAGTATCTGTTGAGGTTGGGCAGAACTGAATTGGGCTTGAAGAGCAATCGCTTGAAACCGTTTTAGTCGTTCTTGCTGATTTTTTGCACTTAAAATAAGGCTTTTTGCACTTTGTTGCCACTTTTCAGATAAATCACCTTGGCGAATTTGGGTTAGCGCATTGGCCAATTGAGCATCTTCATTTGTTGGAGAGAGTTTCTCCCAGAGTTGTGCCGCTTCCGAAGCCTGTTCAAAGGCGTGAGCACCATCGGCAATTTCAAATGCGCGTTTCGCCAAACGAGGGTCTTTTGTTGTTCGGGCTGTTTGCATATAAGTTTGAAATGCCGTGGCGGGGTCATTACGCTGCAGAGCAAACTCTGAAGCTATGATCTGAAAAAGAAGTCCTCCGGTTAGTTCAACATTCGGAAGCGTCTCTTTAGCCCAGGAAGAGCTCATTAAGCAAGTCAAACTTAATGCGGTACAAAGGGCTCGTTTAAAAGTAAATAGATTAAGAGGCATGTCTTTATAATCAGCAAGGATTTCGCTATTGTACTGTTTTCCTAAAAAATCCATGATTTCGGAACAATTTTCTCAAACACTTATTGATTGGCAAAAAATCCATGGTAGGCATCATTTGCCCTGGCAGTATGCGCATCCTTATGCGCGGTGGATTTCCGAGATCATGCTACAGCAAACTCAAGTTTCTACGGTCATTGAATACTATGATCGCTTCATGAAACGTTTCCCGACTGTCCAATCTTTAGCAGAAGCTTCGGAAGATGAAGTCATGCAGTATTGGTCAGGATTGGGGTACTACTTACGGGCCAGAAATTTACATAAAACTGCAAAAATCATTGTCTTTACCAATAAGGGCGTCTTCCCTACAACTCGCCTTGAGTGGGAAGCCTTCCCGGGGATTGGCCGCAGTACAGCTGCGGCCATTGTAGCCTTTAGTTTTGGAGCTAAGGAAACAATTTTGGATGGGAATGTTAAAAGGGTTCTGATGCGTTATTTTTGTGTTGACGCTCCAATAGACAGTGGGAAAACAACTAAAAAGTTGTGGGATTTGGCAGAAAAACTGTTACCTCAAAATGATATTGAAGCCTATATACAAGGGCTAATGGATTTAGGTGCTACGGTTTGCACAAGAACCCCTAAGTGTGTCATTTGCCCTTTTCGAGAAACTTGTAAAGCTTTGTTGAACGGCAAACAAGAAGATATTCCGGCCCCTAGAAAAAAAATTAATCGTTTGGAAAAAGAGAGGACTTTTTTCCTTCTTTGGCATGAGGACGGTTGTTTGTTGCAAAAACGATCAGCTCAGGGCGTTTGGCGCGGACTTTTTAGCTTGCCTGAACGAGAAGGCGAAATGTCAGAGGAAGACATTTCGGAGACACTTTCTGCCCAGGGTTTTATGATTAAAAATATTCGAAGGTTAGACAGTTTTCATCACGACTTTTCTCACTACCGTCTCATCCTTCATCCTTGGGCAATTCATATCAAAAATCCTGATACATCGAAAAACGATGGACGATGGGTAAAAGTTGCAGAGCTGCCCGACATTGGGCTACCCGCTCCTATCAGAGGGCTATTAGAGCGTTTTTTTGCTAGAGAGTCTGGCTGAGCCCCTTCACAGGTTTTTTCGCCTGCCCGATGATGCGGTGACGAATAGCAACCGAGGGCAGTTTTTGTGCAAAATATTTGGCCAGAGTTTCCGCTACATAGACAGAACGATGCTGACCGCCCGTACAACCAATAGCCACGGTTAAGTAGTGCCGGTTTGTCGCTTGGTAGCTGGGCAACCACTTTTCGATGAAGAACTCAATGTCTTTAACCATTTCAGTGACCATCGGCTGCTTTTGCATAAATTCAACGATGGCTTCATCTTGTCCCGTCAGTGGGCGTAGTTGAGGATCGTAGTAAGGATTGGGAAGATTACGGACGTCAAAAACTAAATCTGCCGCTGTAGGAATGCCGTGTTTATAACCGAACGATTCAAACGTCAAACTCAGATCAGCATGAGGGGCATCCGCGAAATCTTTTACCCACGTGCGCAGAGTATTGCTTTGCAAGTGGGTTGTGTCCAAAACGTGTGCTTGCACACTATAGGGTTCGAGCAACTCGCGTTCTCTCGTAATCACTTCCGAGAGCGTGACTTTTTCATTGCTGGTACTAAAGCGCAAAGTTAACGGGTGTCGGCGCCTGGTTTCAGAGAAGCGTTGAATCAGCTCCTGAGTGGAAGCGGTCAGAAACAAAATGCGCACGTCCCAGTCTTTTTGCGCGTTAAGTTCCTCAATGAGTTTTTCAGGGGCGTATCCTTCAAAGTCACTTCTTGCATCAACAGCAAAAGCAACATAGTCCTGAGTTTGTTGCAGGGCTTTAGCAACCGGAATAAGAAAAGACAGGGGGAGATTGTCAATACAGTAGTAGCCGGAATCTTCCAACTGGCGGATGGCGACAGATTTTCCTGAACCCGAAAGACCGGTGACAATAATAAGCTTCATACAAGTCCCCCCACACAAAGTCAGACTATTGTAGCGGAAAGCTTAACTATTGTTTTCAACAGCTGCTACGGTTAAAGAAGTAACGCCCTGTTCTTGCTTGAGTTGGGCTTTAACTTCTTCATTAAGAATATCCCACTCGTTTTCAAGGGCGTCTTCTTTACTTTCTCGGGCTAAAACAGTGGGGGCAACCCAATCCATGATACAAGCACAGACTTCAACAGCGTTTTCTGCTTTTCGGATTTTTGCACACAACGTTTTATCTTCCATCATGGCAATGCACTCGCGCAGAAGCGGCAAGTACTCATCGTCATTGTCTGTCTTTGGGACGATAAGGAAAAAGAAGATATCAACTG
The DNA here is from genome assembly GCA_905212345.1 of uncultured Sutterella sp. Taxonomy (GTDB): domain Bacteria; phylum Pseudomonadota; class Gammaproteobacteria; order Burkholderiales; family Burkholderiaceae_F; genus Aphodousia. The sequence goes on along the minus strand of CAJMEC010000009.1, from coordinate 8,670 downwards.
GCTTAGTGTCATACGGTGTTGGATCAACATGAATCGGACGTTGAAGAAGGACAATCGTGATGATAGGTTGCTTTAGTCCCTCAATTTCACAGTGAGGTAGTGCTACTCCAGCGCCCAACGCGTTATTGCCTAAACGCTCCCTCGCATAAAGTGCTTCAAAGACTTGTGTGTGTGGAATGCCTGACATCTGAAAAGCCAAGCATGCCTCTTCAAACACGCGTTTTTTTGTCGCGCGTTGCATTGAATTGAAAAAAATGACGTTCGAAGATGAGAGATACTTATATATCTGATTCATAGTGAGCACTACATACGGAAAGCTTCACCCAGGTAAGCTCTACGCACATCTTCGTTTTGAACGATGTCTTTCGGATGGCCGCTAGCTAAGACGCCGCCATCGCAAATGATGTAGGCATGATCACAAATGCCGAGTGTTTCTCGGACATTGTGATCGGTAATCAACACACCGATCCCCCTGTTTTTTAAGAAGCGAATAATTCGCTGAATTTCAATAACAGCAATTGGATCAACACCGGCAAAAGGTTCGTCTAACAAAATAAACTTAGGTTCCGCAGCTAGGGCGCGGGCAATTTCAGTGCGGCGACGTTCTCCGCCTGACAAACTCATGGCCGTATTGGTTCTCAATCGTGTAATTTGCAACTCGTCAAGCAAGTCGTCTAGCTTTTTATCAATTTCAACTTTTGAATAGCTTTTCCCGTTGTCGTCTTGTTGAAGTTCCAAAATAGCGCGGATGTTTTCTTCCACTGTCATACGACGGAAAACGGAAGCTTCTTGCGGCAGATAGGAAACACCAAGACGAGAGCGTTTGTAGATAGGCAAATGTGCGATGGATTTGCCATTCAATTCAATAGAGCCTCCGTCGGAGACAACCAAGCCAACGACCATGTTAAAAGTTGTAGTTTTACCTGCGCCATTGGGGCCTAACAGACCTACGACTTCTCCGCTTTTCACTTCAAGCGACACGTCTTGCACAACCCAGCGACTGCCATATCGTTTTTTCAGGCCAATAGCTTTCAGAGTATTGACCGGGGCCTCTGCCTCTGTTTTTTCTAGATTATCAGAAGCGAGCACATCTTGTGTCGTTTGGACGGTGCTTAATTTTTCTTCATTGATCGGCACTATCGGAATCCTTTTGGATAAATGTACGAGTACTAGCGAGTACTGCTGCGTGGAGCTATAACGGTACTGGCTCGCCCGCCTTCGCTACCTTGGATAATTGTACGTGAGCGGATTGTATCGTAGACAATTTTATTTCCCCTTGCACGATCTTTAACCACTCCATTTTCAGATCGTTCAACCAGTGCTTTGCCTGTGAGGGTAATAATGCCGGTGCGTTCCTCATAAACGATTTGCTCAGCTTTGCCAGAGACCCATTCCTCAATTCCCTTTGTTTTAGGGTCTCGTTTTTGGCGAAAAGTTGCCAACTCTCCGGTGAGGGTTCCTTTTTTGTAGCCTTGAGCGGTTTCCTGAAGAACTAATTTTTGTCCGGTTAAACGCATGGTGCCCTGATCAACTCTAACTGAACCGGTATAGGTGGCGACTTGTTTTAATTCATCACCAAAAAAGTGATCAGCTTGAATCTCAATGGGTTTTTCTCTATCACGGCTTTCGGCCTGCACGGTCGGAACGGCTAAAGCTAAAAGCAGAGCAAAAACAGTTAAAAATTTCATCTCAAATACCTAGTGGTGTTTAAGGAAGCAAGTTTTTTGAGCTTCCATGAGGCTCTATGACCGTAGTAACTCGGCTTTTCAGTTCAACAGTTCGGGATATATTGTCAAAAACCATCCCTGTACCATGAGTCCTGTCGTTGCCACTGAATATATCCACTTTGTCATCCGTTTCATAGCGATTGGTGTCTGTGTATACCGTCATGCTTTGGGTTTCAAGGCGAGTTGCTGCGGTTTGACCACTGGCAGCTCTTGAGGCAACGACATCACCTTCAAATACGAACGTCTCTCCTGCATCACTGCTGTGCCCTTTCAGAGCTTGAGTGTGTGTAATTGGTTCATCAGGAGAAACAGTCGTAGCCTGGGGCTTAACCATGGTGATGGAGTCATTGGAAAAATGCCGGAATTCTTCAGCCTGTAAGCGATTTTTGGCAATACCGTTTTCATCAAAGGTGACAATAGTTGCCTCAGAAGCGATGAAATCCGGAGATTCTTCGCTTGGGATGTATCGCAATTTGCTAAAAGAGGCCTGCATGGCGTACCAGTAACTGGCCGCAATGAGAAGCAACAACAAAATAATAGCGATAATGGCAGTCAGTCTTTCTCGCATTCTTTCTCTCAATTAGTAGCGATGCTTGGCATTAGGATCAGGGTGCAGGAACATTTTTTCTAAAGTACTTTCCCATTTTCCTTGAGTTTTCAAAATGAACTCTGCCAATTCTCTAACAGCACCGGCCCCTCCACAGTATTGGCTCTTAAAATCGGCCAATTGAACAATTTCTTCAACGGCGTTGCAGGGGCAAGCCGCTAAACCAACCTTTTGGATAACGGCGTAATCAGGCAAATCGTCACCGATATAAGCGATCTCTTCGGGCAACAAGCCCGTGACAGCGAGAAGTTCTCCTAGACCCTTTACCTTGTCGCGTTGTCCCTGAAGAACATTGGTAATGCCCAATTCATGCGTGCGGCGTTTAAGAATTTCAGAGCTTCTAGCCGTTAGGATTGCAACATCGATATTGTTGGCCAACAACATCTTAATGCCAAGGCCATCCTTAACGTCGAAAGCCTTAAACAACTCTCCTTCGTTACCGATGTAAATTTTACCGTCAGTTAAAACACCATCGACATCGCAAATCAGTAACTTAATTTTTCTAGCTTTTTCTGTGAGTGTCATAGTACTTTGGCTGTCATAAGATCGTGAATATGCAACGCACCGATGAGGTGGTTTCCTTCGTCAACGACCAGCAATTGGTTACAAAGAGAACGATCAAGAATGTGAGCAGCCTCGGCGGCCAATGCTGTCTGCGCAATTGTTTTTGGACTGGGAGTCATTACATCGGCGATGCAGACTTGGCGAATGTCGCCCATTCGCTCAATAAGTCGCCTCAAATCGCCTTCGGTAAAGATACCTTGAACACAATTGTCTTTGTCGACGATGGCGGTCATTCCAATGCGCTTGAGCGTAATTTCGCGCACAGCATCCAAAACGGATACCGTATTGAGCACACTGGGTACCTTTTCGCCGGTTCTCATGACATCGGAAACATGAATCAGTAATCGGCGGCCTAAGGCACCACCGGGATGCGAACGCGCGAAATCGTTTGACGTGAATCCCTTGGCTTGCAGGCAGGCAACTGCCAAAGCATCTCCCAGCGCAAGTGTTGCTGTCGTACTAGTGGTCGGAGCCAGACCTAGAGGGCAGGCTTCTTGTCGTACACCTACATCTAAGTGAATGTCGGCATATTTAGCCAATGCGCTATCTGGCGCGCTTGTCATGGCAATCAGGGGCGTTCCTTCACGCTTGATAACCGGAACAATGGTTAAAAGCTCATTAGTTGTCCCGGAATTGGAAATGGCGATGACGACATCGTCTTTAGTGATCATTCCCAGATCGCCGTGAGCGGCTTCACCCGCATGAACGAAAAAGGCAGGTGTTCCGGTAGAGGCTAATGTTGCGGCCAGTTTACAACCGATATGGCCACTTTTACCAACGCCGGACACAACAACACGCCCTTTGCAATTTAAAAGACATTGCACGGCTCTTAAAAAAGTATCGCCCAAACGATCAGCGAGGTCAGTCAAAGCCTCGGCTTCTCTGGTTAAAACCGTTCTGGCTAGTGATAAGGTGGAGTTATTTGTGTGAGCGTGTTCAATCATTATTAAAAGGTCCTTCTTCTTTCCCAATCATAGCTCGGCGTATTCATTATTTTTTTTCTTAGTGATTGAGAATTTTCGATAGAAATTGTACGGCTCTTTCACTCTTAGGTTGAGTAAAGAATTCTTGTGTCGGAGCATTTTCCAAAATTTCTCCGTTTTCCATAAAAAGGACTCGGTCAGCAACGCGTCTTGCAAATCCCATCTCATGAGTTACGACCATCATTGTCATACCGTCTTGAGCGAGTTCCACCATGACATCGAGTACTTCGTTAATCATTTCAGGATCAAGTGCAGAGGTTGGCTCATCAAACAACATGCAGACGGGATCCATTGCTAAAGCTCGAGCGATGGCAACACGTTGTTGCTGACCGCCGGAGAGTTGACCGGGAAATTTCAAGGCTTGTTGAGATAAATGGACGCGTTCCAAGAGACTCAACCCTCTTTCTGTTGCTTCATCGCGGTTTCTACCTAGAACTTTCATTTGAGCTAAAGTCAGATTGTCGATGATGGAGAGGTGAGGGAAAAGTTCAAAATGTTGGAAAACCATCCCGATATGTTGTCGCAATTTCGGCAAATTCGTTTTGGGATTGCCAACATCAATGCTATTGACAATGATTCTGCCTTCCTGAAAAGGTTCCAGCCCGTTGACGGTCTTAATCAATGTTGATTTTCCGGAGCCGGACGGACCGCAGACAACGACCACTTCGCCTTTTTCAACACTGGCGGTGCAATCCTTAAGGACTTGGAAGTTTTCGCTGTACCATTTGCTGACATGTTGGATTTCAATCATTGCCATTATTTATTCTCCTAGTGGGAGCTGACGCTGAAGTCGGGCTTACGGCCCTCTTCAAAGGCTCGGCACGCCTCTTTGACTTCATCGCTCAGAAGCCTTTGAGTCAGTGCGCAGTGCTCTGCATTTAATGCTTCACGAATAGCGCTCCCTTGATGCTTTCTCATTAGAGCCTTGGTAGCTCTAAGGCTTCCCGGAGGCAGTACGGTTAAACGAGCAGCACGAGCAAGCGTCTCTTTTAATACATCTTCATCCTTAAAAACAGAGGTGACAATTCCCATTTGGAGTGCTTCAAAAGCGGAAATTGGTTCACTAAGCAATAATTTTTCCATCGCTTTTTTAAAGCCTGCTTTTTCACAAAGGCTAAATGTCAGCCCGAATTCCGGCGTTAGACCTAAAGCAGTGAAGGGGACTGAAAAAAGGCTTTTCTCACCGCAGTAAACCATGTCACAGAAGCAAAGAATGGCTACGCCAAGACCAACAGCGGGACCTTGAACTGCAGCTAAAATCGGTTTATCAAAAGCGATCATCGATTCAATGAGCGCGTCATAGGCTTGTTGAATCTTTTCATCTCTGTGTAATGATTCTTGAAGATCTGCGCCGGCGCAAAAGACAGTCTCTTCACCGCTTACGACTACACAGCGAACAGCCTCATCTTTTTGAGCTTGTGCCAAAACCTTCACCCAACTCAAACATGTTGTCGCATCAATCGTGTTGCGTTTAGCCGGGCGCGAAATTACTAAATGACAAATACCGCTTTGAACACTGACAGTTAAATCGGACATATTTCCTCACTCTAAATTCAGCGTGTAGACAACGAAAGCATCGTCAAGTGTTTCATCCTCATGGCGGATAAATCCGAGCGAATCCATTAATGCGAACATACCGTCATTGCCGCGCAAAACATAGCCGATGAGCACGGTAAGTTTCATTATTTTTGCTTGTTCGATAAGCTCTTTCATGAGTAATGAAGCCAAGCCGCGTCGTTGCCAATCATCTTCAACAACTACACCGAACTCTGCAAATGATGTACCAGGCATTCGTTTGAAACGAGCGACACCGTGAATGAGATCTGGTTCTTCGGTGTCACAGGCAACAATCGCAACTTCTCTGTTGTAATCGATATTGGTGAGTTCAATCAATTTTTCTCTTGCTAACTCATTGGAAGAAATGTGCAGCCGCAAGTAGGTTGTTTGAGGCGAAAGTCGCTTTAAGAATTCACGAAGACAATCATAGTCTTGGGCGTGGATGCTTCGAAGTGATACCTGTCCACCTTTGATGTCTCGCCATGCAGAATCGATAGACGGCTCCGGAGCTAACGTCAAGTGGGAGGCCAAGGCGTCTTTGTCTAAATTATTGGGAGATATTCCAATATGAGCATCCAACACGATACAGCCGCCTTCATCGACTAAAAGCGGATCAATGGTCAAATCGCGTATAAGCGGGAAATCGGTGACGAGTTTGGAAATTCTCATCAGAATTTGAGCCAGAGCTTCCTTATTGGCAGCAGGCATACCTCGGAAGTCACCGAGATAAGTGCTTACGGTCGGCTTTTCGATGAGCGCGGCAGCCAATGGTTTGGTCAGTGGAAGCAGTTCACAGACATCGTCCTTATAGATGTCTCCCATATGACCGCCTGCGCCAAAGCTTATAACTGGGCCGAAGCGGGAGTCTGTATGAACGGTAATTTTGACTTCCCGCCCATGAGGTTGACGGATGTAACGCTGAATATACAGTCCGTCTAATTGAGCGTAAGGGGCTCTATTTTTTACGTTTTCCAAAATCTTTTGGCTGACTTTCAAAACTTCCTCTTCAGTTTTGAGGTCGAGCGCGACTCCGCCGACGTTACTTTTATGTATTACGCCCTTGGCAATTGCTTTGATAACAACAGGAAAGCCTAAATTTTTAGCAGCATTAACCGCTTCAATCGGGGACTGCACAAGAATACCGGTGGCAGCTGTTAAGCCTAGGCAAGCCAATAGCTTCTTTGTTTGCAACTCATTTAAGCTGTAACACTCATTGCTTTTATTTGCTTCCAGTATGTCTCTGATAGCTCTTTCATCTGCAGGCAATGGGCCGCTTTCAGAGGCGATTGTTGCGGCTAGATAACGTCGTGATTGGGCGTAATGAGCCATCCATGAAAACGCTTTTATGGCGCTTTCGGGGCTTTTTAAAACAGTAATAGGATGGTCTTTGAGCCGCTTTTTAGCTGCAATGGTTTGAGACTCTCCAATCCAAGCGGTAATGATGGGTTTATAGCTGGCATCTGTTGCATAGGCGATGGCATCGCAAACGCGTTCAAGTGGCGCAGCAAATGTCGGAGCCGTCACGATGATAATGGCGTCGACATTCTCATCTTTATTTAAAGCATCGACTGCTAGCTTTATTCGTCTGGGATCAGCGTCAGCCCACAAGTCGACGGGATTGGTCATCGGAAGCGGATTGTCGAAAATCTTGTGTAACTTTTCCGTTGTTGTTCGGCTCAGAGTGGCAATTTTTACCTCACATGCGGAGGCGGCGTCAGCGGCGAGAACTCCGAATCCGCTACCGTTACTGATGATGCCTATGCGATTGCTGCGGGGGAGACGTTTTTGGCAAAAAATTTCAATTGCAGAAAGCATCTCTTCGAGACCGTAGACTCGGATGGCGCCGGCTCGTTCCAACAGGGCATTAAAGACCTTGTCATCGCCGGCAGGCACACCCATTCTGCTGGCCAGAAGTTGCGAGGCCTGAAGGCTTTTCCCGCCGCGTAAGACAATGACAGGTTTATGTTTGGCAGCTTCTCGAACAGCCGAAAAGAATTCTCTGGGATTTCGGATCCCCTCAATGTGCAAAACGATAACACCGGTTTCTTTATCTTGAGCAAGAAAATCAACGATTTCACTCATTGAAACATCGATTTCATCACCGGTGTTAATTAGCGTTGAGAAACCAATATCCCGAATTCGTTTGGTTGCCAGCAGAGACGTGCCGATAACGCCAGATTGAGCGGCAAAACCGACATTCCCGGCTAACGGAAGCTCTGACCAATAACTGGCATTTAATTTCATGCTGGGGCGCATAATACCCAGACAGTCGGTTCCGATTAACCGAAGCCCTAAAGCGTGAGCCTTATTGACGATATTGGCTTGCCAATTCGAATCTGATGTGACGGAGGCGTCACTGGGGGCGAGTGCTATCCAACGAGTGCCATGAGAGGCGACATCTTCCAGAACGCTCTCAATGCTTTTCGTAGGTACGGTCAAAATCGCCAGATCAACATGGTCTTCAATAGCTTTGATACTTGGATAGCAAGGAATATCCCCCAAATAACGGTATTTGGGGTTGACAGGATAAATTCTCCCGCTAAAACCGGCACTGATTAGGTTTTTCCACAGCGGCGCTCCTCGAGAGGCTTCACGATCACTGGCGCCGATAACGGCGATACTCTCAGGAGCCAAAGCTGCACGTAATTGGTGGGACGTATCCATTAGAGAATCTTTCGAGCAAAAATTAACCCCTCAATTTTACTCAAAAAAGCCCTAACTCCCTATTTTTCCGTAAGAAAATATTGCTTCTCCAATCGACTTTGCTTAAAGCGATAAGAGAGGCTTTGCTAAAATTAAAAAATATCCTTCAATTCCCTTGTTTGACAGGGGAAAGAAGCTTCTTTTTCAACAAGAGCTCGTTTCAGGGAATTTCATATGAAAGTCAACGGCATCCCCACCCGTACGATTTGGTCAATTGAACATGGTCAAGCTGTAGGAATTATTGATCAGACCAAGTTGCCTTTTGAGTTTAAAAAGGAAAGGCTTGATGATTGGCAACAAGTGCGAGATGCTATTGCGACCATGAAAGTCAGGGGGGCGCCCTTGATTGGTATTGCTGCAGTTTGGGCGCTTGTGTTGGCCATACGCGATAACGCAAGCGATGATTTTATTCATGAGGTCAGAAGTGAGTTGATTGCGACTCGACCGACCGCAGTTAACCTTCAATGGGCGGTTGATCATGTGGTCAAGCGCGTCATTTCACTGCCGCAAAGGGATCGTTTGCCGGCGG